>JADGDT010000042.1:15867-24818 GCA_016744755.1 Ichthyobacteriaceae bacterium | reverse complement strand
TTTCTGGCAGGGATAGAAACGGTAGCTTGTATTTGTAATAATTTATGAACCTCAACTTTGTAGAGCGACCAAGGGAAGCTTCTGCAAAGTTATAGGTGAACAATTATTACATGTACAACTATAGTAGATAGCCCGTTAAGCCAGCCTAAATATAAACATATCATATATCTATTTTCTAGGCAATTATTTTCAGAGTTATTTAGTAAATTCGCAGGCTAAATTAATTATTGGAATGTATAAAAGTGGCACAGCAATTGTCCATATAGTAAGCCTGATAAATTAAATGAAGTATTTGAGGGGATTAATGACAAATCTGTCATTAATACACATGTGTTTTACTAAGGTATGACATAGTGTCTTGAATAATAAATATTGAACGAAAATAATATGATGAATATAGAGAATATGTCGCTACAGCACATGATGGATGAGGATACGGATTTTATACCGTTGATGACTCCCGAAGATGAAGAGGAATTGCACAACGAGGAATTACCCGAAGTACTTGCTATTTTGCCTTTGCGCAACACGGTTCTTTTTCCTGGAGTAGTTATTCCTATTACTGCTGGCAGAGATAAATCGATACAGTTGATACAAGATGCTAATGCTGGAGATAAAACCATAGGTGTTGTTTCGCAGATTGATGCAAGTGTTGAAGATCCTACACCAGCCGATTTGAATCATATTGGTACGGTAGCAAAAATCATTAGAGTATTTAAGATGCCCGATGGTAATACAACCGTGATTTTACAAGGGAAAAAGCGTTTCAATATTGATGCAATTGTAGAGGAAGAGCCTTATATTAAAGCTAAAGTATCTAATATTACCGAAAAACGTGAGTTCCCAGATGACCAAGAATTTAAGGCTATTGTTGACTCATTAAAAGATTTAGCAATTAAAATAATTAATGAGAATCCTAATATTCCATCGGAGGCTACTTTTGCAATTAAAAACATTGAAAGTACTCCTTTCTTAATCAATTTTATTTCTAGTAACATGAACCTTGATGTTAAAGACAAACAAGGTTTATTGGAAACAAATGATTTGAAGGAAAGAGCTTTAAAAGGGTTGAAGTTCCTTACTGTTGAATTACAGAAATTAGAGCTTAAGAATGATATTCAGTCTAAAGTTAAGGTTGATATTGATCAGCAACAACGTGAGTATTTCTTGCACCAACAAATGAAAACTATTCAGGAAGAGCTCGGAGGAGTTTCTTATGAAGAGGAGTTGGAAGAGATGAAGGAGAAAGCAAAAACTAAAAAGTGGAATAAAGATATTGCCGAAACTTTTGAAAAGGAATTAGGTAAACTACAGCGTATGAATCCGCAGGTTGCCGAGTACTCTGTACAACGCAATTATTTAGATTTGATTTTAGATTTGCCTTGGGGTGAATTTTCTGAAGACGACTTTGACCTTAAACATGCTAAGAAAGTATTGGATAAAGATCATTACGGATTAGAGAAAGTTAAGGAAAGAATTATAGAGCATTTGGCTGTACTTAAATTAAAAGGTGACATGAAATCGCCAATTATTTGTTTGTATGGACCTCCTGGAGTTGGTAAAACTTCACTAGGTCGTTCTATTGCTGAGTCTTTAAATAGAAAATATGTTAGAATTTCTCTTGGAGGATTGCGTGATGAAGCAGAGATAAGAGGTCACAGAAAAACATATATTGGGGCCATGCCGGGGCGTATTGTTCAGAGTTTGAAAAAAGCTGGAACATCTAATCCTGTTTTTGTATTGGACGAAATAGATAAGTTGGCATCTAGTCATCAAGGCGATCCATCGTCGGCAATGTTAGAAGTTTTAGACCCAGAGCAAAACTTTGAGTTTTACGATAATTTCTTAGAAATGGGGTACGATTTATCTAAAGTTCTTTTTATAGCTACTGCAAACAACTTAGGCTCTATTCAGCCTGCGTTACGCGATAGGATGGAAATTATTGATATTTCGGGTTATACAATTGAGGAGAAAGTTGAGATTGGAAAACGTCATCTTTTGCCAAAGCAAATAAAAGAGCACGGACTAGAAACTAAGCATATTTCTATTGCCAAAAAGCAGATAGAGAAAATAGTTGAAGGCTATACTCGTGAATCGGGTGTACGTGGTTTAGATAAAAAAATAGCTAAGGTTGTTAGAAATACTGCCAAGCACATTGCAATGGAAGAAGAGTATGAAGTAAAACTTTCTGATGAGAGGATAGTTGAAATACTTGGAGCATCGCACCTAGAAAGAGATAAATATCAAGGAAATGATGTGGCAGGTGTTGTTACAGGTTTGGCTTGGACATCGGTTGGAGGAGATATTCTTTTTATAGAATCTATACTTACACCAGGTAATGGAACTTTATCGATGACGGGTAACCTTGGTAAGGTTATGCAGGAATCTGCTAAAATTGCTCTTCAGTTTATAAAATCAAATGCAGAAGATTTTGGCATTAATCCAGAGATTATGAATAAATGGAATATTCATATTCACGTGCCAGAAGGAGCTACACCAAAAGATGGACCATCAGCAGGTGTAACTATGCTTACATCTTTGGTTTCGCTTTACACACAGCGTAAGGTTAAGAACAAACTAGCAATGACAGGAGAAATTACTCTACGAGGTAAAGTATTACCTGTAGGTGGAGTGAAAGAGAAAATTCTTGCTGCAAAACGTGCAAATATCAAAGAGATTCTTTTGAGTAAAGAAAACGAAAGAGATATAAACGAAATAGAAGAAAGATACATTAAGGGGTTAACTTTCCATTATGTAACTGATATGAGAGAAGTGGTAGAGATAGCAGTAACTAAAACAAAAGTTAAGAACGCTAAGAATCTTGTTCCTAAAAAGGAAGAGAAGAAGAGTTAAGCTGGTTCGGCTCCGCTCACCAACCATACAGGAATTAAGTTATTAATGTGCAATAGGTCTACAGAAATGTTTACTTATGGCACATTTTTTATTTAGATACTAATACTTGTTTTTTAGAGTTATTTATATTGAATTACTTTAGATAATTATTAATTGAATATTGTATTCATTTCTATATTTTTATTACTTTGCGGACATGCTAAACCGATTTAGATTTTTATTAATTTTTATACTGTTATCACCTTTGTTTTCTGTCGCTCAGATAGGAGGTAAGGGGACTTATCAGTTTATGAATTTGGTTTCTTCGGCTAGGCAATCGGCACTTGGATCGAAAGTAATTTCGGTAAAAGATGAAGATGTGAACTTCGCAATTTTTAATCCAGCTTTGATAAATAAAGGTATGGATGGGAAAGTTTCTTTTAACTACGTTGATTATTTTACAGATGTAAATTACGGCTCGTTTGCGTATGGTCGCGATTTTGACAGCTTGGGGACGTTTGTAGCAAGTATATCTTATGTTAATTATGGTGAGTTTATAAGGTCTGATAATGGAGAAGAATTAGGAACTTTTTCCGCTAACGAAATGGCGTTGAATGTAGGGTATTCCTATGAGTTAGATTCGTTGTGGACAGTTGGAGCGAATGCCAAAATAATAAATTCTGTTTTAGATAGCTGGAATTCTTACGGAATGGCTTTCGATTTTGGTGTTACCTATAAAGTTCCTAATAAAAATATGATGCTTGCATTTGTTGTAAAAAACGTTGGAATGCAGTTCAAAACATATTCTGGACACGATAGGGAAAATTTACCTTTTGAGTTGCAATTTGGAATTACACAAGAGTTAGAACACTTACCGCTACAATGGTCGTTGACCGTAGATAATCTACAACAATTAGATGTTTCTTTCTCTAATCCATCGGCCACATCTTTAGATGGTGAGGGAAATGAAGAGAAGGAAGATATAACATTATTAAACAAAGCTATGCGTCACGTAATTATTGGCGCCGAACTTTTCCCTCGTAGAAGCTTCTCTGTAAGATTAGGATATAATTTCCGTAGAGCTGCCGAGATGAATCTTCAAAATCAAAAGAACTTCGGAGGCTTCTCTTTTGGCTTCGGAATGAAAATCAAGAAATTCAGAGTTAGCTACGGACGCTCCGTTTATTCACCTGCTGGAGGAACTAACAACTTTAGTATTGTTACTGATTTGAATGCTTTCTAAAATATTGCAAGTAGCAAGTTATGAATATCTTAGTTTTGTAGAACCACTAGAGTCGGAATAATTGAATATCAAAGTTTACAGGTTAACTAATACATAAATCCAAACATCCATAATGGAATAGTATTAGCATAACCAAATTCAATATTATCAGAAGCAATATATGCATCTTCAATGGTTGCTACTTGCTTGTTAGTTTTGTTTTTTCCTCCTACCTCAATAGTTATTTTATTATTTATTAAGAAGTCTCCTTTTTCTGGATAGGTAACTTTATGTTTTTCATATAATTGATTTAGAAAGAAGGTTTCTCTGATATTCCCAATATTTGGTTCTAATTCTGATAAAGCATACATGTAATTTGTATTGTTCAGAAACAGTTTCTCTGGTTTTTGTAATAGGCTTACTCCAAAGCTATCCTTATGGATACTCATTAGAATATTGGCTTCAACCAATGAGTAAATATATTCTAATAAGCTATTTCTTGAAATTTTTATCTTGTTAGCCAATGTGCTAATATTTGGTTTGAATGGAACAGATTGGCTTATTATGTATAATAGTTGTTTCACTTTCGGGACTTTTGAAACATCAACTCTTCTTAGAGTTGGTAATTCCATATCGATAATCATGTTAATGACTTCAAATAGTCTTTTTTTATACAAAATTTCATTTTCTTCAAAAAAGGGAAAGTACCCAATTCTCAAATATTCACTAAAATATTTTAAGGGTTTAACTTCTTTTCCAATTTTTAAAGAAATATCTACATGATTATCTAGTATATCATCAAGGTTATATTCTTCGAAACTATAGTTATATCTAAGGTTTAGGAACTCTCTGAATGATAATCCTTGCATAGTATAAGATAATGCTCTCCTACTTAGATCTGCTTTTGAGTTTATTATTTCTAACAAAGAAGAACCTGTAAAAACTATTTTTAGTTTTGGGTTATAATCATATATTTTTTTTATTTCGATTGCCCAATCTGGATATTTATGAACTTCGTCAATAAAAAGATGTTTACCTCCTTGTGCTACAAAATCATCGGAAAGGTCTATTAACTTATTGTTGAAAAAGTAGGGGTCATCTAAAGATATGTATAATGCTTCGGAGTTGTTGTTATAATTTTCTTTTATGTATTGCAATAACATTGTTGTTTTACCAACACCTCTAGCACCTTTAATTGCAATAAGTCTTTCGCCCCAAGGTAAGTCGTTTATAATGCTACGTTTAAACTTAGTATCTACATTGTTTATTAAAACAATATGTCTTTTTATTAACTCTAACATTTAAATTATGTTTAATAGATTAAACAAATATAATTTAAAATGTTTAATCTATTAAACATAATTATATATTTTTGTTGTTTATATTAAACAGTTTCAGTAATAGGTAATCTATTCTTGTGTGTATATTTTTCTAATTTAGATTAGATGTCTTCAAACTAAAAAAACTTCGGAGGATTCTCTTTTGGCTTCGGAATGAAAATTAAGAAATTTAGAGTTAGCTACGGACGTTCAGTTTACTCTCCTGCTGGTGGTACAAACCATTTTAGTATTGTTACTGATTTGAATGCTTTCTAATTATGGTTTCAAATTGTATGCTGAGGTAGTTATGCTATGTCTATTTGATTAAGCTAGTTTACTTTTCCTACATGCCTAGCTCCATAGTCATACACATTCATATAAATTATTTAGAAGGTAAAATCTTAGAAACACCAACACTATTCTCATCAATGTCTTTTCTATTCATTCTTTGTTTGCGATAAATACCGTTTACATATTTCTCCGATTGATTTGAGTAGTAAGGACTCATTACATTCCCAGATTGGCCTGTAGGTATAATGCTTTCAGAGTTTTCAACATCAGCAAAATCTATAGCAATTCGCATCGATGGACCTGAAGTAACATTGTAAACACCTGTACTATCAATAGAGAATGATAATTTGTTTAATGCATCTTTTCCAGAAGGAACATTAAAAGGCCCAACATTGAAAATTTTATCTAGCGGGCTTACCTTACCCAAAGCATGGTTGAAAGTAACTGTGTGTACTTGTCCCCATTTCCAATCATCTATATTGTTGCCGAGTTGTGCTGATAAATCGTTGTAAGATTTTAGAAAAGAAGCTGTAACTATATTTTTTGCACTTTCTACAATGTCAGTATTTACATTATCCCACCATGGTGAATTTTCGTTACTAAGAATTAAAGAGAAACTTCTTTCGTAGACAGTTGTTTTCATTAATGCTTTAAATCTTTCTTTACCTAATTCATCTTCGTAAATCATTTTTATAGAGTTGTACATCCACTTGTAGTAAATAGTAGGAGCATTGTTGTCAATACTTTGTGTACCATCCCAACTATTTAATACTGACAACATTTTTGTCTGTTCTTCGTTAAGAGCCGAAGCATCTAAAAATGAAATAAGTTTATGTGTATTTGAGGAGTAAACTCTCGAAGAATCGTTTAGTTGTAATTCTTTTACATCTTCTATTGTCCAAGCTTTGTTAGGCTTTTCTAATGCTACAATTATAGATTTTGCTCTTGTGTTTCCGTTGTAGTAGTAGCCTTCGTAGTTAACGCCATCAACAGCATCGGGTGCATTGTTTGCAGAGTAAACATATCCTGATTCTGGATTTATTGCTTGTGGGTTTTTAGAAAAATCATACCATCCTTTAATATCATTTTCAGGATTTGTACCATCGATTATTTCTTTTGAATCAATGTTTTTTGGTCTTACAGGTAATTTAGCTGATGCCCACCACGCAATATTTCCTGAATCGTCGCCATACATAATATTTAGACCAGGAGCATGAATCATGCTTGCACCACTTTGTACATCATCAATTCCTTCTCCTCTAGAGAATTTATAAGAACCCTCAATTAGTTTATTGTATTTGTACTGATTGTAAATCCACCACATTGCTACGGGTTCTGTATCTTTTAAAGACCCTAAAACATTGTTAATAATTGGCCCGTGATTAGTTTCCTTAACTTTAAACTCTACAGACTCTCCTCCCTTAACCTTTATTAATTCGGTTCTAGTTTTCAAATCCTTCCACTCATTGCCATAAAGATATTTACCGCCTTCAATTTTTTCTTGATATAAATCAATGTCATCATTCTCAAACATGGTTATTCCCCAAGAATGATGTTTAGTATGCCCAATTAAGGGGAAAGGATATATAGCTAAATGATTTCCGTAGTACTCTAGGTTAGGTGTTACAACATGAGCTTCGTACCAAACTGAAGGTGATGAGAAAGCAATATGTGCATCATTAGCAAAAATTACCTTTCCGCTTTTAGTTTTATCACCAGAAATTACCCACGAGTTAGATCCAATAAATTGAGGAACAGGTAGCTTCGCATCTAAGTTAGCAACCATTTCATAAATTCCGGTAAAATCAGAATTTGTTACAGGTATTGTAGTGTTATTTTTGAGTATGTGAATAGATAATTCTTCTAGATATTTAGTATCTAAGTTTCGCTTTATCCATGTAACTAATGGATCAGTTTTTAGGGCTAATGCAAAACTGTATGCCATGTAACCAGTAGTTCTGTAGACGTCGGAAATCACAAAGCTTTCTGGTTCTATTTGTAATATCTTATATTCTGCGGGAAGATTATTTTCAGCAATAAAAGCATTAATTCCATTTAGATAAGCATGTACCTCTGCTTTAATGTTTTCTGGAGCATTAGCTTCAAAATCTATTGCAGCGCGTTTTGCAGTTTGATCTATTCCAATACTTCGTAGAAATTTATCGTTATCTATAGTTTTTTCTCCAAATAACTCGGAAAGTGTACCTGCGCCTACGTGTCTAATCAAGTCCATTTGCCACAATCTTTCTGAAGCCTGTACATACCCTAAAGCATACATTGCATCAACCTCGTTATCAGCATATATATGAGGCACTGCATTGTCGTCGAAAATAATTTCTACTTCTGAGCTAATCTCTTTAGAGTTTTTAGTGAAATTGTAATTTGTTGCTGTTCCACTTATGTAGTAGTAGATACCAATTAGTGCAATCGAAAAAAATGCTAATAGTCCGAGGGTAATGTAAATTACTTTTTTCATGTCGTTAGTTTATGACGTTTATTTTAGTAAAGATAATTTTTCAGGATGATCTTGAAAGTATTTTTTTGTAAATGAATATCCTAATGCGAAAATTTCTTCAAGTTTATTAGGGTCAGTGTCAAATGTGCCAAGATTCAAACCTCTAGAGGGTGTTAGGTAAATATCGGCAAGACTATTTTTTTTACTAGTATTCAAATTTCTTATAATATCGAAAGACCTAGTTAGAATATCGAACATGTTACTTAAATCATCTTCTTTAAATATTTCGAAATCAGGAAAATCTATGCCTACCGTAATATCTGTCTTATTTTTAATTATGTCTATTGGATAGTTGTTTACCATACCTCCGTCGGAATAGATAACACCGTCAATTTTCATAGGTGTAAATACTCCAGGGTAAGCAGAAGAGGCTAGAATTGCATCAATAAGATTTCCTTTATCGAAAATCTTCTCACTACCTTCAAGCATATTTGTAGCTACAATTTGCAGTTCGTAGTTGAGGTCTTCAATGTTAGGATTGCCAATAATATGCTCAAATTCGTTACGGAGAGTTTTAGTTTTTATAACCCCTTTAGAGCTAAGACCTATATGTTTGGTAGAAAACATTTTTGTAGTTGAAAAAAAATCTAATATTTCATGTGGTTTTTTACCACAGCTATAAAGACCTGCTACAATACTTCCTGCACTAGTGCCAGATAATGAATGAAATATAATTTTGTTTTCTTTGAAATATTGCAATGCACCTGCATGTATTAGACCTTTAGATCCTCCACCTGCCAGCGCTAATCCTAATTTTTTCATTCTGATTATT
>JADGDT010000042.1:0-15767 GCA_016744755.1 Ichthyobacteriaceae bacterium | reverse complement strand
ATTTTGTTTTCTTTGAAATATTGCAATGCACCTGCATGTATTAGACCTTTAGATCCTCCACCTGCCAGCGCTAATCCTAATTTTTTCATTCTGATTATTTAAAAAGTTATATGTTATTGAAATCAAATATAATTATTGTTATATGATTTGTTATACATAAAGCCTTATTTTATTGTCATAATTAGAATGTAGGAACATTGTAATAATTTAAGAGATTTGAGATTTATACTTTTTAGTTGCCCATATTCCAAATAGCAGAGCACCGAAGAAAAGTAATGGTATTGCACTATCAATTGGAGTTCCAACAGCATTTACATCTGAAAATCCAGTGTCATTGCCAAATGGTGCAGGCGGGCGTTTCTTGGCATATAAACTAATAATATTTAAAGTACTGAATAAGGTAGTTAAAACGAAGGCTTTTAGGTTTGAATATTTCATGAGAGAAGGGTTTAATGTTTGATACTAACTCTAGTTGTAAACTTATTTTGGTTTGAAGAGATATCTACTAAATACACTCCATTACTAAGATCTGTAGTAAGTTGTACATCATTTAATGACGAATAACTTCTACTCAATACTAATTGACCGTTTGTATTAAAAATATTTACAATTACATTTGTAAGAGTCTTATTTGCCTTAATGAATATTTCGTTATTACTACTGTAAACTTTCATACCTACAGATTCTTCTACTTCGCTTAGTGTTTCTTTTTTGAAATGAAGTGTGAATCTTCCTGTTTCATCATTTTCTGAGTTGTGTTGGAATCTGTATGACTCTTGTATTAAATCGGTAAAAGAGTTTAATACTTTGTCTTCTAGAATAATCTCATCAAAGTCATAAACATTTGATAAAGTGAATGTCACTTCTTCGTCTGTATCCATGTTAAATCCGATATCAACTGATTCTGATTGTGGCATTTCGCAAATGGCAAGTTTTTTATTATCACTACTCACAAAGTATGGAGTAGGAGTTTTTCCAAACGAACTTAGCTTATAGGCATCGTTATTAGTATCATAGGCATCACTTGTATTTTCGTTAAACCTGAAATATATTTTATCTGTTAGATTATTTGAAGATGTATTTAATTCAAAATAATTTTCAAGTGTCTTTCCTTTTTTACTAAAAGTATTTCCTTCTCCATGTACTTGAAAGTCTGATTTAAAACTTAATTGATTAGGTGTAACTCTTGCTGTTTTACCAGAAGATTGATTTAATATAACACCAAATGCTTGTGCTGTACTTATTGTTCCATCACCATCTCCCAAATGAGTTGATGCATTGTAAGTTTTCCATCCATTTCTATCACCTTGGCTACTTCCATCATCTACATAATAGTACATTGTAGCTTCAGCTTCTGATTTGTTTGATGGATCGTTCCACATAGCAACCCAATCTAGGTTTGAAGTATAAGGGTTTCCTATTAAATTAAAATTTGTTGGTAAATCAAAATATGTATTTCCAATTCCTTCAATTAAATCTATTTGTATGTTTCCAAAGTTTGGCTTGTTTTCTTTAAAAACAATTGGGTTTTCCATATTAGATACGCCATCGTCATTATTAAAATCTAGCTTTGCAACATAACCATCGCCAGCCTTAATCTCATAGTTTAGAGAAGTTACACCTTTAAATTCACCTGTATTCTCTTTGTAGTAGTTAAGAAAATGACCTTTAAATATTCTAGCGTGTTCGTTATTTGTAGGAGCAGAAACTAAATGCCAATGTGATTTTGTTTCTCCATTGGTATTAAACCATCTTTCTACTCTGAAACGATCTGTTGAAGATTCATCATCTAAAATAATATCACCTTTAACAATTAATGATCCTGTACCTGAAACATCAGATTTAATATCTACAATTGTGTTATTTGTTAGATTGCCATCAATTGAGAGTTTGCCACTTGGAGATATTTCTAGACCAGCTGTATTATTAACAACAATACTATTCACGCTAATATTTGAATTAAGTATAGGTGAATTTAATATACCTGTTGTGCCAATAAGTATATTGTCTATAATTTCAGTGTTTGGCAGAAAACCAAAATTAATCATAAGTTCTATGAAAAATGATAGGATTGGATCGTATTCTCCTAAATCAACCATGTAACTTGATTCGTTGTTTATAATCAAATTATTATCTATAGGATTTATAACTAAAGAACCATCCATAGTTAGCCAATTTTCAGAATCTGACATATCACTACTATTAATTCCAGTCCATTGTATATTTGTTTGAGAAAATGTGCTAAAAGAAATAAATAGCAACATTGCGAAAATTCGTGTAGTATTTTTCATATAAGAATAGGTTTAGTGATAGGAATTACCCTACATCAAATATAAGTAAAAACATGTAATAAATGAAAGAAAAACTCAAAATGTAAAATATCAGGCGTAAGTTGTTGTAATTCAGTATTATGAGGGGTGATTGTTGTAGAGTTAATATTTTATCCAAATGTTAATTAGTTAAAATATAGATATATATGTTATGATGGTTGAGTGATGGTTGATTTTTTTTTAAGGTACAACACTTATCTATAACCCTAATTTAGCTTTGAGAATCACGTCTATTTTATTTTTCAAAAAATTGTTGATATTATGTATTTTAGGTTTTTAACTTAAATGGTTTTACCACGAATGTTGTGAAAATTTGGATAAATTATTTTTTAAGAAAATAAAAGATTAAGGGTTTAAAGGATTACTATACCTATTGTATTTACTATGTAATACTAAAATCTTATAATCTAATTTTTACTCTACTCCTCTTTTGTTTTCCACACAAATCATGTAGAATCACTTTAATAAATGAGATTTAAAGTATTGGCTTATTATGAGATATTTAAATGTTTTACGGAGTGTTTGTTATAGTTTGAAATTGAATTAATCCAATATCCTGAAAAATTATTTAAAAAAAAGTAAATTCTATTTTTGTTTAATGCTTATCAGAGTATATTTGTTTTTTTACAGCTAATAACTAAATCAATTAGCTAAACAGTAATTCAGAATATAAGTTAACGGTAATTAATTATATGAAAGATTTTAGTAAGTTAATTTTTGTTGTGATTTTATTTTTGTTTTCTGCGAGCAACATTAACTCTCAAGAAAAAAATAAGACACACAAAGTTGTGGCTGGAGAGACAGTGAGAGCCATAGCAACTAAACATCATATTACTCCTTATGATCTAATTAAGGTAAATCCTGATTTAGAAGATCCACCAGTTATAGGCACTGTTTTAATTATTCCTATTACAGAAGATGATGTTACGGGTATAATGAATAAAGCTAGAGAACCTAAGGAACAAAAGGAGGATGTTAATCGACCATCAACTCATACTGTTAAAGCTAAAGAGACAATATTCTCTTTGGCTAAAAAATACAAAGTTACAATTGACGACCTTTTTGATGCTAATCAAGAGATTATTGATGGATTGAAAATAGGGATGAAATTAAAAATCCCTGAGCCTACGATTAAAGAAATGGTTGTGGAACAAAGGGATACAACAAAATATATAATGCACATTATTCAACCTAAAGAAACTAGATGGGGTATTTGTCATAAATATGGAGTTACAGAAGAACAACTTATGGATAGTAATCCAGTAGTTGTTCAGAAAATGAATTTTGACGATACTCTATGGATTCCAAGAATGGAAGTAAAGATTGTTGAACAAGAAGATAATATTAATTTCAATTACACTTACTACGAAGTAAAAGCGAAGGATACAACTTATGGTATTAGCAAAAAGTTTGGTATTTCTATTGAAGAACTAAGAGATGATAATCCTATAATATTAGATGAAGGGTTAGAGATAGGAATGGTATTGAAAATTGCAAAAGCTACACTACCAATTTATGATACTAGAATTTTTGAGACAAATACATTTACGAACTTACCAAATGATTCATTGCTTTCAAATGTTGAAAAAATAAATGAATTAGATAAACTTAATTTCCCTAAGGTAATTGATGTTGTTTTGATGTTGCCTTTCTACTTGAATAAAAATGTAGGACTAATACACGATGAGTCAGCAGATAAAAAAAATGTTAAAGAAGAATCATATTCAGAAGAAGAATTATTCTATTCTAGGTCTGCTATAGCTTTAGAGTTTTACAATGGAGCTTTATTTGCAATAGATTCTTTAAAAAGAATGGGATTGTCAGTAAGACTTAGAGTTTTTGATACTCAGAAAGACTTAAATATTGTAAAGCAAATAATGAATGAAAATGATTTTTCTGAAGTAGATGTTGTTATTGGTCCATTGTATACCGAAAATGTTGAGTATGTAGCAGATAGGCTTAAATACGATAATATTCTTGTAGTTTCTCCACTTTCAAAAAAGTTAGATATAGACAATAGATTTAACTTAGTTCAGGCTATGCCTACAACTTACACAACAAAGAACAGTGTATTAAAGGAAGTTATATCAGAAAGTAACGATTCTACAAATATTGTTGTTTTCGGAGGATCGTTAGATAGTATTGGTGCAGATTTTATTAAAAATAGATTGATGTATGAGCTGGATTCAAACATTGTTTCATCATATATATCTGAAGATAACCTAGTAGAAAGAGAAGAAGTATATAAACTACTTAAACCCAATAAAGATAATGTAGTGTTGATAGCATCTAACAGTAAAGTACTCACTACAGATGTAATTACGGCTCTAAATCAAAAAATAGATTCTCTATCTAGTAGAGTATATTTAATAAGTCACCCAAAAGTACTTAAGCAATTAGAAGGATCGTACTTAAATTCAGTATCTCTAGCATATCCTTCAGATTATTTTTTAGAATATGATAGTGATGAGGTTAAAAAATTCAACTCTGATTTCAGACAGAAGAATAAATACTTTCCAAGTATGTTTACCTATAGAGGTTTCGATATTACTTATGAAATGTTGCTATCTCTCGGAAGAAGCAATAATTTAGAAGATGGAATTTTGCATGAGTCTAGAAGAGGTTTGCAAGGCAAATTTGAATTTATAAGTAAACCCTTTGGCGGATATTTCAATAGAGGTGTATTTATGATACAGTATAAAGATTGGAAACTAGAAGATATAACTAATTCGCATAAGTAAAAAAAGTGGTCTTTAAGACCACTTTTTTTATGCATTAAATTTTACTTGTTCTATATAGTTTCTGTAATCATACAAGTTATTATTACAGAAATATTGTACTTAATATAATACCGTTTTTAATAATACTCCAATTATTGATTATCAAATACTTTATAGAATATATTGATTAATAAATAATGATTTAATATCATCATTATAGTTATCATCAATATATTTTATGTTTTTTTGAATAATTTTTAAAATCAAACACAAACTATACTGATATAGATCATGCTTTTTTGTGATTGACATGTAAATATTTATATAAAGTTACTAAAAGCATTAAAACTGATATTAATCATATAAGTTTTTTTAGCTCATTAAAAAAAAAAATTGATTTTTGATATGTGTTAAAGCTTTATACTTTAGCCAAACCATAAATATTTAAAAGAACCAATTATTAACCAATTACTGAAATAATTCAGGGTTAAATGCTAATTATATAGATTGAATTGTATATAACGATTCAGTCATCCAGAACTTTTAATTAGTATTTAGCTAAACCAATTTACAAAATGTCAAGTAATAAAGTTACAAGTACAGAAGTAGAAAAGGTTGTCATTAAATTCGCCGGAGATTCTGGTGATGGAATGCAATTAACAGGAACACAGTTTTCGGGGACATCGGCATTGTTAGGAAATGACCTAGCGACGTTTCCAGATTATCCAGCTGAGATTAGAGCTCCACAGGGGACTGTAGCAGGAGTGTCAGGATTTCAAGTTCACATAGGAGGAACTGATATTTTAACACCAGGTGATAATCCAGATGTTTTAGTAGCTATGAATGCAGCAGCATTGAAAGCAAACTTACAATGGATTAAAGCTTCTAAAACTATCATTGTTGATACAGATAGTTTCAAGAAAAAAGATTTAGCCAAAGCAGGATGGGAATCAAACCCACTCGAAGACCACACTTTGGATGCTTACAAAGTAATCAAAGCTCCAATTACTTCAATGACAAAAGAAGCATTGAAAGATTTAGGACTTGATGCTAAAACTATGGCTCGTAGTAAAAACATGTTTACTTTAGGTATGGTTTATTGGATGTTCTCTCGTCCTTGTGAGCACACAATTAAATTTTTGAACGACAAATTTGGAAAGAAAGCTCCTATTGTGGCTGAAGCTAATATCAAAGCTTTGAAAGCTGGTAGAAACTTTGCTAGTACAATTGAAGCTATTCCAAATCAAATAAAAATAGTAGGTACTCAAACTCTAGAGAAAGGTACTTATCGTAACGTAATGGGTAACCAAGCTACAGCTTGGGGTATTCTAGCAGCATCAGAAAAATCTGGCAGAGATGTATTTTTAGGTTCATATCCTATTACTCCAGCTACAGAGATTTTACAAGAGGTTGCTAAGCACAAACATTTTGGTGCTAAAGCTTTCCAAGCAGAAGATGAGATTGCAGGTATTGCTTCTACAATTGGAGCATCGTTTGCAGGTTCTCTTCCTGTAACTACAACATCGGGTCCTGGGTTAGCTCTTAAAGGCGAAGCTATTGGATTGGCTGTAATGACAGAGCTTCCTTTAGTAGTTGTGAATGTTCAGCGTGGAGGTCCTTCTACAGGATTACCTACTAAAACTGAGCAGTCGGATTTAATGCAAGCACTTTATGGGCGTAATGGAGAATCTCCTGTAGCTGTTATCGCGGCAAGTAGTCCTTCAGATTGTTTTGATTTTGCTTTCCAATCGGCTAAGGTCGCTTTAGAACATATGACTCCAGTTATACTTCTTACCGATGGTTATTTAGGAAATGGTTCTGCTCCTTGGAAAATTGTTAAAATGGATGAACTTCCAGAGATAGTACCACCTATAGCTAAAGAGGGAGAAGAATATTTGCCTTACAAACGCGATGCTGAAAAACTAGCTCGTAAATGGGCTTTACCTGGAACACCAGGATTAGAGCACCGTATTGGAGGTCTTGAAAAAGATGGTGTTACAGGAAATGTATCTTATGTTCCTGAAAATCATCAAGCAATGACTGAAGCTCGTGATAATAAAATCAAGAAAATTGCTGATTTTTTACCAGACTTACACGTTGATGGAGCTCAAGAAGGAGATCTACTTGTAATTGGATGGGGAGGAACAAAAGGTAGTTTACTTACTACAGTTCGCGAAATGGAAGAAGAAGGTAAATCAATTGGTTTAGCTCATTTCAATTTCATCAATCCATTACAACGCAATGTGAAAGATATTTTAGGTAAGTATAAAAAGATAATTGTTGCTGAATTAAATCTAGGTCAGTTTGCAAATTACTTACGTATGAATTTCCCGGAATTTAAGTACGAGCAGTACAACAAAGTTCAAGGATTACCTTTTACAACAATAGAATTGAAAGAAGCGTTTAACAAAATCTTAGACGAGAAATAGTTATGGAAGCAAATAAAGTAAAATATACATTTAAGGATTTCTCAAGTGATCAAGAGGTTAAATGGTGTCCAGGTTGTGGAGATTACGCTATATTAAATGCAGTGCAAAAAGCAATGCCAGAAATGGATGTAAACAAAGAAGATTTTGTTTTTATTTCAGGAATTGGTTGTTCGTCACGTTTTCCTTATTACATGGAAACTTATGGTTTTCATACTATTCACGGTCGTGGTTTAGCTATCGCAACAGGTACAAAACTTGCTAACCCTAAACTTAGTGTTTGGCAAATTACTGGTGATGGTGATGCTATGGCAATTGGAGGAAATCACTTCATACATGCTGTTCGTCGTAATGTTGACTTAAACGTACTTTTGTTTAACAACGAAATTTACGGTCTTACAAAAGGTCAGTTCTCGCCAACTACAAAGTTGGGATTAAAAACTAAAACTTCACCAGAAGGGCAAATTCAAAATCCTTTCAATCCAGGAGAATTAGTAATGGGTGCTAAAGGTCGTTTCTTTGCTCGTGCAATGGACAAAAATCCTAAGCACATGAAACAAATTTTCCTTGATGCTGAAAAGCACAAAGGGACTTCTGTTGTTGAAATTTTAACTAATTGTGTTATTTTCAACGATAAGGTTCACGATGAATTTACTGTTAAAAGTGTTCAGGATGATATGCTATTCTTAGAGCATGGTAAACCAATGTTGTTTGGAGAAGATAAAGAGTATGGTTTAATGTTACACGGCTTTAAGTTGATTAAAGTTAAGATAGGAGAAAACCATGTAACTATTAGAGATATCCTTATTCACGATGCACATGCCGAGGAAACTAGCTTAGCCATGATGCTTGTAAATGCAGGTATGAATGATGGGTTGCCACGTGTATTTGGAGTAATTCGTTCTGTAGATGAGCCTACTTTTGAGGCACGTATGGAGGAGCAAGTAGAGCACGTAAAAGAAACAAGTAGATTTGCAAACCTTGATGAGTTATTCGCTAGTGGCGAAACTTGGGAGATAGAATAATTCCTACGTTTAAATAAAAGTATAAACGGGAATTCTTTTTTTAAGAGTTCCCGTTTTTTAGTTTTTATATCACTACTCACTACTCACTACTCACTACTCACTAAGAATTTCAATAATTTGCTCTCTAATATTCCATACTCTTTGAAACGAAAGCGAACAACCTAATTCGTTATCGCCAACCCAACGACGCAAAAATGTTTGGTGTTGTTTTTTCTTGAATTCATTTATTTGATGAGATTCTATTTTTGTTTCTTGTTGTATGGTAGATTTGAATTCTAACTTCTCACTTCCAATTTTTGTAGCATCTATTATTTCCCCTTTATATTTTAAATAACTATGAGCATTCGGAACTTCAAAAAGATGTGTTTCTTCTAGTATTTCACAAGCTTGTGGAGTGTTTTCGCAATTAATTATATAAATTCCTAAAACAAGATCCCAATTGCTCCAACCTTGCTCTTTTATAAGCTCGTATAAAAATGCATGTTTTGTACCACAAGTACCAACTTGCTCTTTTATTACCAGAAAGTAATTGTCTTTGCTAGAATTTCTACCGTATTTTAGTGCTTGAATGTAATCTAAAGTAGCACCGAAGTTATCAAGTCCCAACTCTAAACATATTTTAGAGTAAGGCCCTTTATTTTCTAATTTTAAACCTTTAAATTGTTTAAATATCATTTTGATAGGTATTATATTTTAGATATATTTTTAATTTCCGAATTGTACTCAATTACAATTTCTTCGATTATTTCTTTAGCCGAAGGAATATCATTTATTAAACTAGAAACCTGTCCGATTTCTAATTCCCCATTATCTAAGTCACCCTCGAACATTCCTTTTTTTGATCTTGCTCTTCCCAATAAATTTATCAATTCTTCTTTAGAAGCTCCACTTTGGTATGCAACTTGAACCTCTTTAAAGAATTTATTTTTAATTAATCTAACAGGAGCTAATTCTTTTAGAGTTAATTGAGTATCGCCATCGCCAATACTAATAATTTTATTAATAAATTTTTCGTGAGCTGAAGATTCTTGCGTAGCAACAAACCTAGAACCTACTTGTACACCATCGGCACCCAAAGCCATGCAAGCTAACATAGATTTACCACTTGCAATTCCACCCGCAGCTATTATTGGAATACTTATCTTTTCTTTAAGAGTTGGAATTAAAACTAGTGTAGTAGTTTCTTCTCTCCCGTTATGACCTCCAGCTTCAAACCCTTCGGCAACAATTGCATCAACACCAGCTTCTTGTGATTTTATGGCAAACTTTAAATTAGAAACTACATGTACAACTGTAATTCCATTATCTTTGAGTTCGCTTGTCCATGTTTTAGGATTTCCTGCCGATGTGAAAACTATTTTAACATCTTCCGAAATTATAACATCCATAATTTCATTAATGTTAGGGTAGAGTAGTGGTACATTTACACCAAAAGGTTTATCGGTAGCATTTCTACATTTTATGATGTGCTCTCTCAAAACTTCAGGATACATAGATCCTGCACCTATTAATCCTAAACCACCAGCATTACTAACAGTCGAAGCTAGTTTCCAGCCAGATACCCAAATCATTCCTCCTTGTATTATTGGGTACTTAATTTTAAAAAGTTCAGTAATACTTTCTTGCATTTTTATTGATTATTTTTTTATAAAAGGAAGAGCAATAAATTTACTACCTTCTATTCTTACATAATAGTATCCTTGTACAAGGTTAGAAACATCAACACCATAATTAAAATTTCCGTTTGCTGATTTTATTAACCTACCCGAAGTATCTAAAATAGAATACGGTACATTTTCATTAACAACCCCTCTAATCTTTAATAAATTGCTAATGGGATTTGGCGTAATTAATAATTTATCAGTATAAAAATAATCTAAACTAAGTTGGTCTTTTAGAATATTATAAGCACCTTCAAAATTTGCAATTCCATAACCATATGTTTCATTAGGACTATCATAATTATCGGCAGATTGCTGTACCGCACTAATAAATAAATCTACTGCTGCACTTGGGAAAGCTTGCCTCAAACAAGCAACACTACCAGCAGTTATTGGCGACGAAAATGAAGTACCATTCGGATATGATAAATTACCGTATTTGTTATATACTGGTACACTAACTCCCATAGCTACAACATCGGGCTTTATTCTACCATCAGCTGATGGTCCAAATGAAGAAAATCCTGCAATATTACCAGTTGAGTTAACTGCGCCAACAGAAATAACATTCTCGGCATCGGCAGGAGCACCAATATAATGCCATGCTTTATCTCCTTCGTTACCAGCACTAATAACAACAATAATTCCTTTTTGTCCTCCAATATTGGCGGCTCTACTTATAAAAGTTGTTTTGCCGTCCATATCGTCGTAAGTATATGATTTGAAAGGTAAATCAAAATCGTAATATCCTAGAGAACAATTAACAACATCAACACCTACACTATCGGCAAATTCAATTGCTTTTATCCAGTTAAATTCTTCTTTAGGGGTTTCAGACCCATCATCTTCTGTTGTAAAAAGCCAATATTTAGCTTCGTAAGATGTACCAATATAAGTATTAGGCTTGTTTACAGCCATAGTACTTAGTACCATTGTTCCGTGTTGATTATCACGATAAACATCTTCAATATCTTCAACAAAATTATAAGTTCCTAAAATTCCATCTCTGTCTCTTAATTCTTTGAAAGGCTCTGTTGTACTAACTCCAGGAAATCCTGCATCAAAAACAGCAACTTGCATTCCTTCTCCTCTAAAGTCTATATTATGAAGAAAATCTATTTTTATTTGAGTTACAAAATCTTCGCTCTCACCATAAATACTTGATTTTTGTTTTGATAGGCTAGGAGGGGATGATTTTGTTTTTTTGGAACTGCTTGAAACCTCTAAACTTCTTATGTTTTCTACATACTCTATTTCTTCTAATAAAGCTTTCTGATTTTCGGTGGCGCTTACATAAAGAGTGTTTAGCCATTTAGAGCTCGATAATATTTCAGCGCCAGTATTCTCGCACATTAGTATTATTGCATTATCAATAGGTACATCCTCGGCATTAAAACTAATGTTCAAAACCTGCCTCCTGTCAATTGCTCTTTGTGTAAGCATTTCTAAAGGATTATTTTTAAAGTACTCTATTCTTGCTGTAGTTTTTTCAACAAGTTTTACTGCATAATAGTTCTGTGCAAATGAGCTAAAACTTAGCGTAATATAAAATAGTGTAGATAATAACTTCAAGATAATTATATTTATTTTATTGATAAATAATACTTCATAAGCTAAAGTATTTATTTGTAAATATAATCATTAAGTTTTTTAAAGAACAACTCTTTCAAAATATGATTTTTGTCAGCTTTATTCTAATTTGTTATTGTTGAATAATTGATAAGATTAAATATATCAGGCCCTATAAATATATTTATATAGTTACATACAATAGATATAAAGACTATTTTATCTTTTATGACATTAGTCATATTATTTCATGATGGCTTAGCGGATTTTTGTATTGTAGTATTTGTTACATTTAATTAACCATAACATCATAATTAAAAATCATTAGTATGAAAAGAAATTACATTGTTACACTAGTATTAATGTTGTTAATGGGATTTGCACATCAAACCTACGGACAACTAAATTTATCTGGAGAAGTAAGACCTCGTCTAGAGTCTCAGAATGGATATAGAGCATTGAAAAATGATGGAGATAAAGCTAACACATTTATTTCTCAAAGAACTAGAATTAACCTTGACTACAAAATGGAGTCATTAATATTTAAAGTTTCTTTTCAAGATATTAGAGTATGGGGTACAACACCTCAATTAAATAATTCTGATGCTTATTTGGCATTACACGAAGCTTGGGGAGAAATGAAGTTTACAAATGAATTCTCTTTAAAACTAGGTCGTCAAGAATTAGTTTATGACGATCACCGTATATTTGGTAGTGTAGGTTGGGCACAGCAGGCAAGAAGCCATGATTTAGGGTTGTTTAAATACGAGAAAGATTTTAAATTACATATTGGTATTGCATACAATCAAGACAAAGCTCCAGGTTTTGCAGATTATAAAAAGTATTACAAAGCAATGCAGTTTGCTTGGTTTCACAAAGAAATTTCAAATATTAATGTAAGTGTATTAGCTTTAAATAATGGTTTACAAGCTTTAAACACTACAACAGGTTTATTAACCGACGAAGTAAGATATAGCCAAACTTTAGGAACTTTCTTAAAAAGTAATGTTTCTGGCATTGCACTTAATGGTAGTTTTTATTACCAAATGGGAAAAGATAGATCAGATAAATCTATATCGGCATATAACTTTGCATTGAATGCTAGTTATAATCTTAATGAAGGATTTACACTTAAAGCAGGTTTAGAACTTCTTTCGGGTAGTGAGTCTAAAGAAAGTATTTTAGGAGATGTAAAGAGTAAATCTGCTGATACAAATAATTCGTTTTCTCCTTTATATGGAACAAATCACAAGTTTAATGGTTTTATGGATTATTTTTATGTTGGTAATCACTCTAATATAATTGGATTAAATGATTTTAATGTTGGTGCTGCTTGGAAATCAGGAAAATGGAAAGCAGGAGCAACAGTACATTATTTTATGTCTAATGCAAATCTTTATGATAAAAATGATGAACTTCAAGATTCAGGATTAGGTACTGAAATTGATTTGGCGCTTGGATATAAATTTAACAACTGGATTAACTTCTCAGCAGGATATTCTCAAATGTTTGCAACTTCATCAATGGAAATCATAAAAGGGGGAGACAAAGATGTAACAAACAACTGGGCATATTTAATGATTACTCTTAAACCAAAATTTTTGGATACGAGTAAGTAACAGTTATCAGTTATCAGTTAACAGTAATCAGTTATCAGTTAACAGTTATCAGTTATCAGTTAACAGTAATCAGTTATCAGTAACAGTTATCAGTTAACAGTTAACAGTTATCAGTAATCAGTTATCAGTTAACAGTTAACAGTTATCAGTAATCAGTTATCAGTTAACAGTTAACAGTTAACAGTTAACAGTTAGGAGTTAACAGTTAATATATTGGAAGAGATAGCATTGTTTGATTTTTCAACTACGTAACTCGTAACTCGTAACCCGTAACTCGTAACCCGTAACCCGTAACTAATTAAAAAATCACATAAATGAAAAAACTATATCATTTATTAAAAGCATATGGAGTTTGGAGGATTCCCGCAATTATTATAGTTGGTTCTATGATAGGTATGGGTGGGTATCTGATGAAAATTTCCAATGTAACTTCTTATTTAGGAGACGACCCTAAAACGTGTGTTAATTGCCACGTTATGACACCAGAATACAATACTTGGGAAAGAAGCTCACATAAAAGTGTAGCTACTTGTAACGATTGTCATGTTCCTCACGATAATGTTTTCAGAAAATATTATTTTAAGGCTATGGATGGTATGCGACATGCAACTATGTTTACTTTACGTATGGAGCCACAATCAATAGTAATGCACGAAGCAGGACAAACAGTTGTACAAGAAAATTGTATTCGCTGTCATAGTAATCAAGTTAGAGATGCTAAATTAGAAAGTATAGTGCCCGAATCTGAAGTACACCGTACCGATAGGCAATGTTGGGAATGCCACCGTGAAGTGCCTCATGGTAGAGTTAAAAGTTTATCGTCTGTACCTTATGGTAGAATTACTGGTGAGGATGGAAACAACAACGTACCGGATTGGGTAAAAGAGAAAATCAATTCAAAATATTCAGATAAAAAATAAATACACCTTTGTTATGAGTGAAATTAAATCAAAAAAGAATTGGGCCATATTTTTTGGAACAATGTTAGCAGTTTTTCTTCTAGGTCTTTTTGCATCTAGTATTATTGAAAGAAAAGCCGAAGCCAAGTTTGCTTACACACCTACAGTAAAAATTAACAAACTAGAACCTAGAAATGAGATTTGGGGAAAGAATTTTCCTAAGCAGTACCAATCTTATCTCCAAACGGGAGAAGATACTACCTTTTATAGTAAGTACAACGGAAATGGTATGATAGATATGCTTGAAGTTGATCCTCGTTTAGTTATACTTTGGGCTGGTTATGGTTTCTCTAAAGATTATAATCAAGGTCGTGGACACCTTCATGCAGTAGAGGATCTTCACAACTCATTGCGTACAGGAGGTCCAACTAAAGAAGGTGAAGGCCCAATGCCATCTACTTGTTGGACATGTAAATCGCCAGATGTTCCTCGTTTGATGAATGAAATAGGAGTAGAGGAATTTTACAAAGGTAAATGGTCTGATAAAGGAGCAGAGATTGTTAACAATATTGGTTGTGCCGATTGTCATAACGAAGAAACTATGGAGTTAACGGTTACTCGTCCTGCATTAGTAGAAGCTTTTGAGCGTCAAGGAAAAGATATTTCTAAAGCTTCTCATCAAGAAATGCGTTCGCTAGTTTGTGCTCAGTGTCATGTAGAGTATTATTTCGATAAGAAAAAACCAGGAATGGAAGGTACACCATATTTGACTCTGCCATGGGACAAGGGAATGGATGTTGAATCTATGGAGGAATATTACGATGAAATAGGGTTTAAAGATTGGACACATAAATTAAGTAGAGCACCAATGCTTAAAGCTCAACACCCAGGATACGAAGTTCACATGACAGGTGTACACGCCGATAGAGGTGTTTCTTGT
The DNA here is from genome assembly GCA_016744755.1 of Ichthyobacteriaceae bacterium. Lineage (GTDB taxonomy): Bacteria > Bacteroidota > Bacteroidia > Flavobacteriales > JADGDT01 > JADGDT01. Next base: position 578 of record JADGDT010000042.1, on the reverse strand, counting down.
GCAGATTGTCACATGCCTTACCGTACAGAAGGTGGTCAGAAATTTACAGATCACCACATGCAATCACCACTAAACAATGTAGCAAATTCTTGTCAGGTATGTCACCGTGAAGAGGGAGATAAGCTAATTGCAAACGTTTATGAGCGTCAAGATAGAATTATTGAGAGTAGAGATAACCTTGAAATTATGTTGGTAAAAGCTCACGTAGAAGCTAAACAAGCTTGGGATTGGGGAGCAACAGAAGATCAGATGAAAGATATTTTACAAGATATTCGTCACTCACAGTGGAGATGGGATTACGCAGCTGCATCGCATGGTGGTTCTTTCCACTCACCAGTAGAAACATCTAGAGTTATTTCTACAGGTTTAGTGAAAGCACAAGATGCAAGAGTAAAACTAGCTCGTTTGTTCGCCACTTTAGGTCATAACGAAGAGTTGGCTTATCCTGATATTTCTACAAAAGAAAAAGCACAGCAGTATATTGGTCTTCCAGTAGAAAAGTTGAAAGCAGATAAAGCTAACTTCAAAAAAACTCTACTTCCAAAGTGGATGGCAGAAGCAAAAGCTAGAGAAGATAA
>JADGDT010000177.1 GCA_016744755.1 Ichthyobacteriaceae bacterium | reverse complement strand
GCACAAGGCAACAATGTGTATAGTGCATTGGGCTAATTTGTCGTTTATTGAAAATTTTTACTCATTTAGAAAGTCCGCACCGTTTTAATTTTTTACTTTTGAAAATAGAAATTAAGCAAAAAATTAAAACGGTGCTAATTGGTATATTGAAAAAATTCACTAATTTATAATCGCCCAACGCACCATACACCGAGCGTTAGCATACATTAACGAAAATACAAGACCCCAAGTAAATGGATAAAAAGTTTTAACCTTTTTATCTAAAAAAACATCCTACCTATCACCAAATTAACACAAATGAAATATTTGATGTAAATTGGATATTTAATAAAGTTAAAACTGCTTATAAGTTATAGATGTCTAAGAGAAAGTTCAATAAAGAAATAAAATAGAAATTGATTATGATAAAAACAATATTGACCAAAACAGGGTTTCTTCTTTTAATTGTGTTTGGACTTATTAGTTGTAAGTCTTATTATATTTCAGTCGAAAGTTTTAAAGAACAATTTGCCGAAATTGATTCAACAGTATTCAAATTTGTAAAAACTCGTGGCCCAGCAGGGGACATTGTTGAATATAGAGCAAATCCGATTGAATATATTAAATGTATAGACAAGGATAATAATCAAATAGAACTAAAAAACAGCCCTTCAATTGAGATACGTTTTACAGAAAAAAACAAGAAACGAACTGTATTTTATTTTGACCTAGTTTTTCTTCAAGACACGATGATAATTGGTGATATATCAAGATTTATCTATTATCAAAAAAGTATTTCGATTAATAACATCAAGTTGATTGAAATACAGGACGGTCATAAGAATTTCAAATATGTTGACTAAAAACAAATAATAACACGCTAACAATGTATATTTAATCCCAAAAATATACTAAAATTCAACAAACTATAATAATAACATCATTAATGAATAAAACAAATATTCTGAACAAAAACCTCATCAAAATAAAAACCGAAATTTACGATAAGGTTAACTTTCAAATTTCAGAAATAAAAAATGAACTTGAAGGAAGGGAATATGATGCTTGTATATTTGAGCTAAACGGAATAAAAATAATAAGTAGAAGTTCTAAAATAACACCAAAAAAATCAGGACAATTTGTAACTTTTTGGAAACGGAATAAAAAAGGAAGAACAGAACCTTTTAGCGAAACTGACCTAATTGATTTTTATGTAATAAATGTGAAAACAGAAAATAATTTAGGGCAATTTGTATTCCCAAAATATGAACTGATTAACAAAGGAATTATATCAACAGAGAAAAAAGACGGTAAAAGAGGATTTAGAGTTTATCCAAAATGGGATAATCCACAAAATAAGCAAGCAAAAAAAACTCAAGAATGGCAGTTGAAATACTTCTACGAAATTAATAAATCTACCGATCTGAATTTCGCAAAGGAGTTATATAGGATATAAAACGCAACAAACAAACAAAAAAAAGATGGATATTATTGAAGCATACAAGCCAAAGAACAAAGTAAGAATCGTTACGGCTGCTTCTCTTTTTGATGGACACGATGCATCTATCAATATTATGAGGAGAATAATACAGAACACAGGTGTTGAGGTTATACATTTAGGACACGATAGATCTGTAGAAGAAGTAGTTTTTACGGCAATCGAAGAGGATGCAAATGCCATAGCTCTAACTTCTTACCAAGGCGGACATGTTGAGTATTTCAAATATATGTTCGACCTTTTGAAAGAGAATAATTCGGAACATATAAAAATATACGGTGGTGGAGGTGGTGTAATTCTTCCCGAAGAAATTAAGGAATTAATGGATTACGGAATTGCAAGAATCTACACGCCCGATGATGGTAGAGAAATGGGATTGCAAGGGATGATTAACGACATAGTCGATAATTCTGACTACGCAACTGGTGCAAACATTGGTTCTGAAACAACCGATTTCTTAAAAAAGGATACTCGTGCAATTGCAAGATTGATTTCGGCAGTGGAGAATTTTCCAAAAGAATCAGTAACTTTTATGAAAGATATTCAAGAAAGAGCTAACAAATCTATCACACCTGTTTTGGGGATTACAGGTACTGGTGGAGCAGGTAAATCGTCGTTGGTTGACGAGCTTGTACGTAGATTTTTGATGGATTTCGATGATAAAAACATTGCTGTTATTTCTGTTGATCCTTCTAAAAGGAGAACAGGCGGAGCATTATTGGGAGATCGAATTCGTATGAATTCAATTAATTCGCCAAGAGTTTACATGCGATCATTAGCTACACGCCAGGCTAATTTGGCATTATCTAAAAACGTTAGTGATGCAGTTCAAATTCTTAAAGCTGCGGAGTACGATTTAATAATTTTAGAAACTTCTGGTATTGGACAATCTGATACGGAAATACTAGATCACTCTGATGTTTCGCTATATGTAATGACTCCAGAATACGGTGCTGCAACTCAGCTTGAAAAAATAGACATGCTCGATTTTGCTGATGTTATTGCCCTAAATAAATTTGATAAGCGTGGTGCTTTAGATGCACTTCGTGATGTACAAAAACAATATCAACGTAACCATAATGCTTTTGATAAGCCTGTGGAACAAATGCCTGTTTATGGCAGTATTGCTTCTCAGTTTAACGATCCTGGAATGAATAGACTTTATCTGAAAATGATGAATCTAATCACTGAGAAAACTAAAGTTACTTTCAAATCTGAAATTAATGTTGGTATTGATGAATCTGAAAAGGTTTACATAATTCCTCCAAACAGAATTAGATATCTTTCTGAAATAGCAGAAAATAACCGTGCCTACGACAAATGGACTCGCGAGCAAAGAGAAATTGCTCAGAAATTATACGCCCTTCAGAAATCAATTGATACTTTAAAAGAAACTGAAATTGAAGATAAGGATAGACTTATAAAACAATTAGAAGAAACTTTAAGCCAAATACAACTTGATTTAGATCCTCGAAATTTAGAGGTGATAAAATCTTGGGATGCTAAGAAGAAAAAATATAAGGATGAAGTTTATAAATTTAAAGTTAGAGACAAAGAACTTTCTATAAAAACTCATTCCGAAACACTGTCTCATACTCAAATTCCAAAAATTTCGTTGCCTAAGTATTCTGCTTGGGGAGATTTACTTTACTGGAATTTACAAGAGAATGTACCTGGCGAATTCCCATACACATCAGGTTTATTCCCTTTCAAAAGAGAAGGTGAAGATCCAACACGTATGTTTGCTGGTGAAGGTGGACCAGAACGCACAAACCGACGTTTCCATTATGTGAGTAAAGGAATGCCTGCAAAGCGACTTTCTACTGCTTTCGATAGTGTAACGTTATACGGTGCCGACCCTGATACTCGTCCTGATATTTATGGAAAAATTGGTAATTCAGGGGTTTCTATTGCTAGTTTAGACGATGCTAAAAAACTGTATTCTGGATTTGACTTATGTGCCGCAACTACATCAGTAAGTATGACAATTAATGGTCCTGCACCAATAATGTTAGCATATTTCATGAATGCGGCAATTGACCAACAATGTGAACTTTACATAAAAGAGAATGATTTAGAAGAATCTATCGAGAAAAAAATTAAGGAAATATATAAAGTAAGGGGAGTTGATAGACCAATCTACAATGGCGATTTGCCAGAAGGAAATGATGGTTTAGGTTTGATGCTACTTGGTGTTACTGGAGATTTAGTTTTAGATGCCGATATTTATAATAAAATTAAGACAGATTCAATAACCAAAGTACGTGGTACGGTTCAGGCTGATATTTTAAAAGAAGATCAGGCTCAGAATACTTGTATTTTCTCTACTGAATTTGCATTGCGTTTAATGGGCGATGTTCAAGAGTATTTTATTGATAATGGTGTTAGAAATTTCTATTCAGTTTCTATTTCGGGATATCACATTGCCGAGGCAGGAGCAAATCCTATTACACAACTAGCACTTACTCTCGCAAACGGATTTACTTATGCAGAATACTATTTAAGTAGAGGAATGGATATTAATAAATTTGGCCCAAACTTATCATTCTTCTTTTCTAATGGAATAGATGCAGAATATGCTGTTATTGGTCGTGTAGCACGTAGAGTATGGGCAAAGGCAATGAAAAACAAATATGGAGCAAGTCCAAGAGCACAAATGTTGAAATATCATATACAAACTTCTGGTCGTTCATTGCACGCACAAGAAATAGATTTCAACGATATTCGTACCACTCTTCAAGCACTTTATGCAATTTACGACAATACCAGCTCGTTGCACACAAATGCTTACGATGAAGCTATTACTACACCTACCGAAGAATCGGTACGTAGAGCAATGGCAATACAATTAATAATAAACAAAGAATTGGGGTTAGCTAAAAATGAAAATCCTATGCAAGGATCTTTCATTACCGAAGAATTAACAGATTTAGTAGAAGAAGCTGTACTCGTTGAGTTTGATAGAATAAACGAACGTGGCGGAGTTTTAGGAGCTATGGAAACAATGTATCAGCGTTCGAAAATTCAAGAAGAATCATTGTACTACGAAACACTAAAACACAGTGGAGAATTTCCAATTATTGGGGTTAATACCTTCTTAAGTTCAAAAGGTTCGCCAACAGTTTTACCTCGCGAAGTGGTTAGAGCTACGGAAGAAGAAAAGCAAAATCAGATTACTAATATGAATAACCTTCATAAAGGTAATACAGAAGAAGCTAAGCGTATGCTTAACAAAGTTCAGCAAGCATCAGTAAACAACCAAAATATTTTTGATGTGTTGATGGAAGCAGGTAAAGTTTGTTCTATAGGGCAAATTACTCATGCTCTTTTTGAAGTTGGTGGGCAGTATAGAAGGAACATGTAATTTCGGCTCCGCTCAATTACCATTTTTCAGCTCCGCTCA
>JADGDT010000176.1 GCA_016744755.1 Ichthyobacteriaceae bacterium | reverse complement strand
AGCCGAACCATTAATTAAACAAACTCTTTAGCAAATCAGTGGCTTTCTTCTCCAAATCTTTACCTTGATCTTTTTTTGCATCTTCAATTATTTTGTCTGCTTGTTGTTTTAGATACTGTTCTGGAGTCTCAGCTTTACCTGACCCATAAGTTAGAGAGTATTTTGGAGAAGTAATATCTCCACTAATTTTAGCATCCACATCAATTGTATTGCCCATTTTCACATTAGCACCAAAGGTATTTGCTAAACTTACCGCATTATCTATAATGGCATTTGTGTCCTTTCCTAAATACTTCCTAGGGAATATTATAGAAGCATCCATATCAATTGTCTGCTTGCCAATATTGGAACTACCTTCAAATTCAGATTCAATATCCTCTATCTTTAATTTAAAAGGAGCCATAGTTAATATCCCTTTTGTAATTGTATAAGTCAAATTAATATCTTCAATTTTAGGGTTGTTTTTAAGTTCATCTACATTTAGTACCTCCCCAAAATCTTTAATAAAATCAGTGTTTTTGAGGCTTACCCCATTTGTTGATACAACTCCATTACTGTACATTGTTTCATAAACTGGGTTCATATTTTTATCTAAAGATGTACGTAAATCTAATTTCGAACTCAATTTACCTGATGTATTTTTAATAATTGGAGCTATTTGTTTCACAAAATCAAACGTCTTAGAAAGTTTTTGAATATCTATATTTTTTAGTTCTAAATCGAAATCTGTTTTTGGAGATGATTTTGTTTTTGACGAATAATTTCCAGTCATTAAAACACTACCATCTAAAGTATTCATTTCTACATTTTTCAGATAAGCGTTCTCGTTTTCAATACCTAGATTTCCACTCACATTATTAGCTTTAAAACTTCCGTATATAAAATACTTAATGGTGATGTGATTATCGAAATTAATCTTTGCAGGTATTTCAATTAGATTCATTGAAAACTCTTCATTCTGTTTATCTATATCGGTATTTATTTTTGTAACCTCTTTTGAATCTACGTCCTCAGCTGGCATAAAATCAGACGCATAAAAATAGTTTGATTTTATCTCTAGCTTACCTAAAAGCTCTTTGTCTTCCATAACATATTCTATATATTTTGAAATACTACCTTTTGCTTTTACATCACTTTTTCCTAATCTAAAATCAAAGTTTTTTAATTCTAAATTCTGTGGAGTAATAGAAATATTTGCATTATTGATAAGCATTTTATCTTTGAACGACTTAGTAGAGAAACTGAAATTTTTCAGCTTTACATCTCCCCTTGCATAAAACTTATCGTATCTCTCGTTCTCTAAATCAGACATCTTTCCTTTTATAAAAACATCAGCAGAAATCTCTCCATTAATATTGTCACCTTTTTCTATTGGAATTGCATTTCTAAGTTTCGACAAATCGAAGTCCGCTAAAATTTTTGCTTCCAAATGAGGGTCAGTTATCAGGTTGTATGCAGACATGCTAGCGTTTATCTTATTATTAGATATTTTAATCGAAGCACTCGGAATATCAATAGAAACCTTATCAAAATCATTTCCTTGAGGCTTATAAATATTCAAAATCAAATTTATATCATCTATACTTTCAGGAAGATCAGGGTATTTAATATATGAATTAGTTATCGCAGTTTTTAACTTAAACTCCGGCATAGTCTCTTCGTTGTAAATCCCTTTAATATTTCCTTCAATTTTAAATTCACCTTTGGCATCAATCTTATCGAAATCTTTTTTATAAGCTTCGGGCATCATAGCCAAAAGATCTTTAAAACTTGTGTTCGGAGTATCGAATCTCAAATCTATATCGTAATTATTATCTATTTCTTTAATTACTCCTACCCAATTGAATCCTATTTTGTTTATATTAAGACTATTCTCTTTTAGTGAATAAATTTTATTTTTTAAATCTAAATCCAGACTGAGGTCTCCCTTAATTTGAGCATTTTTAAGTAGGGTATCCTTACCTTCATAAATATTTATATTATCAATAAATGTAACTGTGTTTAATGTTAGAATATCATCTTTAAAAACTCCATAACCATTGTGATTTAGATTAGATATTTTTACAAAATCATTGTTATTCTCATCTTTCACAATTATTGATGCACCTACAATTTCGTAGCTAGAAATATTTAGAGAAATAGTCTTACTTTTAATTTCGTTTTCTACACTTTCCGGCTCACTCTTAGTTAAAATATCTTTTTGTTCTGATTTCAACTCGGCTACCTCGTCGGGTGGAGTAGATAAACTATCGCTACTTAGAGTGTAGCTAATTACAGGCCTAATTATGGAAATACTATTAATTGAAATACTTCTATCAACTATTAAATCTTTAGAATCAATTTCTGTTGCAATCTTATCTACTGTCAAAAGCTCATTGCTATCTGCATCAACAACTTTTACACCTTCTAAATAAAAAGTAAATCTTGGGAAATTAGAAATTAAAGAAAGGTTGTAGTCGTTTATCGTAACTTCCAAATCCATGTTTTTATTTACATACCTCAGAACTTCATTTTTAATCTCTTCTTTAAAAATATTAGGTATAACAACAATTAAAACTACTAATATCGATATTAATGACCCAAATATGATTATCGTTTTCTTCTTCATTTCTGTTCTGTTTTATATAGAAACACGCAATTTATGTAAAAAATTAATTTAAAAATATTGTAATAACAATTTCTGAATGTTTTTTATAAATTAGCGCAAACTAATTATTTAGGATAAATAAGATAAATGGAAAATGTAAACAAGGGACGTATACGTAATTCCTACGCTTCGGTAGTAGTAAGTATATCGTTGGTACTCTTCCTATTAGGAGCTATTGGAGTACTAGCATTAAACGCTAAAAAGGTGACGGATTATGTTAGAGAGAACTTTGTTTTCACAATTTTCTTGAAAGATACTGCGAAGAAAGTAGAGGTAAAAAAACTACAAAAGACACTTGAACTTACAGATTATGTTAAATCTACCGAATATGTTTCTAAAGAAGAGGCTGCTGAAGTTGTAAAAAATGAACTAGGAGAAGATTTCATAAATTTTATTGGCTACAATCCTCTAAAGAATTCTATTGATATTCACCTAAAAGCTGAATATGTTCATCCCGACCATATGGAGATGATAGAAAAGAATCTTGCAAGTAAAGAATTTGTTACTGAAGTTGTTTACGATAAAATGCTAATAGAACAAATGACAAAAAATATTGAAGAAGTAACTTTTTGGTTAATGATTTTTGCTTCTATGTTTATGGTTGTCGCTATAGCTCTTATAAATAGTTCTATTAGGTTATCTGTATACTCAAAGCGTTTTACCATAAAAACTATGCAATTAGTAGGTGCTACCAAAGGATTTATACGTAGACCTTTTATGTGGAATAACATTAAATTAGGATTAATTGGAGCATTTATTGCATTATCGCTATTGAGCGCTATTTTGTATTACTTACAATTAAACTTCCCTATTCTTTCCAATATTCAAGACATGAAATTTTATGCAATACTTTATTTAGGAGTAATTGCGATAGGAATTTTTATTTCGTGGTTGAGTACATATTTTGCAATTAATAAATACCTAGTATTAAGAACAGAGCAACTTTATTACTAATTTTGCGTTTAGTTAAAAACATCTAATAAATTTATCATGACTGAGAAGCAGTTTTTGTTTGGAAAGAAGAATTACATTCTAATGGCAGTAGGGCTAGCTCTTATTGTTTTTGGTTACTTATTAATGTCAGGAGGTTCTTCTGATGACGTTAACTCTTTCAACTACGAAATGTTCAGCACACTTCGAATTCGCATAGCTCCTATGGTTGTAATTGCAGGATTTGCTGTTGAAGCTTGGGCAATTTTGGCAAGACCAAACAAATAAAACACATCATATCAAAATAACTTCTAATGGGAATTTTTGAAGCAATAATTCTAGGTCTTATTCAGGGACTTACAGAGTTTTTGCCTGTATCGTCTAGCGGGCATTTAGAAATAGCAAAAGCAATATTTGGCGATAACATGATGCCACAAGAAAGCATGCTGATGACCGTTGTTCTACACGGAGCAACTGCTTTGAGTACAATAGTTATTTTCAGAAAAGAGATTTTAGAAATCATTAACGGGTTACTACAATTAGAATGGAATGATCAATCTAAGTTTTCTATCAAAATAATTGTATCAATGGTACCTGCTGCCATAATTGGGGTATTGTTCGATGAAGAAATTGAAGCCCTTTTTGGAGGAGCTCTTACACTTGTTGGAGGAATGCTACTAATTACAGGGTTACTACTACTACTTGCCGATAAAGCTAAAACAACTAATAAAGAAGTTACATACACTTCGGCATTAATAATTGGTGTTTCGCAAGCAATTGCAATTATGCCAGGAATATCTCGTTCTGGAGCAACAATCTCTACATCTGTTTTATTAGGAATTGACAGAGAAAAATCAGCGAGATTTTCTTTTCTTATGGTTGTTCCATTGATTTTAGGAAAAATGGCAAAAGATATTTTAAGTGGTGAAATTAACTTTTCGGGAGACAACGTTGCACCTATGGCTGTAGGGTTTGTAGTTGCATTTTTCACAGGAATGGTTGCTTGTACGTGGATGATTTCTTTAGTTAAGAAAAGTAAACTTACTTGGTTTGCGATTTACTGTTTTGTTGTAGGAGCAATTGCTCTTGGTTATTCGTTGGTTTAATCTTTTTTTTAAAAAGTTTCTACCACTAATATTGTGGAATAATCGTCACCTTGAGGCCTAAGTTTTAACGAAAAGCTCCAATGAGCGGATGACAATTTGAGTCTCGCAAAGGCGCTAAGAAAATTAGCTTTGCTACTTTGCGAGATAATTACAAAGTCGTCACCTTTAGCGTGGTTGGTGAGCGTGGTTGGTGAGCGGAGCCGAACCAGAGCCGAACCAGAGCCGAACCAGAGCCGAACCAGAGCCGAACCAGAGCCGAATGTGGTCTATTTCAAAATAGCTTACATGATGTTATTACTGTTGCTAT
>JADGDT010000041.1:18143-25946 GCA_016744755.1 Ichthyobacteriaceae bacterium | reverse complement strand
TTACTAAATATATAGTGTTTAAAGATGAGATTAATACTGCGATAGTTCAATAATTAATAAGTGATTTAATTTGTACATATAAATGACATTAAATTAATAGGTTCTACCCTTATTTGTGTGGATTTTCTAATTTAGAACATCTGTCATATTGAGCGGAATTCCCAAAGTGAAACAAAGGGAATGTAGTCGAAATATCTATTGCAACAGTGATTACACAATGTGGTATTTGTGTAATAGACTACATTCGGCTATGGTTCGGCTATGGTTCGGCTCTGGTTCGGCTCCGCTCACCAACCACGCTCACCAACCACGCTCACCAACCACGCTCAAGATGACGATTATTCCACAACATTCAGGGTAGAACCAAAATTAATAATAACACTTAAACAACAAATATTATGAGAAAAGTTTACACATTATTTTTAATGGTAATTATATCTAGTTTGTCTTATGGGCAAAACGTTGGAGATATTATTGTGACAGAGATAATTCAAAACCCTTCAAAAGTGGGAGATTCAGCAGGAGAATGGTTTGAAGTATATAACACAACTGATGCTGATATAGATATGGATGGATGGGAAATAAAAGATGATGGTTCCAATTCTCATATTATTTCAGAAACACTAGTAGTACCAGCAAATGGATTTAAGGTTTTAGGGGTTAATTCCGATTCTGGGGCTAATGGAGGTGTAACAGTTGACTATAGCTATAGTTCTGACATTGGACTTTCAAATGGAGATGATGAAATAATACTTATTTCCACAAATGAAGATATTATTGATAGAGTTGCATGGGATAATGGGGCTACGTTTCCTGATCCTAATGGTTCAAGTATGAGTTTAAATCCAAATAAATTTGATTCAGTTTCTAATGATGATGGTTCAAATTGGAGAGAAGCCACTTCTATTTACGGAGATGGTGATTATGGAACACCAGGAAACATGAATGATGCGTGGGTAAGTATAGGATCAGTTATAATTACTGAAATAATGTTTAATCCAGACGCTGTTTCAGACAGTAATGGAGAATGGTTCGAAATATACAACACAACTGATGCTGAAATTAACTTGAACGGATGGAGAATAGAAGATGATGGAACTAGTTCAGAGGGATTCACTATTTCTACGGATTTAATAATTCCATCAAATGGATATTTATTTTTTGCTAATAATGGAGATGGAGCAACAAATGGAGGATTACCAACACCTGATTATACATACAGTTCATCATTAACTTTAGGTAATGGAACTGATGGTTTACAAATAATTTCAGAAGGAGTACAAGTAGATTTAGTAATTTGGGATAATGGAAATTTATTCCCTTTTCCTTCTGGTAAAAGTATTAGTCTAAGAACTGATAAAGCAAATTCTGATGATAATGACTTTGGTTATAATTGGTGTTCAGGAACTACTGCATATGGTGATGGAGATATGGGAACACCAGGTACAGTAAATGACGCTTGTGTTGCTTGCGCAAATGAAGGAGATGTCATTATCTCTGAAATAATGAGAAATCCAGTAACTCCTGAAGGAGAAAGAGAATGGATAGAGTTATATAACACAACGGATTCAGATATTAACTTAAAAAGCTGGAGAGTTGCTGATGATAATTTAGTAGGAGAAGGTTTTTCTATAAAGCCAGCTGATAATGCTGACTTAATTTTACCTGCAAAAGGTTATTTGGTGTTCTCAAATAATTCTGATCAAAATTTAAACGGTGGAGTTACACCAGACTATGTATATGATCCTAGTTTAACATTAGGAAATGGAACTGATGGATTACAATTGTTTTGTAATGCAAACCTCGTAGATGTAGTTGTTTGGGATAATGGTACAACTTTCCCAAATACGGATGGCAAAAGCATGTCTTTGATGGTAGATAAATTAGATTTTGCTTCAAACGATGATGGATCAAACTGGGAAGAGGTGTCATTTATTTTTGGAGATGGAGGATTTGGTACTCCAGGTGCAAGAAATGATAAAGCATTATCTAATGAAGAAAATCAAGTAGAAGTACTTTCTATTTACCCTAACCCTGTTGTTTATGGAAGTTTTGTTCTTACATCTAAAAATATTGGAGACAAAGAAGTGTCAATTTACAATGTTTTAGGAAAGCAAGTTTTTATTCAAGCTTTTAATTCTAATAAACTGGAAGTAAATATTTCAAGCTTAAATAGTGGTTTGTATCTAGTTAGAGTTGTAGAAGGAGTAAATGTTTCTGTGAGCAAGTTAGTAATACAATAATAGAATAAATATTATTTTTTAAAAGGTCGTAATGAATATATGTTCATTACGACCTTTTCTGTTATATTTACACTGAAAAATTTAGATAAAATAAAAATGATAAGAAGAAAAACTTCAATGAAAGTCCCTCCTGCAATAAAATTTACTGCTAGGAATTTAGAGAAAATTTCTCCAAAATTAGCTTTAAGGTTTGGCATGGCATTATTTTACAAACCAATTAAATTTCCACGTCCTCGTAGAGAAGAAGATATTTACGAAAGTGCGGTTAAGAGTTTTTTTCAGCATAAAGGAAGAAATATTAGATCTTATGAGTGGAAACGTAGCGAAAAGAAAGTATTGTTGGTGCATGGTTGGTCGGGTAGAGGTACTCAGATGAATAAAATTATAGAAGAATTTTTAGAGAAAAATATTTCAGTTTATAGTTTTGATGCTCCTGCTCATGGCGACTCAGAAGGTAAAAATACCCACATGTTCGAATTTGCAGATTCTATAAAGGAGATGGAGAAAATCTTTGGAAATTTCGATTTAATAATAGGGCACTCTATGGGAGGAGTAGCTACCCTAAACGCAATTAACAGAGGTGTTAAAGTTCCAAAAGTCGCATTAATTGGTACGCCAAACCTAATAAAAAATGTGATATCCGATTTTTGTATGAACTTGAATTTCAGCGATAAAATGATACTTCATATTGTTGATTATATAGAAAATAGATATAACGAAAGTGTTTATAGTGGATCTAGTGAATATCTTGGAAATATAATAGATATTCCTATACTTGTCATTCACGATGAGGACGATGTTGATGTACAGTATTCAGAAGCATTAGGGATAGAAAATAAAGTTATAAAATCTGAATTATTTACTACAAAAGGACTTGGGCATAGGCTTGTTTTAGCTAATGATAAAGTTGTTGAAAAATTAATAGATTTTAGTGAGTTGTAAATTACTTATAGCCAACCAATTAATAGTGTTTGATTGTTTAAAAAGTAGTTGATATGTTTAAAAATATTGATAGTAAATATACCAAAATAGCTTTTTGATTGTTTTATATTTGAAACCATAATCAGGTATAACAATAAATCACTGCAATAATATGCTAAAACGTATTACTCTTTTAGTTTTCTTAATAGCATCGGCTTTTGGAAACTTGTATGCACAAAAAACGGCAATATACACCAATAGTCAGCAACATTACGATAAAGCATCAACGCTGTATAGAAATGAACTTTACGCTGCAGCTCAACTAGAATTTGAATATTTAAAGAATAATGAAGGTTCTAATGAAGCTCTAAAAACAACTTCAGAATATTACGCATCGTTATGTAGCATTAAGCTTGGCGAAAAGAATGGAGACTACAGAATGCGTAGTTTTGTTGAAAACAATCCAACATCAATTTACAAAAACCAAGCTATAATTGATATTTCAGATTTTTATTACAACAAAGGACAATACTCTAAGTCGGAAAAATGGTTAGATAAAGTAGATCCATACGATTTGGATAACGACTCTAAAGATGAATTTATTTTTAAGAAAGCCTATGTAGCATATTCATCCAAAAAATATAATAAAGCTAAAGTTGGTTTTACAAAAGCATTTTCTTCACCTAAATATTCCGATGAGGCTAAGTATTACTACGCACATATTGCTTACTTGCAAGAAAATAATTCGGTGGCACTAAAGTATTTCAACGAAGTTAAAGAAGATGAAAGGTTTACAGAACAAGTTCCATTCTTTATAACTCAGATTTACTTTAATCAGAAAAAATATAAAGAAGCTATTACTGAAGGAACTCCACTGTTGAAAAATAAAAAGTCTAAACAGTTTTCTAGCCTATCTAAGTTAATTGGCGAGAGCTATTTCAATATTGGAGATTATGATAATGCTTTATCTCATTTGTTAAATTTCAAAGGACACAAAGGTAAGTACGACAATACACATCTTTATCAGTTAGGTTTTGTTTACTATCAGCAAGGAGAATACGAAAAAGCAATCTCTTACTTCAATAAAATAATAAAATCAAAGACCGAAGTAGCACAAAATGCTTACTACAATTTGGCCGGATGTTATTTGAAATTAGATAAAAAGAATGAAGCCTTAAATGCTTTCCGCTCTACATCTGATTTAGATTTCGATCAAAAAATTAAGGAGGACGCACTTTACAACTATGCTCGATTGAGTTACGAAGTAGGCAATGTAGCAGAAAGTTCGTCAAAGGCATTGAATAGGTATTTAACTACTTATCCAAATTCTATTCATAAGAACGAAATATTTCAGCTGTTAGTTGAGTCTTATATCACTTCAAATAATTATGTTGAGGTATTACAAACTTTAGATTCGCTTAAACCTACAACATACAAAATGAAAGTTCTGTATCAGAAATCAGCTTACTTATTGGGAGTAGAGCATTTCAATAATGAGAAATTTACAGATGCAAATATATATTTTGATTTGGCTATAAAAAATGGATATAATGATGATTTTAGAGCAAAATCAAAGTACTGGAAAGCCGAAACTGATTACAGATTAGGAAACTTCAACAACGCTCTTATTGGTTATCAAGCTTATAAATTAGAAGATCCCAATCCTAAGTTAGAAGAATCTAAGATGTTGCCTTACAACATGGGTTACGTTCAGTTTAAATTAAAGAATTACAGCGAAGCTATTTCAGAATTTCAATTATTACTTAAAAATGGAGTGGAAGACAAAAAGCTGAAAAATGACACTTATTTAAGACTTGGAGATTCTTATTTTGTAGAACGTAAATATTGGCCAGCTCTAGAAAATTACAACCTTTCGTTAGGAATTAAAGCAGGAGAGACTGATTATGCAACTTATCAGAAAGCAGTTTGTTACGGGCTTATGGGTAAGAACGACAATAGGATAGAAACATTAAATTTGCTTCTGAAAAATCACCCTAAATCAACACTTTACGATGATGGACTGTATTTACTTGGTAGAGCATACACTAGAAAAGATGATAATGTTAAGGCTTTAAATTCTTATTCTGAATTAGTTGAGAAATACCCACGTAGTTCTTACGCAGCAAAAGCTAAACTAAAAATAGCTTTGATTTATTACAATTCAAATAAAAACGAAGAGGCTCTAGCTGAGTATAAGGCTGTAGTAGACAAATATCCATCTACATCAGAAGCTAAGCAGGCAGTTGCTGGTTCTCGAAAGATTTATATCGATATGGGTAAAGCATCGGAATATGTAGCTTGGGTTAAAACCTTAGATTTTGTTGATATATCTAAAGCCGAAGCAGATTCTACTTCTTACTTAGCAGGAGAAAAAGCTTTCTTAAGAGGTGATTGTAATCTCGCTATTACTTCATTCAAAAATTATTTAAAAGAATTTCCAAAAGGTATTTCTCGTATAAACGCTAGTTTCTACTTGGCTCAGTGTGAATATAAAACAGGAGATTATGAAGAGGCAATAATAAACTACGAAGAAGTTCTATTAACAGAGAAAAATGAGTTTACAGAAAGATCACTGGTTAGAGCATCAGAATTATACATGCAAACTTCAGATACAACAAGAGCAATTTTATCTTTAGAGAGGTTGTTGAGTATAGCAGAATTTCAACAAAACAGAACATACTCTGAAGTTAACTTGATGAATCTCTACTATGCAAATGGAAATTTAGATAAAGCTCTAGAGTCGGCAAGTGTAGTAGTTATAAATTCTAAGGTAAGCGATAAAGTAAAGTCTCAAGCGAGATTGATTATTGCAAGAGGAGCCATGGCAAAAGGAGATGTAGATGTGGCTAGAGCTAACTACAAGAAGATACAAGAAACTGGAAAGGGAGAAGCAGTTGCCGAGGCAATGTACTACAGCGCATACTTTTTGAATAATGATGAGCAGTACGAGAAATCTAACGAAGTAATATTCGAAATAGCTTCTAATTATGCCATGTACAAATATTGGGGAGCTAAATCTCTAGTAATTATGGCTAGAAATTTTGATGCTCTAAACGATCAGTATCAAGCTATTTACACATTGGAAACAGTTATAAAAAACTTTGACTTTGAAGATGTTAAAACAGAAGCTCAAACACTGTTGAACCAAATTAATAGTAAATCTCTAACAGAGGTAGATACTACTAATGCAGAGATTATTAAAAGAGATACAATTAATATCAAGCAATAAAAAGCTACAGATGAACAAGATATTTTTATATACAACTTTAATTAGTCTTTTTTCAATTTCTGTTTTCGGACAAGATGAGAAAAAAGACTTGGGAACAGAAGTTATTAATGTGGTAAAAGCATACAATCCAGAAGTGTCTGATGCTTTTAAAATACAATCTTCTCCGGATAATGAAATTGAAACGGTGAAAAAACAAGATATAGAATACAATCCTATGTCAACAGAAGTTGTTTCAACCTTTTCGCCTTCTAAAATTAAAGCAAAGTCACAAGCTCGTAAAGGTAGATCGGGTGGGGCATTAGACAACTATGCTATTTTGGGATATGGAAATTATAAAACTCCTTTACTAGAGCTTTACATGAATAACAAAAAGGTTAAGGATCATAGATATGGAGTTCATATTCAGCATTTATCTTCAGAAGGAGGTATTGACAATGTTAGGTTTAACGATGCTTTTATGAATACATCTATTGATGGATTTTACTGGAAACAATTTAAAAATTATCAGCTTAAAACTAGTTTAGCATACAAGTATCAATCTATAAATTGGTATGGTGTTCCTGAATCTGTAATCACCGATGATTTGGTTGAAAACCTTAATGTTGGTCAGTATTACCAAACTGTTCAAGGTGATGCATCTTATACCTACAACGGTAAAAAGGATGATGCCATTTTTAAGAAAACATCTTTCACTGCCTATAGAATGTCTGACAGATACGATAGCTACGAGAATAGAATTAAAATTGATGGAGATTTTGCAATCCCACTCGAAGGACATTTTATTAAGATAAAAGCTGATGTAGATTTAGTAGATACCTACTTTGCTCAGAATTTTGATGCTACTAGTGATGTTTCAAATCAATTCCTAAATATTGGAATTACTCCAAGTTTCGAGATGATAAAAGATAACGTCACTCTAAATCTAGGACTGGGACTGGTTTACAGTGCTGATCTTTCGGGAGATGATAGTCAGTTTAGAGTATTCCCTAAAGTATCTGCATCAGTAAATATTATTGATGACTTGATGATTGCCTACGCTGGGTTAGATGGCGAAATGCATCAGAATTCATTGCAAAATGTAGTTGCTGAAATGCCATATTTAGCACCAACTATGGATGTTACACCTACATCTGTTTCTTATGATTTTACAGTGGGTATTAGAGGGAAACTTATGGATGGTTTAGAATATAACACAAATATTAGCTACAGAAACGAAAATGGCTTTATTCAATACTTAGATTCTAAAGGTGATTTTCCTTTGTTAGGCACACCTAATGGTTGGGACGCATGGAATAGTTTTGATGCTGTACAAGACACAGTTAAAATATTTTCTTTTTATGCTGAAGTAAAATATAAGCTGACGAAAGATTTGAATGTAAGTGCCGACTTGAATTTTGATAGTTTTAGCTC
>JADGDT010000041.1:0-18043 GCA_016744755.1 Ichthyobacteriaceae bacterium | reverse complement strand
AGACACAGTTAAAATATTTTCTTTTTATGCTGAAGTAAAATATAAGCTGACGAAAGATTTGAATGTAAGTGCCGACTTGAATTTTGATAGTTTTAGCTCTCAGAATTTCGATAAAGTTTATAACAAGCCAAACTTCAAAATTTCAGCAACAGCAGATTATAGATTTATGGAAGACTTTATAGTAGGTACATCAATGTATTTTGTAGGCGGAAGAAGTTATTTGAACAATCCTGTTTCTGCAACAATTTCGGAAGAAGGAGAACTAGATTCTTATTTCGATTTGAACCTTAATGCAGGCTACGATATAACTAATAAACTGGGTACTTTCCTTAGATTAAACAATATCTTAAATCAGAAATACGAATTGTATAAAAATTATCCAGTACAAGGGTTCCAAGTAATGGCTGGACTGACTTATAAGTTTTAGTTCGGCTCCGCTCACTAACCTAGCTAAAGAACTTAAAAGAGTTCAAAAACAAAACAAAAATCTGTGTTAATCAGTGTAATCTGTGTACAAAAAAAGTCAAACGCAAAATATATAATGCAAGAACACCATCATTTTATAATCCACAAACCTTATGGATATTTAAGTCAGTTTGTGAATAACCAAAATCGCAGGAAGAACAAAAAACTACTTGGTGAGTTATTCGACTTTCCAGAAGGAGTGATGGCTATAGGTAGGTTGGATGAAGACTCAGAAGGTTTATTGTTTTTAACTACCGATGGTAAGCTTAGCGAAACAATTAGAAGTAATAAAGTAGAGAAAGAATATTACGTACAAGTAGATGGTTTAATAGACGATGTTGCAATTGATAAATTAAAGCAAGGAGTAGAGATAAGTATAAACGGAAAAAAATACATTACAAAACAAGGCATGGCTTCAAAACTTGATGTTCCAAACTTTCCAGAACGTTCCAAAAAAGTACGTGACGAAAGACATGGATCTACAAGCTGGGTTTCAATAACAATTAGAGAAGGTAAATTCAGGCAAGTTAGAAAAATGACTGCAGCAGTGGGATTCCCTACTTTACGTTTGGTAAGGTATAGAATTGGTGATGTTGTAATGAAAGAGTTTTCTCCGGGTAAAGTTGTAGAAACCGACGAAAGTTTTTTAATTTAGCTCAAAGTTCAAATCTCATTGCTAATTGAAATCATAAAAAATTGAAAAATTCAACACTTACATTTTTAGGAACAGGTACTTCGCAAGGCATTCCTGTACCGGGATCGAGTCACCCTGTGAGTTTGTCTGATAATAAAAAAGATAAACGTTTAAGGAGTTCTGTTTTATTAGAAATTGGCGATACTAATATTGTTATCGATTGTGGTCCTGATTTCAGATATCAAATGTTGAGAGAAAATGTACAACATGTTGATGCCATTTTTTTAACTCACGATCACAGCGATCATGTTGCTGGGGTTGATGATATCAGACCCTTTTATTTCAAGATGGATGGAGATATGCCATTTTATGCTCAAGACATTGTAATTGATTCTTTAAAAGAAAGATACCCATATATTTTTAAAGAAGATAAATATCCAGGAGCTCCAGCAATAGAAGAGAATATTGTTGTAAATGAAGACTTTTATTTCAATAAAATTAAAATCACACCCCTATTTTTAGAGCATGGTAAACTTGATGTAATTGCTTACCGAATTAATGATCTGGTTTACATAACTGACACTAATAATATCCCTGAAAAAGAGTTCAGTAAATTAGAAAATGTAGATACTTTAGTTATTAATGCTTTAAGGCACAAAAAACATCATTCTCATTTCAACCTTGAAGAATCTTTAGAAGCAGTAAAACACATTAATCCTAAAAAAGCTTACCTCACGCATATTAGTCAGTATTTAGGTTTTCACGAGGAAGTTGAGAAAACTCTACCCGAGAATGTTTTCTTGGCATACGATGGATTGAAGTTGGAGTTTTAGAGTTGGTGTAGTTTTGAGTACTTAGAGTTAAGAAGTTTTAAGTCTGTAAAGTTTTGAGTACTTAGAGTTAAGAAGTTTTAAGTCTGTAAAGTTTTGAGTACTTAGAGTTAAGAAGTTATAAGCTTGTTTTATCCGAAAAGTTTTAATTTTGCATACGCAACCCGGTTCCTGAGCGTAGCCGAAGGACGCAACCAGCAACCAGTTCTACTTACCAAATAGTTTTTTCCAAAAGCCTTTTTTCTTCTTTTTACTTTTAGTCTTCTCTTTATCTGTTGAAGTGTTTTTCTTCTCCATAAACTGAAAGTTCCTCTCAATGAAACTATCATCTTTAAAATCTGGACAATCTAATAGACTAGCTGTACTTTCAGATATATTAGGAAATTTAGCTCTTGAGTATTTTCTAAGATTTTTATCTTTATCTATCCCGTTTATTAGCTTACCGAATATTGGTAGTGCAGCTCTAGATCCGTAGCCATTAGCTCCTCTAAAATGGATGTTTGGATTGAAAAATCCAGACCATACACCTATTATAATTTCTGGGTTGAAAGCAATAAACCACGCATCAGAAAAATTCTGAGCAGTACCTGTTTTTCCTCCAAATTCAGATCTTACTTTATAAACTGTTCGCAAACTTCTACCCGTTCCATTATCAATTACAGAGCGCATCATTGTTGCCATTAATTCCTG
Organism: Ichthyobacteriaceae bacterium; assembly: GCA_016744755.1. GTDB lineage: Bacteria > Bacteroidota > Bacteroidia > Flavobacteriales > JADGDT01 > JADGDT01. The sequence continues at coordinate 15,424 of JADGDT010000041.1, read as the reverse complement.
GTTTTGTTTTGTCAATACCTGAATTTCATCTGTTGCTTTATGTTTGTAAATTACTTTACCATTTTTATCTTTTATGGTTTCTATTATATATGGTTCTCGGTGTTTACCATCTATAGCAAAAATATCGTAAGCTGAAGTCATTCTCATCAAATTAGAACTCTCTACGCCTAAAGCAACTGATGGATAATCCGGCAAATCATAATCAATAACACCTACTTTGTTTACCAGGTCATTTACATTTTCTTTTCCTGCTCTGAAATATGTTGCAACTGTTGCAACATTCACCGAACTGGTAAGAGCACCTTTCATAGAGTAATGACCATCGTATTTGTTATCCGAGTTTTTTGGAGTCCAATTGTCATAGTCAGAATATACTTTCTGAGTATTGTCTATATAATCGCATGGTACCCAACCTTGCTCTAGAGCAGTGGCGTAAACAAAGGGTTTAAATGTTGATGCCATCTGTCGTTTTGCATAAACCAAATCATATGGAATAGCCAAACTATTTTTTCCACCTATATACGAAAGTACAGCACCTGTTTTTGGATTTATTGCAACCATTGCAGCTTGGACCATTTTGAGGTAATGCTCTACAGAATCTTGTAGAGTCATGTTATGAATGCTGTAATCCTTAGAGTCGAATACGAGAGTTTTATTCTTCTCTTTTAATATCTGATTTAGTTTGTTTTCAGTGATTTCTTTATTAGCAACTAGTAATTTGTACTTATCAGTTTTCTTAACTTCCTTCTTAATTATTTTCTTGTATTTAGTAGTTTTGCGTAATGATTTCCACTCTTTATCAAACTGTTTTTGTTGAGCTTTAAGATGAGAAAGAACTGATTCTAAGGCATTCTTTTGTAGAGAGTAATTAAGGGTTGTTTTAATTTGCAGACCATCAGTTTCGAGATTGTATTTACTACCATCTTCTTTCTTTAAATCCTTAATTAATTCCTTAACCTTATATTTTACTTGCTCCGCAAAATAACCAGTAGGATTATATTTTTCTCTCGAATTGTACTTTATTACTAACTTCTTATTTCTTAAATTATCGTATTTCTCCTTAGATAAATAGCTGTTTTTGTACATTTGAGAAAGCACAGTATTTCTACGTTCTAGCGATCTTTTGGGATGTAATCTAGGATTGTAAGCAGTGTTAGCTTTAAGCATACCTACCAATACAGCTGATTCTTCAGTTTTTAAATTTTCAACATCCTTACTGAAAAAACGTTTTGATGCAGATTGAATTCCGTATAAACTTTCTCCAAAAGGAACGGTGTTAAGGTAAAGTTCTATTATTTCGTTTTTAGAATAAACCTGTTCCATCCTAGTAGCCAAAATATGTTCTTTTACTTTGGTAATAGGTACTGTAAGAATGCCATAAGATTTTCTTCCGAAATAATTTTTAGCAACTTGTTGAGTTATTGTACTTCCGCCACCAGCTCTCTTATTTTGTAGGATTATAGTTTTTACTAAAACTCTAGAAAGACTTATGTAGTCCACTCCTTTGTGTTGATAGAATCTTGCATCTTCGGTAGCAACTAATGCGTTTACTAGGTCTTTAGGATACTCACTAAAACTAGATTCACTCCTGTTCTGAACAAATGCTTTACCTACAAGTTTGTTATCAACTGACCATATTTCAGTTGCCAAATTTAATCTCAAATCTTTTAATTCCTCTTTGTTTAGTATATGCCCAAATACATCTCCTATAGCTAAACCATACAATCCTGCAATTAGGATTATAGTTATTAGAGAAGGGTAAAGGATTAATTTGAAAATAAATTTTCGAAACTTTTTCATAGAATACTTTATTTGTAATGCAAAAATGAAAATATTTAATCAATTAATAAAATGGTTATACCATTAATGTTATGAAATCTTTTAAATGGTGAAAAACTAATAAAACATAATTAATGCTTTATAAAACTGATTAATGGTTAATAGAAAAACATAAATCCTTATATAAAATTATCTAAGACATTAAATTTTAGATATAATTGATAATTTGTATTTTTTATCGAAAAATGTAATTAATATTGTAGTAACTAGTAAAGAGCAAATTTAATTAGTTTCAGCAGAACTTTTATATATTATTTATATGGTAACGGAACAGTTTGTATTAATGCAGGGAGACACAGGAGTAGAAGAGTTTTATTTTATTCCTGACTTAATCCTTTTTTTTATATCACCATCATTTCCCGATATTGAGATACTTAAGGATTATAGGAAAATGTATCCTAACTGTATAATTACTGGTTGCTCAACAGCAGGTGAGGTAGAAGATATTAGTGTTCATCAGAGTTCGATTGTGGTGACTGCAGTTAAGTTTGAAGATTCTAAAGTAGTTTATAACGAAGTTTACCTTCCGTCACCAGACGAAAGTACTTCTGCAGGTATAGAGTTGATAGATAAATTTGATCGTGATGGATTAAAACATGTATATGTTATTTCTGAAGGTATAAATCTTAATGGTTCCAATTTAGTAGAAGGGCTAAGACATCATTCTTCAAATAATTTTTCTATTACAGGCGGTTTAGCAGCAGATGGTTTCACATTTAAAAATACTTTTGTATTAACTAACAATCTAACATATATTTCTAATGTAATTGTTGGCATTGGTTTCTATGGAGAAAAACTTAAAGTGGGCTACGGTACATTAGATGGCTTTAATAGCCTAGGGGTTGATAGAATAATTACGAAATCAAAAGGAAATATAGTTTATGAAATTGATGGAGAAGCTGCAAGTGATTTAATTCAACGATTGGTTGGGGCTTTAACAACAAGAGAATCAGATATATTAACTCTATTACCACTGAGTGTTAGAGAAAAAGTAACTGATAGTCCTGTTATTAGATCTATCACATCAGTTAACAAAGATGATGGATCTATTACTTTTTCAGGTAATATAAAGGAAGGATCTTATGTTAGATTAATGAAGTCAAATATAGATAGATTAATAAATGCGGCAGAAGGTGCTGCAGAAGTGAGCATAGAACCTATAGGAAATACCCATACCGATTTAGCAATAATTACCAGTTGTGTAGGACGTCGTAAAGTACTTAAAGAATTAGTAGAAGAAGAAATAGAAGCTGTAAGAGATGTAATTGGTGAAGATGCCACCATTGCAGGTTTTTATTCTTACGGCGAAATTTCTCCTCAAATTTCTAGTGATATATGCGAACTTCAAAATCAGTCTATAGTTGTAACTACTTTTTCTGAGTCGGATATCGAATAATATATTTTAGTATGCCACGCTCTTTTTTTTGATTGTAAGAACATATAAAAAAATTATCATAGCAATAAACATTGCTATCCTTACAATAGAATCACCAAATTCAGTGTAAACAGTTATTTCAGTATTTGCCTTAATATTTTCGGATATAGAACCTTTTACTCCATAAGGTAAAGATTTAAGAATATCTCCTCTTTGATTTATGAAAGCCGATATACCTGTATTAGCCGATCTTGCAACACCTCTTCTGTTTTCAATTGCTCTTAGTCTAGAAAAAGAAAGGTGCTGTTTGTGGCCTTGAGTATTGTTCCACCACCCATCGTTAGTAATTACCGATAGTATGTTTGCACCATTTTTCACATAACCAGTTACAAATTCGCCGTAAACAGATTCGTAACAAATTATGGGAGCTGTGGTGATATTATAATTTTTGTTAGTGAAAACAGATCTGTTTTCTTGAATACCTAATGTACCAATAGTTCCTCCTAAATCAATTACGACATTCCCTAAAAGAGGTTGAATAATATTTCGGAATGGCATGTTTTCTACTCCAACAACTAGTTTAGATTTGTGATAAACACTTATACTATCTGAGTTGTTTATAGAAATGGCAGAGTTGTAAACATCGTACCACGATTTTTTATTTCGTGATGCTCTTGCAGTTTCTGTAGCATCATTTTTATCGAAATACCATTGTACAAGAGTAGCACCAGTTACAAAAGTTGTCTTATTGTTCTTTTGTACAAAGCCTTTTATATCTTTTACAGATTTGTACTTGTCTATATTTCTAATTTGACTTCCATCTGGCAAAGATGTTTCTGGACCCAATACAAATGATGTATTTTCTTTTATTTCCTTTTCTGCTAATTCAACTAATTGCTTACTCAATAAATTATCACCAAATTTATATTTCTCAACATAAGGGTCAATGTTTGGTTGCAGTACTACCACATTTGTTTCTATCCCTTTTTCTTCATAATTATTATAAATGTAGTAGGAAAAAGATATTGGTACAGCAATTAAAATTATTGCTCTTATTGACGATGGAATTAGTAAATAAACATTTTTAGAGTCTAAGTATTTCAAAACACCAGTAAGTAAAGTTAGGTTTACCACCCATACCCAAAAAGTACCGCCAAAGGCTCCTGTGTACTCATACCATTGTATCCACTTGTAATAATCTGCAAATCCATTTCCTAGGTTAAGCCATGGCCACGATAAATCCCAATTGAGGTGCATCTTTTCGAAAGACATCCAAAGTGCAGGAAGAAAAATTATACTCAAATGACTACCAACTCTTTTTTTAGCGAAATAATATATTCTTATTACAAGAGCCATTAGTAGAGCATTGGCAAGTACAGCAAACAAAGCTGCGTAGAAATCAGCAAAATGAAGCCACCAAGTAGTTATGTAATTCCAAATTACAAAGCTTATGTAGGCTAGACCAAATACTTTAAGTCCATCCCGTTTAACTTTCGAATTGTAAATGTTATTAATTGCTACCAAAAGAGGTATAAAAGCAATGAATAATAAACCGGCAAAGCCATAAGTAGGCCAACTAAGAGATAGTAATACTCCTGAAAATATAGCGAGAAAAATATTTTTCATTCTTTAAATGTATGACTTGTACCTTTTCCTAAACAAAAAAACGTAATATAAGTTTGGTTTTGGTAAATATTATTAAAAATAAATGGATACAAAAATACTAATGTTATTCTTTATTAATAGAAATAATAAGCATTAATGGTTAAGTTCTAATAATTACCACTTTTTCAATGATTTTATGCCCCATCCCTAAAAGGATAATAATTGAAAAAGCTAAATCTCAGTTTTATATTTTTTGATTCCCTTTAGGGTTAGGCATGCCTTGTAGGCAGATAGGGCAAAACGAGATATATAAAACTGAGATGATTATTTAGAACTCAGTCGTATTAATCAATATCTATTTCCAATACTAAATCCTCATCTTTTACTTCAAATTTAGCATCATCAAATTCTGCTGGTCCATAACTTCCTTTTGCATTGTTAGAAAAAGCATAAGGCTCTTTAGGACCAAACATACCTCTAGTTAGTTCCTCGTTTTTGTCTTCATCCTGATACAAAGAGATTGCGTAATATCCATTTGGAATATTTTCGAAAGTAAGAGTAACAATATTACTACTAGACGAAGTTTTATTTACTTTAAATGGAGTATTAAGAAAACTACTTTCAGAGTTGTATAGAGCAACCATTATGTCTCCATAACTTACAGAAACATTGTTAACAGTTAATACTATTTTATTTTGAGCAAAGGAGAAAGTAATTGAAACAAAAATAAATGCTAGTGATAATAAAAAATTTCTCATGTTATTAAGAATTCAATTTGTATAATTGCAAAATAATTAAAATGCAAAGTCTAAAGCTATTTATTAATATACAAAACAGCATGGCTCAAGATAAGAAAAAAATAGAATCATCAACAAGTTTTATGAATGTGCTTCTATCTCCATTCAGATTTTTATATAAGGTTTATATTATGTTATATGTTTCCTTATCTCTGATATTATTTTATCCTATTTTCAAGTACTTACTTTCCAATAAAAAAAGGTTTCCTAGAGCATTTAGTTTAATAAAAGTTTATGCAAAATACTGGTTGCTATTTACAGGGTTATTTGTGAAGGTTAAAGGAAAAGAGAATATACTTAAAGGGCAGGCATTTATAATTACAGCAAATCACAGTTCATTTTTAGATCCCACTATTTTGTATTCTGTTTACGATGAATATTTTGTTTTTACAGGTAAGCAGGAAATAGAAAAATGGCCTTTGTTCCATATTTTCTACACATCGGGTATGAATATACTTGTTGATAGACACAGTAGAATGGGAGTACTTAAAAGTTTCAAACGAATGATGGATGTTATTGACCAAGGAACACCAATAGTTATACTTCCCGAAGGTACAATATCTAAGGATGCACCAAAATTGGCCGAGTTCAAAACCGGAGCAGTTTCAATTGCAATTCAGAAACAAGTCCCTTTGCAGCCCATTACTTTTACTACCAATTGGAAACGTTTAGAGAGGAAAGGTTGGTTTACTGGCAAAGCAAGTCCAGGAGTAGTCAAAGCAATTATTCACCCTGCCATACCTACCAAAGGCTTAACCAAAGCCGATACCGAAGATTTGAATAAGAAGTTGAAAGAGGTAATTAATAAACCATTAAAAGAAAAATACGGAGTATAATTATTATGCGCCTAATCTGGCTATTCACTCATAGTTTTGCTTACATAAATAGTTCACAATAGTTTTGTGGAGGTTTGCAAAAGCTCCACCACCACAAAACTTTATTCACAAATTTATGTAAACAAAAGCTATCGCTTCTATCCAGGGCGTAGCTTGTACTATTTATAGTAGAGTTGGTATTATAAAATTTGATGTTTTTTTGGATTAAGCCTTCTTTACAAATTCAGATTTAAGTTCCATAGATCCAAAACCATCAATCCTACAAGAGATATTATGATCTCCTTCTCTCAAACGAATTCGCTTTACTTTAGTTCCTGATTTTATAGGCGATGGAGCTCCTTTTACTGGTAGGTTTTTTATAACAATAACAGAATCGCCATCTTGTAATAAATTACCATTAGAATCTTTTACAACTAAATCTCCACCTTCTTCTTCCACTTTAGTTTCAGTAGGATTCCACTCATTCCCACACTCAGGACATGCATATTGTTCGTCGCTTACATAATATCCATAAGGATTATCGCAAGCAGGGCATGGCTTCATTTCGTCTGACATATCGTAATATTTGTATATCTATTAGATTAATTTTTCAGTTGCAAATGTAATCAGAAATAACTTTTATTATAATTTTAGAAAAGAGTATTTTCACATCAAACTAACGATAGGTTTAATCTATGGTTGACGAAGGGCTGAAGCATAAAAATATTTTGATCAGTATTATCTATATGATATGCTTGAGCTTGTTATGGAAATTATTTACAAGGTATCCTATTTAGATTCTTGGTATTATATAATCGGTACTACCACGAATGTTGTGGAAATTTGAATAAATTATATCCTTAATAAAATAAAAGATTAAGGGTTTAAAGGATTACTGTATCTATTGTATTTACTATGTAATACTCTAATCTTATAATCTAATTTTTACTCTACTACTCTTTTGCTTTCAACACAAATCAGGGGAGAACCATATAATATATGCATTTAAATATAATAGTAAAATTAGGCACTGTAAAAAAATATATAATGTGTAAAAAGTGAATTTTATAAACGTTTTATTTACGATATTAGTAAAATTAAACAATGAATGTTATTTATTAAAAACACATACATATGAAATACAAAAAATATATTATACCAGTAATACTGCTTTTTTTAATTAGCGCCTGCGAGCCATTTACACAAGAAGAAAAAGTTCGTGAAACAGAAATAAAAACTGAGCAGCTAATTAATGAAATTGATATTCATGATCTAGAAATTTTGGTAATAGATAATTGTGAATATATCTTCTATAAAAAAAGTATGGATCCAAATAAGGGATATGGTTTTATGGCTCATAAAGGAAATTGTAAAAATCCTATTCATTATTATAGTAGAAATGAAAGAGATCATTAGTAAAATAGTGAAAGAAGAAACAAAATGGAATAAAAAATAGGTTATACCCTGAATGTTGTGTAATAATTGACACCTTGAGCGTGGTTGGTGAGCGTGGTTGGTGAGCGGAGCCGAACCATAGCCGAACTAGAGCCAAAGCGAAGTCGGAAAGCCTGTACTGAGCGTGGTTGGTGAGCGTGGTTGGTGAGCGGAGCCGAACCAGAGCCGAACCAGAGCCGAACCAGAGCCGAATGTAGTCTATTACAAAATAGCTTACATAACGTTATCTCTGTTGCTATAGATATTTCTACTACATTCCCTTTGTTTCCCATTCGACTACGCTCAGGGCAAGCTACTTTGGGAATTTCGCTATCTATGACAACCTTATGTTTAACCACGAAGGACACTAAGTAGTGCACTAAGTTCACTAAGAAAATTCTTTGTGCTCCTTTGTGCACTACTTTGAGTTTCTTTGTGGTTAAGTAATTATCCGCTACACATGACGACTTTGTAATTATCTCACAGAGTAGTAGAGTCGTAAAGCGAATCTTCTTAGCGTCTTTGCGACTTTGTGAGACTCAAATTGTCATTAACTCATTGGAGCTTTTTTTTGAAAAAACTTAAGTCTCAATATGAACGGATATTCTAAATTAGAAAATACACACAAATAAGTGTAGAACCATTTAAACAATACTTCTACTAGATCCATCTTTAATTTACTTATCAAAGACAATAGAAGTAATAGAGTAAAATTAAGATATAAGTTTTATATTTTTCATTCAAAACATTATAACAACTTTTTTTAGGCTTTCAAAAAGTATTACATTCGCACCTTGAATTAAGAGCTATAAAGGTGTTTAAGAGATTAATATGTTTCACCTTGAAAAAACAAAATGATATATAACTGAAGTAGTAGCTGAAAAATTTATAGTATTATGAAATTATGGAGTAAAGGATTTGATACAGATAAGAAAATAGATATTTTCACTGTTGGAAACGATAGAGAACTTGATTTACAATTAGCTAAGTACGATGTTATCGGTAACAAAGCGCATGCAGAAATGCTTAACAAAATTGGTCTTCTGACTGACGATGAAATAAAAGTGCTTTCTGTTGAGCTAGATAATATTCTTGAAGAAATTGAAAGAGGAGAATTTACAATTGATGATAATTTCGAAGATGTTCACTCTCGTGTAGAATATATGCTTACAGAGCGTTTGGGAGATGTTGGTAAAAAAATTCACTCTGCACGTTCTCGTAACGATCAGGTTTTAGTTGACCTTCATCTTTACTCTAAGGTAGAATTAGAAACTATAAAAGATGAGGTTAAGGAGCTTTTCGATAAGTTTATATCTTTAAGCGAGGAACATAAAGGAGCTTTAATTCCGGGATACACTCACTTGCAAGTAGCAATGCCATCTTCTTTCGGGATGTGGTTTGGAGCCTATGCTGAGTCTTTGATAGACGATATGTATTTCCTTAATGCGGCATACAAAGTAGCCGATCAGAATCCACTTGGTTCTGCAGCAGGATATGGATCTTCTTTCCCAATTGATAGAGAGTACACTACAGAGAAACTTGGTTTTGCCGAGATGAAAGTAAATTCTGTAGCTGCACAAATGGGACGTGGAAAACTAGAGAAATCAATCTCTTTTGCAATGGCATCGGTAGCAGGTACGCTTGCAAAAATGAGTGCTGATGTTTGTTTGTACATGAGTCAGAATTTTGGATTCTTAACATTTCCTGATGAGCTTACAACTGGCTCTTCGATTATGCCACACAAAAAGAACCCAGATGTATTTGAATTGATACGTGGGAAATGTAACAAGCTTCAGGCTTTGCCAATGGAATTGACACTAATTCAAAATAACCTCACAAGCGGATATCACAGGGATTTACAAATGCTGAAAGAGAGCTTTGTACCTGCTGTAGCAACGCTAAAAAGTTGTTTGGAGATGACTTTGTTTATGTTCGAGAATGTTCAGATAAACACTGATGTTATAAAAAACGACATGTACAAATATGCATTTTCTGTAGAAGAAGTAAATAAAAGAGTTATAGAAGGAATGCCTTTCCGTGATGCTTACAAAGAGGTTGGTTTAGAAATTCACGATGGCAATTTCGATCCCGTACGTGAAGTAAATCATACTCACATTGGTAGTGTTGGAAATCTTAGAAACGATTTGTTGGTAGAGAAGATGGATAGAGCTTTGAAAGGATAATAATTGACATAGACCCAGTAGTGTCTGATAAAAGTGCCTAGAGTTAAAAAGTTATAAGTGCCTAAAGTTGTGATTCTTCAAAATCACAAACTCTAGGCACTTTAAACTTTAAGTACTTTCTAACTTCAATATTTTAATACTTCCCAAATTCAGTGAAAGCCAAAAATAAAGCTCCAATTCCTGCTGAACTATGTGCACTAGTTCCATGTTCTACAAGTTCATTTGGAATCTCAATAAATTTCACATCTGTAGCACCATTGTCTTCCATAGTTTTAAGTGTGGAGTGTGTTGTAGCAATTGGAATAATTTCATCTAAAGGATAGTGATAAAGCCTTAATGGAAGTTTCGGAGACCAATTATGTACGCTATTGTCGATTATCGGTTGAGTCAGGAATGTAGTTGTTCCTGCTCTAAGATCATCAACTAAATCTGCATTGAAAATATCTTTTATTGTTGTAGGTAGAGAATATGCAATCTCGCTCCATTCTTTTTCGCCATCTATCACGCTTTGAACCATAGCGTCGTATGGCGAATTGAAAATATCGGATGTAGGTTTATGAGTATACAATTCGTTATAGGTAACCATGGGCATAGCTAAGAGAATTGTTGCAGGATACGTGTCTTCATTAAGTACATTGTCTATTATAGACATTACGTTGTATCCTCCGGCACCTGTTCCAACGGCTTTTATATCTATGTCGATGTCGTTTTCAACTATGTACTTGTAGGTAGCCATTGCAGAATACCCCCCTTGTGAATATCCTGAAATAAAAAAATCATCGTTAATATTTGTAGTTTCGGCATCTTTGAAATACTCTTTTACAGCGTAATACATATCTATGCTTGCAGTGGCAGAGTAATCGTAGTCGAAGTAAGGATGAAGAATGTCGTTAGAATCTCCATAGCCAATCATGTCAGGAACAAAAACAATAAATCCCATTCCCGCAAAAGCTTCGTATGATGGTAATGCACTTTCCGAAGGGCTAGCAGAATTTTCTAGAATTGTTCCTCTTTCTACCAAAACAAGTGGATAGTTACCTGGTACATCCGGTAGAGTTAATGTTCCGGATGCTGTAATATCTTCGTTGTTGTACTTTGTAGTGTACGAAAGCTTGTATGTTTTTATTCCGTTTTTAACTAAATCTTCAATATTAGGAAAATCTAAAGATGCCTCAAGAATAGTTTCGGAGAACGCATATTTTATTTCTGTAGAAACTAGGTAAGTGTTTTTTTCTTCTTCAGGTTTGTTTTCTTCTTTAGTACAAGAACTAAACAGAGATGTAAATATCAGTAAAAGAATTGCTGCCGATTTAAATGTATGTTTTTTCATAATTTATTTTCTGGGATTGACTACTAATATAATGAAGAAAATATGATTATACTGTAAGAATGTTATTATTCTAATGCGTGGTTTATTCTCATTAGATTTCCTTTGCTAGGGATTTTTTTTTAATTTCATTTGTAATAGTTAATGGTTTATATTTATTGACCTAACACAAACTATATTTTTATGTTGAAATTATTATACTCATTCTTATTGATTTTTCCGTTTTTTGGTTTTTCTCAAGATTATTATTATCCAACAGCTGTAGAGCTTAGTCACCCTGAACTCGTTATTAAACGGATTTCTTTCAACGATAAGAATACTGTTGTAGAATTTAGTGTAACCAATAATGTAATGGGTGGTTGGTTCTGTGCCGACAAGAATATTTACCTGTTTAATAAGGTAGAGAATAAGAGGTACAATCTTAGAGGAAGCGATAATATTCCAAATTGTCCTGATAAATATGAATTTAAGAGAGTAGGAGAAAAGCTAGAGTTTGCATTGTTCTTCGAGAAAATAGAAAACCATGGAGAACGTATAGATTTAGTGGAAGACTGTAGTAATTCGTGTTTTTATTTTAGAGATATTTTGTTGGATAACAATAAGAATAGAGATATTCACTTGTTTGAAACATCGGTAATTCAATTTGAAGCAGGAAACATAAACCAGGCTGAAGCTAATTTTATCAAGATAACACAAAATATACCTGAAAACCCAACACATGTTTATGGGTTTGCATACTCTTATCTTTATAAAATTTCTTTGCAAAGAGAAGATAAATCTAAGGCAGAAGAATGGAAATCAGAGTTTATGAAATCTAATCTTCCAAATAAAGATTATTACCTGAATAATTTTAATTAAGATGGTACTACCGCTAATTTAGTGGAACAATCGCCTCCTTGATATTTTATACCAAATGTTATTTCATGTTGTTTTTGGTATTAGTTTAAATAAAAACACAAAGAGTTTATTACGTACGGTAGCTGAGCGTAGCCGGAGCTATAAGTTAATAACTAATGCCTCGGATTACTTAGACTCTGTTCAGTAACCGATTATCAGTGACTGTTCTTTTACAAACTCATCTTGTGTAGAGAATATTCTAGATTAGAGAATTCATAAATAAAAACAGTAGATCTATTAATATAAATCAATAAGCAATAAACTTATTATGAATAAATTTTACTATCTGATAATATTTCTACTAACTACTTTTAGTTTGAGTGCTCAGCGTGTTGTTTTCGAAGGGCAGTATTTGCAAATTAGTGGTGGAGGAAAATACAATAATCTTTACGATTCGTCAATAGGTTCGCAACACTACAAAGGACTAGTTGGTAGTACAAGAATTGCCTATAGAAATAATTCTATGAATTTGCGCTGGTGGACAGAACTTGAATTTGATGGAGGATATTACAATTCCTATAATTTCCCAAGTGTTTCAGACAGAGTGGCCAATCAGATTTCGGGGGGGTATAACTTCGGATTTGTAAAACCTTTGCACAAGTTTAGCAACGAGTTTTATTTTTGGGGAGGAGTTAGTCTTACAGGTAGATACGCCTATAATCAGATTTTGAATTACTCTAATAGTTCCGATAATTATACTTTTTTAAATAATTTTGGACTTAACGGACTCTTGCACTACACTTTTCGTATGGCTGATAGATGGTGGAGTTTAGAGTGGTTTATGAATGTACCACTAGCCACTTACTACATGCGACCAGGTTACAGTATTAATTTTCCCGAAGATAAATTGGGAGAACAAGGCTTTACTACATTCAACCAATTTTACGAAATTGATAGTGAAATAAGGTTGGTGTTCCCATTGCGAAACGAAAATAAAATAGCATTAGAATACCACTGGGATTATTATAACTTGAACACTTCTAATAAAGTTCAATACGGTTCTCACGGTATTTTTATAACTGCTTACTTCAAACTTAATCACAAATAAAATGAAAAAATATTACTACATAATCTCGTTATTGGGAGTTATAGCTTTTTCGTCGTGTGAGAAAGTTTTAATGGAAAAAGAGCTATCGGATGATGCTACAAATAATTTTGAAGTCTTATCAAATATCATCAGCGAAAAGTATTCTTATTTATCTCTTAAAAATATTAATTGGGACTCAATTGTTTCGGCTAATAGACCTAAGATATCTAATGGCATGAATGCTATTGATGAATTTGAGGTGTATGACGAAATGCTTTATACCTTGAAAGATGGGCATGTTAATTTGAATTCAGGGTTTGCGATGAGTAGAAATTGGGATTGGTACTTGGGTAGTCCTTCAAATTTTGATTGGAATATAATTGAACGTAATTATTTAGAAGAAGATTATTTCATTTCTGGAGGTTTGAAACATAGAACCCTAGATGAAGATAAGTATGGCTATGTTTATTATGGAAGTTTTAGTTCGAGCATTTCGTATATCGAATTTGTAAAAGCATTATTTGTAAATAAGGAGGTTGATGGAATAATTATTGACGTAAGGAATAATGGAGGAGGTTATTTGAGTTATGCAACAGATTTTGCAAATGCATTTGCTGATGAGGAGCGTTTGGGGTACAAAGAATTCTATAAGACAGGAGCAAATAAAGATGATTTTTCAAGTCCAGTTAATCACATGATTAGTCCGGAAGGAGAAAAATGGGATAAACCAATTGTAATTCTTACAAATAGAAAATGTTTTAGTTCTACAAGTTTTTTTGTAACTATGATGAAAGAACTTCCTAATGTTACAGTTTTAGGAGATGATACTGGTGGTGGCGCTGGCCTACCTGTAGACTATACTTTGCCAAATGGTTGGTATCTTAGGTTTTCTACAACAAGAGCTACAAATAATTTAGGAGAAGATTTTGAGCTAGGGGTAAAAGTCGATGAATATTTAGATCTTGATGCTACAGATGTACAAAATGGAAAAGATACTTTGATAGAAAGAGCTAAAGAAATTATTGATGGGGTTTAGAATTGTGAGGGCCTAGAGTTGTGTGATAAACTTTAGGTACTTTTTAACTTTACGGACTTCGTAACTTACAATTCTAAAAACTCACTAACAGCTTCAAAAAATAATTTTGGTTGTTCGGCATGTAACCAATGTCCAGCGTTGGGGATGGGAGCTATTTCGTAATCAGGGAAATGAAGACTTATTAAATCCTCATCTTCAGGTTTTATGTAATCTGAATTTTCTCCATCTAAGAATAGAGTAGGGCCATCAAAATAAGCCATGTTTGGAAGTGCTTTTCCAACATTCTCAATATTATTTTTTATTACATCTACATTAAACCTAAATCCTAATTTTCCTTTTTCTTTCCAATACAAACTTTTAAGTAGAAATTGTCTTATTCCATAATCTGAAATGGATTTTGATAATTCTTCGTCAGCTTGTTTACGAGAATAAATTTTATTAAAATCAAGGTTATAAATTGCATCCAAAATAAAACCATGACTAACAGGGTATTGCTTTGGAGCAATATCAGCAACAATAAGGTTGATTACTTTTGATGGATGCATGCTAGCAAAACACATAACAGTCTTTCCTCCCATAGAGTGCCCTAGCAAGTTAACTCTCCCTAGTTGATGAACAGAAATATATTCTTCTAAGTCTGAAACCATGTCTTGATAAGTCCAAGAATCAGAATGAAAACTTTGTCCGTGATTTCTCTGATCAATAACGTGAACTTCGTAATTATCGGCAAATTGCTTAGCAAGAGTAATCCAATTATCACCCATACCAAACAACCCATGTAGAATTAACAAAGGTTCTCCGCTACCGTATATTCTAGAAAATAAAACCATTAAAGGATGTTTAATTGTTGATTCATTAGATCTCGAAGTGTCGGATTAGATAGATTCAACTGTTTGTTAGTTTAATTGTTGAGTTGCTTTAAGAGTAATAGGTTTCTATTCATTCAATAGCTATGTCACGATATCACGTTATCACGACTTCACGTTTAACTCAACTTCGCCAAATACATCTGAATAGTATTCTCTAGTCCTAGATAAAGAGCTTCAGAGATTAGTGCATGACCTATAGAAACTTCGTCTAAACCAGGAA
>JADGDT010000175.1 GCA_016744755.1 Ichthyobacteriaceae bacterium | reverse complement strand
ATTCTTATAAAGCAACCAGGAGTATCTTTAGTAGGTACAGGCTATCATACAGCTCCCTCGCTTAGAGGATTAGCACGTAAACGTATTGTAGTAATGGTTGATGGCGAAAAAGTTAGTTCAGAAAGAAATGTAGGAGCACCAGGAACTTATGTAAATCCATTCGAAATAGAAAAAATAGAAATTCTGAAAGGTCCATATTCTACACTTTACGGATCTGATGCTGTTGGTGGAGTGGTAAATATTATACTAAAAGATTATGATTATCCTGTTTATAACGAAAAAATAGGAGGCAGATTAGATATGTCATACAAATCTATAAGTAATGGTAAAAACACTAATTTATCTGTAAACGGGAAATTAGATAAACTACAGTACAGAATTAGCTCAGGATATAGAGATGCTGATAATTACAGGGATGCAAATAATAATGAGGTAATAAATACATTTTTTAAAGAGAAACACGTTGCAGGAAAATTAAAGTATTCTTTTAATTCTGATAACGAATTATCGTTTAAAACATACTATAGCAAGGGAGGACCAATAGGTTTTCCAGCATATTCTACACTAGTAGATGCTGTTCATGATTATGATGACCATTTTGTGGTAGGATTAAATTATAAAGCTAACAACATTGGGAAATATCTAAAAAAAACCGAATTAAATGTAACAAGACATAGTCATGAGCTAGGAGCAGATATTAATGTTCACAAAGTAGAACAAAATCCAAATGACGACAAGCTCGTAAAGATGCGAAAAGACCTTAATGGAGTTGATTATATTACCCAGTTTGATATGTACTTTACAATCAATAAAAAATTTAAAATACTAGCAGGATTTGATGGCTATTTTAGAGAAAATATAGATGTAGTAGCACATAAAAAAGTTTATAATTATAATATAGGCGATTTTATTATGGAGGTGGATGATGTGTCTTTATCTGATGCTTCGCAACGAAGTTATGGATTGTTTACCCAAGTAGATTATTCTATATCAGATAAACTTAATGCAAATGCAGGAATCCGTTGGAACTACATTACAACACAACAACCAGATAATCCAGATGAAGATAAAAATAATAGTGCTGTAAGTGGCAACTTAGGAATATCTTATTCTCTATCAAAAAAATTAAGTGTAAAAGCAAATATAGGAAGTGCTTTTAGAACTCCTGATATTAAAGAATTATATGTTACCACTCAAACGCCAGAAGGTATGAATATTGGCAACCCTAATTTGGTTCCAGAGCAAAGTATAAATTTAGATTTTGCCATAATATATCAAGGAAATAATAACATGATTCAGTTGAGTACATTTCGTAATCAAATTAGTGATATGATTATTATTGATTGGGATTATTCTACAAATCCACGAACAGGAACTTATAAAAATATTGGAGAAGGATTGCTATATGGTGTAGAGTTTTCTTATGAACAAAGAATAAATAAGCAATTTTCGGGGTTTCTTAATCTAACACAAATATATGGTTACGATACAAATGCAGATGATGAATTGATGGATGTGCCTCCATTCGAATTAAATATAGGAGCAAAATATAATTATAATAACAAGTTAAATTTAAGTTTATCAGCAAGATATTCTGCTCAACAAAATAATGTAGCAGAAGATGATTTTGAAAATGATGCATTTGTAGTAGTAGATTTTTCGGCTAGCTATTTAGTAACACAAAATTTAAACTTTAATTTATCAATAAGTAATTTGCTAAATGAAGATTATAGAGAACACTATCAGTTTGAGTGGATACGCTCTCCTGGAAGAAGCATCAATTTAGGAATGAATTTTAATTTTTAAGAAACAAATAATTTTATAACAAACTAGTATTATGAAACAAATTAACTTTAAGAAAATCATGCTTGCCCTAATTGTTGGAATGGGGGTAATTACATCATGTGAAAAAGATGATGATGTAAAAGAAAAGAATCAGCATAATGATGCATTTAGTGATGTGTTTATTAAAAAATTACAAACTCCTAAAGGAGCAATGTATGGTTTGGTGTTTTATGCTGGAGGCGAAGGACTTGTAAGTTGCAAGGCAAAAGCACCCAATAATACAGAGTACGATTTAGCAGAATATTGGAAAGGGAAAGGTAATTTACGTAATCATCCTGCACAAAAAGAATTGAAAGGGGTAATGCCACAAAGTGGAGATTATGTTTTTACATTAACGTTTGACGATGGAGTAACTAAAGATATTACAGATGTGCTAAGTAATATAGAAATTGCTCCTATGACAGGACTTGAAGTTACATACGACTCAGATAAAGAAAAAGTTTCGGCAACATGGAATGCTATTGAAAATGTAGATGGTTATATGGTTAAACTTACCGATGAAGAAAAAACGTTGAGTAAACCTATTTTTGTTAATAAAATGCCACCGTCTAAGACGAGTTATTCTTTTGATAAAAGTACATCGGGCAACCCTGGATGGATGAGAACTGGAGAACCGAGTAAGGGAGATATTAACTATGTTTTCTTAGTAGGTGTAATTTCAGAAGAAGGAGCAGAAGGATCAGCAAAAGAGAATAACAAACAAATGGTTACTGCTCAACCATATAAAATTGCTTCTTGGTAAGATGTAATAAACCTCAAAATATCAATCACAACTAAAAGCAATGAGTTTTTTCATTGAATTATAGTAGAGTACATTAGGATATCTGAAATCGAAGAAATTTATTTTTTTCGACTTTAGGTATCTTTCTGTTATTTTAATGATTCACTCTCATTTATATGGATATTCTAAATTAGAAAATCTGTCATGTTGAGCGTAATTTCCTTTGTGCAACAAAAGGAAATGCAGTCGAAACATCTATAGTTACAGTGATAACATAATGTGAGCTATTTTGGAATACATCTTTCGCCCTGCCTTGACAGTCAAGGCGGGCTTCGCTTTGGCCCGCCTAGCCGTCGAGGCTGGCTACGCTCAAGGTGACGATTGTTCCACTAAATTAGTGGTAGAACCAAAAAAATTAATTAAAATATAAGAGATATAATCATGAGTAAAGAATGGATAAATAATAAAGAAACTTTTGAAGTTAAAGATGTAAGAAAATTAAAAGGTAATTTCTTACCATCAATATTAAAAATGGCTCAGAAAATTGAAGCAGGAAATGGATTTTGTGTTGTGCAAAGTTTTGAACCAATTCCTTTATATTCGGCTCTCGAAGATTTAGGGTTTGAATTTTCTACTGATAAAATATCTGAAAAAGAATTTAGAGTTTACTTTTTTCGAACTAAGGTAGGAATACCTAAATATCCCGATGGTATGGATATTCCTCTTAAACCAACAGCAATTGTAAATTTTAATCGTGTTAAGCCCGAATTGGCTAATGTAGTTGTAAATTTTTGGGATTTAATTTGGGGACAAGAAAATCCAGCGGTAGAGATGAAAACAATGCTTCTTTTATCATTGGCAAATGGTGTAGGAGCTGGTCGTATGCGACAAGCAACACGAGAATTAATAAAAGCCTATTCAATAGGAACTACTGTTGCTGAATTTGACGATATATTTTCAATGTTTACATGGAACCAAGGAGCAGGTTTTTTTGCATCTGAAATCAGTCCATCTTCTCTATTTGCAGCTTATCAATATATAAAAACGCAAGAAGAAAAAGGAGTTGAACGTTTTGATATTGTAAAAAAATTAATAGAAAAATTTGGAGAGAAAAACTCTGAGGTAAGCACTTTTTATAAAAAATAATGATTTATCTAAAAGAATTATTAAAAGATACATTAGAATATCTAAAATCTAAGAAATTTATTTTTTCGACTTTAGGTATTTTTCTTCTACTTGCCGTTTGGCAAGTAGGATCTTTTTTTATGCACGAAATAATTATAGCATCGCCCATACAAGCATTTACAGCACTATTTAGAATGTTTGGAACAGAAAGATTTTGGGATGCTTCGTGGGTAACAGCTCAACGTGCCATAGCAGGTATTTTGCTAGGTGGTATTGCAGGTTTTATACTAGGTATATTTGCTGGATTAAACGAGAATATAAAAAACTTATTAGAACCAATGCGTTGGATGATAATGAGTATTTCTCCTGTAATTGTAGTAGTTATTGCTATGCTTTGGTTTGGCATGGGAACACAAATGGTAATATTTATTGCCGCCATTTTACTTTCGCCAATTGTTTATGTAAATACCATAAAAGGTATAGAAATGGTTGATGAAAAAATAATTGAAATGGCAGATGTTTATAAATTTTCTACTATTCAGAAACTAAAACACGTTTATATTCCTGCCCTTGTAGGTCCATTATCTGCCGCTATGACTATAGTTGTAACAGCTGGTATGCGTATGATTGTACTTGCCGAAGTTTTAGGAACTAATGCCGGTATTGGTTACGAACTATCATTTGCTAGAACAGATATGAATACTCCTGAGTTGTTTGCATGGGTTGTGGTAACTCTTGTTTTTGTAGGTGTTGCAGAGTATTTAATTTTTAAACCAATAGAAAATTATTTATTGAGATGGAAAAAATAATTGAATTCAAGAATATAAATAAAACATTTGGCAAGCTAGAAGTTATCAAAGACTTAACATTTAGTGTAAAGTCTAATGATATTATTGGAATATTAGGGCCTAGTGGAGTAGGTAAATCTACCATCTTAAAACTAATAGCAGGACTAGAAAAACCAACTAAAGGGCTACTAATAAATAATACCAAAAGAGTAGGATATGTTTTTCAAGAACCTCGTTTACTCCCATGGAAAACAACATTAGAAAATGTATTACTACCACTTATAGTATCTGGTGTAGGTAAAGAAGAAGCAGAAAAAAAAGCTTTACATTTTCTAGAAAAAATGGGGCTAAGCGGTTTCGAAACATACTATCCATCACAACTTTCGGGGGGTATGTTACAACGTGTTTCTTTAGCAAGAGCATTTGCCCTAGAGCCCGATTTACTTCTGCTAGACGAACCGTTTTCGGCATTAGATTTAAGGCTAAAATCAGTATTGGAAACAATGCTAAAAGAGTTGTTGCAAGAAAACCCTATTCCTGTTCTTTA
>JADGDT010000174.1 GCA_016744755.1 Ichthyobacteriaceae bacterium | reverse complement strand
AAGTATTTTGATTTATGCATCGGGTATTTATGGTGCTGTTGCATACTATCCTCTTAGATGGAGTCAGGCTATGTTTACTCAAAACCAAAGCTTACAAGGATTTATTATGAATCCGGGTATGAATATTTACGATACATACAAGTTTAAGGATACTGGATTTGACATGGAAAGAACAAATAAAAGCTTTCCTGTAATATCAGAATATTTAGGAATAGAAAAAAGAGATACACTTGATTTTAGACGACCAATAAAACCTATTACTCAAACTATACAACCAAATATTGTAGTTATAATGTTGGAGTCTATGGGGTCATCTAAAATGAGTTTACACGGCAACCCTATGCTAGCAACTCCAATAATGGACACTTTAGCAATGCACGGCAGATTCTTCCCTAATTTCTTTGTGCCTGGTGTTGGTACTGCACGTACTGTTTATACTAGCTTAACTGGTATTCCTGATATTTCTGTACAAAAAACAGCTTCAAGAAATCAATTTGTTATTAATCAACGTATTATTTTTAATGAATTTGATGACTACGAGAAGTACTATTTTCTTGGAGGAAATGCCAATTGGGCTAATATAAGAGCTGTCTTTGAAAGCAATATTGAAGGACTAAATATTTATGAAGAGGGTGATTACGACAGACCTCACACCGATGTTTGGGGATTGACAGATTACGATTTATTCTACGAATCGGATAAAATACTGAAAGAACAAAGTAAATCAGGGAAACCATTTATTGCTTACATACAAACAGCATCAAACCACAAGCCTTATACAATTGGAGAATCCGACAACGATGAATTTAAAGTTTTAGAAGAGAAAGATATAAACATGAAACTCTTTGAAGGTGCGGCTTATGATAATCTAGATCAATACAATGCTGTTAGATATCTAGATTACAACATAGGTAGATTTATTGAAAGAGCTAAAGAAGGCGGATATTTAGACAATACAATTTTTGTAATGTTTGGCGATCACGACGGTAGCACTAGACCTTATACTTTTATGAAAACACCTTGGTACGAATTGGGTATAAATTCACACAGAACTACTGCAATTATGTATGCTCCTAACTACATTAAACCAGAAATTGACTCACTTCCTACTAACCTAATGGATGTAATGCCTACAATGGCTAGCTACTCTGGACAAGAAATGATAAATTATACTTTGGGAAGAGACTTAAACGATAGTATTTCTAAAAATAGAGTTGCATTTTATAATGGAACTACAAATGGTAGTTTCGTTTCTGTTTTTGACGGCAGATATATTCTGAAACACAATCTAATTACAGAAAAGTATTTTCTATCTGATATAAATAGTGACAATCCATTAAACGATATTTACGATAAATTAAATAAGACTGAGGAAATAATTGAATTAAGGATGCTACTTGATGCAAATTTCCAAGCTACAAAGTATCTAATGTTTAATAATAAAAAATAATAGATATGAAAATTGGATTCGACGCTAAAAGAGCTTTTCACAACAAGTCAGGATTAGGCAACTACAGTAGAGATACAGTGAGACTACTTTCTGAATACTTCCCTGACAATGAGTATTTGCTTTACAATCCAAAACCGGGTGATGTAGATTTTGCGATCAAATCCAGCAACACTGAAGTTGTTTATCCTCATGGATGGCTAAATAAAAAGCTGTCATCATACTGGCGTCAGAAGCCTATTGTTAAGCAATTAGTGAAAGACAAGGTGGATATTTTCATTGGACTTAGCAACGAAATTCCTAATGGACTTGACGAAGTAAATGTTAAGTCAATTGTTGTAATTCACGATTTAATTTTTATTAGATTTCCTGAATTATATTCAGCAATTGATGTTAAGATACATGTAAAGAAGGTAAAAAGGGCATGTAAAATAGCGGATAAAATTATTGCCATATCAGAACAAACAAAAGAAGACATTGTCAACTTCTTAAAAGTTGATCCAAATAAAATTGAAGTTGTTTACCAAGGGTGCCACCCAACTTTTCAGAAAGAATACGATTTAAAGCTTCAAGAAGAAGTAAAGGGAAAATTTAACCTTCCTGCAAGATACATTCTTAATGTTGGTACAATAGAAAAGCGAAAGGGACTACTAACAGCAGTACAAGCTATTTCTGATTTTAAAGACATGCACTTGGTTGTTGTTGGAAAGAAAACCAAGTATACAAAATTAGTAAAAGAGTTCGTTACAAAGAATGAAATGACAGATAGAGTTCATTTTCTTAAAAATGTATCTATGCCCGAACTAGCAAGCATCTATCAGCTTGCCGATATTTTTGTTTATCCTAGTATTTTCGAAGGATTTGGGATCCCAATAATAGAAGCTTTATTCAGCAAAACACCAGTAATAAGTTCTACTGGAAGTTGTTTTTCTGAGGCAGGAGGAGATTACAGCTGGTATGTAGAACCAGGTAATTCTAGCGATTTAAAATTAGCAATTTTAGAATTATGGAATAGTAAAGAAACTAGAGATGAAATGGCATTACGAGGTTTTGATTATGCTCAACAGTTTAGAGATAAAAATGTAGCTACTAATTTTTATGATGCAATAACTAAATAGTAATATGAATATTATTGATAAAATTTTTAAAGAAGGAGTCTTTGTTATTCATGCCCTTAAAGGATATGAATACCACGAAGAAAGAATCAACAAACTATTCGGAGAAAATAATATTTCATTTGAATTTGTTACTGATGGAGATCCTAAGTTTATTGACAAAAACGTACTAAACAAGTATTTTAGAAACGATATTGAAAGACTGCCAATTGGAATAATTTCATGTACACTTAACCACATACATGCTTATGAAAGAATGGTTGAGAAAAACATACCCTATGCTCTCGTTTTTGAAAATGACCCTTTCTTTCTAGGAGATATAAAAAAACAACTCTCAAGTTATTCTGATGAAATTGAAAATATAGAGAAAGGTTTTATTATCTCTTTAGAGAATAGCACCCTAAGGTTTCCTTCGTATTGGCAAACTAAAAAAGGCAAGAATATTTACAAAGCGAATGCAGGACGTATGGCTGGTGCATACTTGATAGATTTACAAGGAGCAAAAAATATTTTAAACAACCTAGCAGACGTTAAATGTCACACAGTAATTGATTGGTGGCACAATAGCTTAATTGAAAACAATGTAGTGGATATGCATTGGGTTCATCCTCCAATAACAGAACAAGGGTCACATAACGGTCAAATGAGTTCTACTATTTCTAGTAAGCCAGATAATTTATTGCGTAAGATAAAATGGAAATTAAATAGGTTTGCAAAGTACTATCTGTTTAGGTTGTTAAACCAAAAACATATAATAGAAGAGTAAATAATAAAACAAAACAGGTATTTTAAATACCTGTTTTTGTTTTTCCAATTAACTTAAAAAAGTTAGCCTTTGTTTTTTTAAACCAAGTGTCTATTTCATATTGAAACTTACTTCTAGGCTTTCCATCTTTTAGGTCTAAAGCATGCCTAAACCAACCAATATGTTTTAAATATCCTTTTGGCAGAATTGCACCTCTAAATTCTTTATCGAAGTAAAATTCACTTAGTGCTTCTTCAGATCCTTTATCATAAAAAGGTTTCCCAAGTAAATAATCTTTAGTTCTACGTAACCCTGGATTAAGTGTAAATCCATGCCATACATCGCGATATCCTGTTTCTAGTAACTGAAATGAAGTTCCATCTTTAGTCTCAGAAACATTATTCTCTATTGGCATTCCATTAGTATCATCTTTTGCTCTTATCCAAACCGAAACTATTTTTTCGTCGTGTTGCATTACAGAAAGAGAATCTTTTATAAAATTCTTGTTATAGAATTCCCAATCTTCTTCACAGTGAAAAATATAATCAGTCTCAACAAAGCTATAAGCTCTATCGATACTAGCCATTTGCCCCAATTTTGGCTCGTTGTGTAACAAAATAGCTTTCTCCTTTATTTCCGGGAATTTATTTATTACATCTTCTAACTCTTCAATCTTATGAGTATCCTCAATGAAAATATATTTTTCAATTGGGTAGTCATTAAATTTAACAAAACTCTTGAGAGTTTCTTCCAACAAATCGAACCTATTGCAACTTGTAAGGACAAATGTTATTTCTTTAAAATCACTCATAATATATTTAAACTATAGGTTCTATTTTACCTTACCCAACGAAATGTAATTCTTAAAACCCATCAGCTGTCTACCTCCCATTAGATTATTCTCTATCCACGAAACAACTCTTTGTTTAGGTTTTTCGTGGCCAAAAGGCTCTCTATTTTTATTTACTTCTCCGGAGTATTGCAAATCATCAGCCCAATCAAATTTATCAACCCATTGTTTCATCACAGCAGGGTGAGTTCCTTTAAATTCAGGTATTTTGTTTAATGGTCCATAGTCAAATAACTCACCAAAGTATTCTTTTAATTCCTTTTCAACTTCTTCGGTATCACCTAATATAGTCTTATTAAACGATACATGTTTCTTTGACATTGTACGTGGAGGCCTTGCATGTCCGTAATGATATATTGTTGCCGATAACTCTAAAACATTCAACTTCTCTGTACCTTCTTTACGCTGATAGCCTTCTTTTGTATAATTGAAATTATCAAACTTTCTAAAAGATTGAGCATCTTTCCAAGAGTGTATTTTTTTATCATTTCTAATAATCCTCATTTCTTTTGGATACCAAAAATGGCTCTTATGAAAATGATTAAAATCGCCCCAAAAATGTTTGTAATTAAACAGTAAACCATCAACCTTTTCATTATTCAAATTATCTTCTAAAGCTTTTTTAATTTCAGGATAATCTTCTTCGTGTATGGCTTCGTCTCCTTGAATATAAATAAGCCAATCGCCAGTACAGGCTTCTTTAGCTACATCGGTTTGTTGAGCGAAAATTGTATTATCTAAATAATTTTCTTTGTCCCAAACAGTATTTATTATTTTGATTTTAGGACTATTAATAGATTCTATAATTTCCAAAGTATTATCATCTTCGTCATTATCGCCAACAGCTATTACAAATTCATCTACCAAAGGA
>JADGDT010000040.1:17061-26529 GCA_016744755.1 Ichthyobacteriaceae bacterium | reverse complement strand
GCATTTTCAACCATAAGTATCATTCCTTCGCTTTCTACACCTCTAATTTTTCGAGGAGCTAAGTTCATTAAAACTGAAACTTGTTTTCCAACAATTTCTTCAGGGCTAAAACTTTCAGCTATTCCCGAAACAACTGTTCTTACATCAAGTCCTGTATCAACTTTAAGTTGAAGAAGTTTCTTTGCTTTCTTTACTTTTATAGCCTCAACAATAGTTCCTATACGGATATCCATCGTCTGGAAATCTTCGAAAGTAATTGTTTCTTTCTGTGGTTCAGCTTCACGGTTTTCAAGCTCGTTAGCTTTCTTAGTAGCTTCAAGTTTATCAAGCTGTACTTGAATTTCCGCATCTTCAATCTTACCAAACAATAATTCAGCTTTACCTATTTGATGTCCCGCTTCAATTAAATCTCCTTCTTCGGCAACATCCTCCCATATAAGAGAAGGTAAATTCAGCATAGAAGTTAATTTTACAGAAGTGAAAGGCAAGAAAGGCTCTGAAACAACAGCTAATGCAGATGAAATCTGTAGTGCAACATTCATAATTGTTTCTACTCGTTTCTCATCTGTCTTAATCAATTTCCAAGGCTCTTCGTCAGCAAGATATTTATTACCCAAACGTGCCAAGTTCATCATTTCTGATAAAGATTCACGGAAACGGTAACGCTCAATACTACGTGCAATCTTATCGGGGAAGTTATTAAGTTGATTAAGAACATCTCTATCAATATCTGTAAGTTCGCCTTGTGCTGGCACAACCCCATTGTAATATTTATTAGTAAGAACTACCACACGATTTATAAAGTTTCCGAAGATAGCCACAAGCTCATTGTTGTTTCTAGCTTGGAAATCTTTCCATGTAAAGTCGTTGTCTTTAGATTCTGGAGCATTTGCAGTAAGAGTGTAACGTAGCACATCTTGCTTATCAGGAAAATCTTCCAAATATTCGTGCAACCAAACCGCCCAGTTTTTAGAAGTAGAAATTTTATCTCCCTCTAAATTTAAGAACTCGTTTGCTGGTACATTATCAGGTAAAATATAATCGCCATGAGATTTAAGCATAGCTGGGAAAATAATACAGTGGAACACAATGTTGTCTTTACCAATAAAATGAACCAATTTAGTGTCCTTATCTTTCCAATAAGGCTCCCAATCTTTCCCTTGCTCTGCAGCCCATTCTTTTGTTGATGAAATATACCCAATAGGTGCATCAAACCAAACGTAAAGAACTTTTCCTTCGCCACCTTCAACAGGAACAGGAATACCCCAATCTAAATCTCTAGTTACTGCTCTAGGACGCAATCCATCGTCTACCCATGATTTTACTTGTCCGTAAACATTAGGTTTCCAATCATTTTTATGTCCTTCTAGTATCCACTCTCTTAAAAAATTTTCGTGTTTATCTAAAGGTAGAAACCAGTGTTTAGTTTCTTTCAGTACCGGAACATTTCCACTTAATGCAGATTTAGGATCAATTAATTCTGTAGGGCTTAAAGTAGATCCACATTTTTCACATTGATCACCGTATGCACTATCATTTCCGCATTTTGGGCAAGTACCAGTAATGTATCTATCTGCCAAAAATTGTTTCTCTGCCTCATCGTAATATTGAGAAGAAGTCTCTTCTATAAAATCACCTTGATTATACATTTTCTTAAAGAAATCCGAAGCAGTTTCGTGGTGCATCTTTCCCGATGTACGAGAATAATTATCGAATGTAATACCAAAATCAGCAAAAGAATCTTTTATGATTTTATTGTATTTATCAACAACTTGCTGAGGAGTAATTTCCTCTTTTTTAGCTTTTATCGTTATTGGTACACCGTGCTCATCAGATCCACAAACAAAAGCTACATCATTTCCTTTCTGGCGTAAGTACCTCGAATAAATATCAGCGGGAACATAAACACCTGCTAAATGACCAATATGAACAGGTCCATTTGTGTAAGGCAATGCTGCCGTAATTGTATATCTCTTTGGATTTTGCATCTTAAATCTCTTTGTTTCTTATAAAATGCAAAGTTAACCATTTTAAATAATTATTGATTGGATAAAACATGAGATTTAAGTAGTCAAATTCTGACAATTTTTCCCTACATTGGCTGAACCCTTTACCCCTTTTCACAATAAAACTTAATTGTATAAAAATCAGTATTTTACAATGGGCAACATAAAATATTTAAGAGAAGAAATATTAGAAGGTAATATTGTTACCAGGACTTTTATCGGTGAAATATTAAAAAAAGATATCATAGATTCTTTTAAACACATGATAAAAGATAAATTATTGGATGCAAGTTCTAAGGGGTTGATAACTGTAATTAGCAATTCAACAATACAAATGGATATATCCGATATAGAAAATATGGTTAGTTTTATGTCGGAACATATTATACTTTCTGAATTGAAAATTGCGGTAGTAAGCGATGATTCCAGTAAAATTATTTTACCTACTCTTGTTCATCTCAAAATTGGCGATAAACTTAGACCATTCGGCAATATTGAAGAAGCAAAAGAATGGATAATTAATAGCGATGTACAGTATTTATAAAATCAGTACCTATCCCCCACATTTCATCATACCTCCACATTTCATTTCCGTCTGTTCTTCCTGAATATGTAGTTTTTTCTCGGGAGGCGATATCATATGTATTCCTAAACCTAAACCTCTAAGAATAAATAAAAGTCCAATTATTACAACAATGGCAGGAATTACTTTCTGAATTCTATTTCTAAACGATAAACTCATAAAATTACCAATAAATGTTGCTGCAAACATAAATGGTACTGTTCCTAAACCGAACACAAACATGAATAATGCTCCTTTTAATGCAGTTCCTGTGGCAATAGCGGCAATTAGTGCTGCGTAAACAGGCCCACAAGGTAAAGCTCCATTTAACAAGCCTATAGCAAACAGTGTTTTGGTATCACGTTTTTTTAGCAAGCTTCCAAGTTTAGCTTTTATTCTACCTACTTTTTTGTAAATAAAGGAAGTCACCCCTATACTACCCAGTTTATCGGTAGGCCACAATATAATAACTATCATCATTACTCCTGTAGCGATAGATAAATATTGTTGAGAACTAGCTAATGATAAGCCTTTGCCAAGCGTTCCGAAAATCAATCCCATAAAAGAGTATGTAATCAACCTCCCAAATTGATAAGTTATATTCTGGAAAGCACCTCTAAATTTGTTTGTTCTATCAACTGGTAGAGCAAATGCAATTGGTCCACACATTCCTAAGCAATGAAATCCTGTTCCTAACCCTATTATTATTGCTGTTATTAAAAAATCCATTTTCTAAAATATTAGGGGTAAGTATTACAGTCTAATGTTTGCTTTGTACATAAATTCCTGTTCTCCTACTTTCCAGTCTATCACCATTTTCCATTTTCCTTGAATGGCTTTTTGAGCAGGAATAAGAATTTGATAATTTTCGTCTAGCTCCACAGGCATAACAAAATCTAAAATCTTTTTAGAAGGTCTTTTCATTTCAATATTTCCTGAAACTTTTGCATAGTCAAAATCACTTGGGAAGGTTATTAAAACACCTTCTTTTGAAACTCTATATTTTACATTTGAAGTTAATTTTGAAGCATCATTTACTTTATCTATTTCTTCTTGAAACTTCAGTTCATCCTCATAGTAATTTTCGGAAACTAGCTCGTGATTATAAGTGTCGTCAGTAATTATTAATACTACCACACTTACCGTAGTTACTACAAAAATCACTAAAAATATTGTTATTCCGTGTCCCCAGTTAAATTTCATAATTTCTCTTTTATATATTCATCTACAAATTTAGCAAATGATATTACTTTACCTAAAAAACTTATCAAATCATAAAATAATTAATCAACACTCTTTACCACAATAATAAAGAATGTTGATTATACACTTTGTAATAGATTCACTTAAAATACTTTACAATTTTTAAAATTTCATTGGTCCAATAAAATTGGTTTTAACTTTTTTAATAAGCTCACCCTCTTCATATACACCAATTATCACTTTATTCTTAGTTCTATTAAGTTGATCTTTAGATATTTTTATAAAAATAGTACCTTCATATCTTTCGCTAGCTTTAACAACTATTGCTTCATGTCCAACCATTTCTATTTCTCCTTTATGAGATATTAATTTTAATTCTACTGCCTTATCAAAATTGGTTTTATTAACCATTTTGTAGGTAAATACATTAGATATATCTCCATTTTGCTCAGTTTGATATAGTTGACCTGGCAACCTTAATAATGTAGTATCAACATCTGATCTTAAAAATAATAAGCTAGCAACAACTATCAATAAAATAGTAAGTACAGTTGTATATCCAATAATTCTTGCATTAAAGGAAGGCTTCTCGCCATTATCAATGTTTTCTTCGGATGCATATCTAATCAATCCTTTTGGTAGATTAACACTATCCATTACCGAGTCGCAGGCATCCATACATGCAGTACAATTCACACACTCCAATTGACTACCATTTCTGATGTCAATACCAGTAGGGCAAACTTCAACACATTGATTACAATCAATACAATCACCTTTGCCAGTAGTAGATCTATCTTCAGATTTTTTAAATTTAGCTCTTCCTGTTTCTTTTTCGCCGCGAACATAATCATAAGAAACTTGTATCGATTTTCTATCTAAAAGTACACCTTGTAATCTTCCGTACGGACATGCAATGATGCAAGCTTGCTCCCTAAACGAAGCAAAAACAAAGTAAAATGCAACAGTAAAAATAACTAAAGCTCCAAAACCACCTGGATTTGCAATAGGTCCCACTTCATAAAACTCATATACCTTTTCTATACCC
Source organism: Ichthyobacteriaceae bacterium (assembly GCA_016744755.1). Taxonomy (GTDB): domain Bacteria; phylum Bacteroidota; class Bacteroidia; order Flavobacteriales; family JADGDT01; genus JADGDT01. The sequence continues at coordinate 21,710 of JADGDT010000040.1, read as the reverse complement.
ATAACATAAGCAAGAAAAGTATTTGCAATTAAATATGAAATAATAAAATATATAGACCACTTTGAAATACGTTTCCTATACTTTTCGGAATTCCAAGGCATTTTATCTAATTTCATCTGTCTGATTCTATCTCCATCAATAGCAAATTCAATTTTTCGAAAAACCATTTCAAGAAAAATAGTTTGAGGACAAAGCCAACCACAAAATATCCTGCCAAAAACTACTGTAAATAAAACAATGAAGACAATTCCTGTAATCATCATCAATACAAAAATATAAAAGTCTTGAGGGTAAAACATTGATCCAAATAAAGAAAACTTCCTCTCTAAAACATTTATCATCAACAATGGGTTACCTTTTATTTTGATAAAAGGACCAATAAAAAAGAAGGCTAATAAAAACCAACTTAAATATGTTCTATAATCGTAGAATTTACCATGAGGCTTTTTTGGGAAGATAAAATGTCTTGACCCATCTTCATTTATGGTACTTATATGATCTCTGAAACTATCGTCTTTCATAATTTTTTAACTTTTGGTGTTATTTCTAGACACCACTATATTAGTGATTTCCACAGATATGAAATATGACCTAAAACAGAAAAAGATGAAATTATCCTTTTCTAAAAAAAAAGCTTGAGGTTAAGTATTATAATGAATACTTAACCTCAAACTTTAAATATTTACTAAATTTTAGTTACTATTCCTCCCATTTATCTCCTTCAGGAGCTTTAGGGTTATTAGGTGTAGTACCTTGTAAGGATATCACATAACTAGCAACTTGTTGCATTTGAGTAGGGCGAATAGTAGAACTCCAAGAAATCATCCCTTTTCCAGGACGGCCTCCTTTTGATATTGTTTTATAAATATCTTTAATTCCTCCTCCAAGTATCCAATACTCATCGGTAAGGTTTGGACCAATCAATCCTCCTCCATCGGCAGTATGACATGCTGCACAATTAGTTTGGAAAATTTTATTTCCTTCCTCTAATGAAGATGCATCTGTAAGCAACTCAACATTATCTAGATTTACTAAATCAGGAGTATTCTTAAGATATTCCTCAACTTCTAGTTTTGCTTCAGCCATCTCAATTTCATATTCTTTCTCTTGACTTGGTCCATCCATAACGTGGTAACGTATAGCATAGGCAAACGTAAAGAATATAGTAAGATAACCCAACCAAACCCACCAAGGTGGAAGCTCGTTATCTAATTCCTGAATACCATCATAATCATGACTTAAAAGAATATCTTCTTCATGTTCAATCTCTTTAGCATCAGTAAGGCTTTGCATTAAAGCTTTCCAACCTTGTTTTTTTGTACTTTTTATTTCTTCACGCTCTTCTTTAGACATTGCTTGATACTTAATAGCATCAAGTGACTTGTTTACTGCGTCTAATGCTAAAAGCAAAAGAGTAACAACAAACATAAACATCCATAAATATGGACTTTCCCAAAACCCTGGATACTCCTTGGTATCTAGCATTAGGGCTATCGAAACAATTACAGTTATTAAAACTGATGGTATTGTTACGTAAGCAGGGATACGATTTTTCATTTTTTATTTTTTTTAGATTAGATCGTCTGTTTTCTTATCATCAAATGGAAGCATCTCACTCTCGCGAATCGATTCTTGTGGTGTTCTTACAGCATACCAAACTACAGCAGAGAAAAACAAAAAGAATATTAACAAGGAGATTATAGGGTATATTGCTATACCCTCTATTGTATCCATATGATGCTTAATAAACCTTAGCATATTAATTATCAGTTTTAATATCAGTTCCTAGTCTTTGTAAATAAGCTATCATAGAAATTATTTCTTTACTGCTAGCAATATTAATATTAGGATCTTTATTCAATTCATCTGCAATTTCTTTAGCTTGTTCTTCTAAATTCTCAGCAGCACCATTTATATATCCATCAGAATAAGGAACTCCTAAAAATGAAAGTGTAGAAAGTTTATCAGAAACTTCAGAATAATCTAAATCATCGGTAAACAACCATGGGTAACGTGGCATAATTGAACCTGGAGAAGTAATTCTAGGGTCAAGCATATGGTTAAAGTGCCAAGCATCGTTATACTTGCTTCCAATTCTATGTAAATCTGGACCAGTACGTTTAGAGCCCCATAGGAATGGGTGATCATAAACAAATTCGCCAGCTTTAGAGTACTCACCATAACGCTCAGTTTCCGAACGGAAAGGACGAATCATTTGAGAGTGACAGTTGTTACAGCCTTCTCTTATATATAAATCTCTTCCTTCTTGCTCAAGAGCTGTTAAAGGACGAACTGCTTCAATAGTAGGTATGTTTGATTTAACAACTATAGTTGGAATAATTTCAATCGCACCTCCAATAAGAATTACAATTAAAGCGTAAATAGTAAATCTAACAGGCTTGCGTTCTAATGCATAGTGCCAATCTTCACCAGGTAACCTTGATACAGTAATTGGTTTTAAGGCAGGAGCTTCGGCAGCTTCATCTTCAACATTACTTCCTTTACGAATAGTCATTATAGCGTTCCAAGCAAGAATAAGAATACCTGTTAAGTATAATGTTCCTCCAAATGCTCGCATCATGTACATTGGTAAAATTTGTGTTACGGTTTCTAGGAAGTTACCGTAAACTAAAGTTCCATCAGGATTAAACTGTTTCCACATCGCTGCTTGTGCAAAACCTGCCCAATACAATGGTATAGCATAGAATAAAATACCTAATGTGCCTATCCAGAAATGTATGTTTGCTAGTTTCTGAGAGTAAAGCTCAGTTTTCCACATACGTGGTAGTAACCAGTAAATCATACCAAATGCCATAAATCCATTCCAAGCTAATGCTCCAATATGTACGTGACCAACTATCCAATCGGTATAGTGTCCAATTGCATTTACATTTTTAAGTGCCAACATAGGCCCTTCGAAAGTTGACATACCATAACCCGTAATGGCTACAACCATAAACTTAAGAATAGGATCTTCTCTAACTTTATCCCAAACACCACGTAGTGTAAGTAGTCCGTTTATCATACCTCCCCAAGATGGAGCAATAAGCATAATAGAGAATACTGTACCTAAACTCTGTGCCCAATCAGGAAGAGCTGTGTAAAGTAAATGGTGAGGTCCTGCCCAAATATATAGGAAGATTAAAGACCAGAAGTGGATAATTGAAAGTCGGTATGAATATACAGGACGTTGTGCTGCTTTGGGAACAAAGTAGTACATCAAACCTAGTATTGGTGTTGTAAGGAAGAATGCAACTGCATTGTGTCCATACCACCATTGTACCAGAGCATCTTGTACCCCTGCGTAAACAGAATAACTTTTCCAGCTAGTTAAAGAAACAGGAATTTCTAGATTATTAAATACGTGTAAAACTGTAATCGTAACAAACGTAGCAATATAGAACCAAATAGCTACATAAATATGACGCTCACGTCTTTTTATAATAGTTGCAATAAGGTTGTAGCCGAATACTAACCAAACTACTGCTATTGCAATGTCTATTGGCCATTCTAATTCAGCATACTCTTTACTTGAATTATATCCAAGTGGAAAAGTAACTGCTGCGGCAACAATGATTAATTGCCATCCCCAGAAGTTAATCTGACTTAGCAAATCGCTATACATTCTAGTTTTTAACAATCGTTGTGTTGAGTAGTAAACTCCTGTAAAAATAGAGTTTCCAACAAATGCAAAAATCACAGCATTAGTGTGAAGTGGACGTAGTCGTCCGAAACTTAGCCAGGGTAATGACCATTCGTCTTGTGCCATCCATTCGGGAAAGAAAAATAGAAAGGCTACCATTAGCCCAACTGTCATTCCTACAACTCCCCAAATAATGGTTGCATACAAGAAATTTCTAACAATCTTATTGTCGTAGTAAAACTTCTGAACTTCCATATTAAAATTTATTTATTGAGTTTGGTTTAATATTTATTTTTATAATTTTTTTTCAATTTCTTCTTTTTTCTCTTCTGCGTCTTCAATTATTAGCTCATCGTCAAATAACATTCTTACGGAAGGAGTGTAATCATCATCGTACTGACCTTTATTAACAGAATAAATAAATATCCCTAAAAAGAAAACAGCAATAGAAAGACTCACAATTATAAGTATATACAATACATTCATCAGGTGCGAAAATAAGGTAAAAATATGCTTTAAGTCAAGCTATATTTGATTGTAAATCAATAAATACCCTAACTAATGTCATGATTGTACTTTTTAAACCATGACAATGTAAGAATTAAAAGCTATGTTTTCAATGCTTTAGAACAGTTTTATTAATTTTTTAAAATTAATTTAAACATTCATATTTTATATTTAATAATAGTATAGTCATGTTCTTTTTGAGCAAATAAAGATAATAAACTCTTCTATATTTGGAAATATTTTTCAAAAAAAGTGATCGATGTCTTTTTTTCATAATATCATATAACTTTGATGAAGGATATTGATATCATAATTAATACGACTTTACAAGGTAAGATTAATCATAAAATGACGTGTACTTCTATTAAGTATTGAATTTAATGGAATTTATAAACTGTATTTTCTGAAAATAATAGTGCATCTTTGCACTCGAATTTTGAAACTAATAAAATGTACAATTCAAACTTTATTTCCATTTCAAGTTTAACCCACCAATAAT
>JADGDT010000040.1:0-16961 GCA_016744755.1 Ichthyobacteriaceae bacterium | reverse complement strand
TTTCTGAAAATAATAGTGCATCTTTGCACTCGAATTTTGAAACTAATAAAATGTACAATTCAAACTTTATTTCCATTTCAAGTTTAACCCACCAATAATTTTATAGGTTATTTGGGCAAGTACTTATGTCCAAACCTAATTATTATAACAATAATTATTATTTTAAATATTTGAATTTTCAGAATTAAGTTTAGCCATTTATAGCTAAGTTTCAATCAGTCAGATATTTTAGTTAAAAAAACTAAGCTTCTATTTTCTGGAGCAAAATCATTAAAAATTATATAAAATGAAATTTTGGAAGAAACTATCTCATCCGGATATCAATAAAAAAATATCAAGAGCACTAAGAGAGAATGTAAATTTTAAAAACGATACCACTCTTGGTATTCCTGCGTCTAAGTTGGATGGGGAGGTGTTTTACGATAGTGCATCATTCTTGAAAGATGCTCCAATACTAAGAACTTTTGTTCAAAACCCCAATCATATCGGATGTCATACCTTAGGAGAGAGTGAAGCCTTTTTTGCAGGAACTCAAGCCTTAGAAAGAGAATTGATAGATTTATTAGCTTTTGACGTATTAAAAGGCGAAGATGATGCATTTGATGGGTATGTTGCTAGTGGAGGTACTGAAGCAAATATTCAGGCTATTTGGATGTATAGAAATTATTTCAGGAGAGAATATAAAGCTACTCACGAAGAAATAGCAATTATTTCTTCAGCCGATTCACATTATTCTATGCCAAAGGCAGGGAACATTCTTAACCTCGATTGGTTAGAGGTTCCTGTAGAATTTAAAACTAGAGAAATTATAGAAGAAGGTCTTGATAATATTGTTTCAAAAGCAATAGAGTCAGGCAAAAAGTATTTCATAGTTGTGGCAAATATGGCTACTACGATGTTTGGCTCTGTTGATGACCCAGATATTTATGTTGATGTAATGCAGAAATACAATCTCGATTTCAAGATGCATATTGATGGAGCTTTTGGAGGATTTATCTATCCAATTAGTAATCCTAGTTCTACTGTTAATTTCCGCAATCCACATATTAGTTCGGTTACTTTAGATGCTCATAAAATGCTTCAAGCACCTTATGGAACAGGAATTTTTATTGCTCGTAAAAACCTAATGAAGTATGTATTTACCGAGGAAGCACAATATGTAAGCGGAATGGATATTACTCTAAGTGGAAGTAGGTCTGGTGCAAATGCAATTGCTGTTTGGATGATCTTATTTACTTACGGCCCTTTTGGTTGGCTAGAGAAAATTAATAAATTGCTTTATCGTACTACTTGGCTTACCAACCAGTTGGATGATATGGGAATTAGGTATTTCAGAGATGAAAAAATGAATATTGTTACTGTGGAAGCAGAATTTATTCCTGTTGAAGTTGTTAAGAAATACGGTCTTGTTCCGCAAACTCATTCCGGCAATAATAAATGGTATAAAGTTGTTGTGATGGACCACGTAGAACTAGATGATTTAGAAAAATTTATTGTTGATTTAAAATCAGCAAGACAATAATATTTAAGACTGGTTTATTTCCGGTCTTTTTTATATAAATTTGATAACGAAATAAAATATATATGACCAAAATAAAAACTAGATCAAGAGCACAAGAGTCATCTGCGGCAATAGAAAGATTATACGTAACAATGCGTCACCTTTTTAATAGAGGTTTTTATAAGCCAAGTGGAGTATCGGGAGAAGCAATTATAAATGGATTGTTATCTCTTCGTCCAGAAATATACGGAAGTATTGGAGATAAAGATAAAGTAGAGCTAGATGGACTAGTTTATGTAATTGATAGATTGCCAGAAGGAATAGAAGAGTGTAGGTTTATTAACCTTACTTCCGATGAAGGTTTCTCTAAATCGCATTTCGAGGTAATTTATCCTGCTAAGCGTCGTAGAAACTGTTATAGAATAGACGTCGATCAAATGAATATTGAAATTACTCGTGGTCGTTCGGAGATATACGATATACTTACTCACCTTACATTCTTATTTCACGAATCAGGGAAAATTAGAAATAGAGCTTTAATTAATAAAGAAGGTAAAACTATAAGAGAGTGGGGTTTAATTGAAGAAATTGCGCTGGGAAAAAAGAAGCTTACAGGTAAACAACGTGAAATTGCACTTACTCATTTAGGCAGTTTATTGGGTAGGAGTTTTGATGAAGTAAACACTGTTTACAGGGAGTTAGCTACAGAAAATAATCCAGAGCGATTCATACACATTATGTATTGGTTAGGGAAACTTTCTATAGACGAAATGCTGGAAGGAAAAAGAAGAGAAATATCTTTCAACTCTATTCTTCGCGAAAGAATTGGCCATCACCTACATGGCGAATTATGGGCCAATAACATCAAGAACATATTAGTTAAGAAGAAATTTTTTAATAGACCCCTACATATAATCAGTGCAAACATGCATAGCGTAATGAACCTGTTATATGCAAAGCAAGCTCTTCCTAATACTAAAAAAGCACATAAAGGTGTCGATTTTTATGTTGAATTGAGTGATGATAAAAACTCAGCATTACGTACCAAAGTAGAAGGATTAGCTCTTAAAAATGGGATGACTTATGTTGAAGATAAGTCTGGGTCAAATATTAATGTTCAGATCTTTGATACTGCAAAAGTTGATGAGACTAATTTGCCGATAGGAGGAAAAATATCAGACAAAAAGAATGCACCTGTATTAATTGTAATGGACTATGCTTTTGGCGAGCAAGCTTTTGAGGCAATGGACGAATTGCTTAAACCCTACAAAGATAAAGAAGGAGTAAAGCAACAGATGAATATACAATCTATATCGATAATGGGTAAAGCTGGAATTCTGCAAGGTGGTAAGGGAGATTTAATGATCCCTAATGCACATGTTTTCGAAGGTACAGCAGATAACTATCCTTTTAAGAATGCTTTGAGTGTTGACGATTTTAAAGATACTGAATTAGAGGTTTTTGGAGGGCCAATGATCTCTGTTCTAGGTACATCTCTTCAGAATAAAGATATTTTAAGATTTTTCAAAAATTCTTCTTGGGGAGTAATAGGATTAGAAATGGAAGGAGCTCACTACCAAAAAGCAATTCAGGCAGCTTCTAAAATTAGAAATAGTATTGCCGAAGATGTAGAGTTAAGGTACGCATATTATGCATCGGATAATCCTTTAGAAACAGGAGCAACGTTAGCTTCAGGTGGATTAGGACATCAAGGTGTATTACCTACTTACTTGATTACTGAGAAGATTTTGGAGCAGATATTCGAGTTAAAATAAGTGCCTAAAGTTTTAAGTACTTATGAGTGCCTAAAGTTATATATCATCACTTAAAACTCTAGGCACTTTAAACTTTTAAGTACTTTTTAACTTATTTCTTTACAGGAATTTTATCTACTCTTGTTTGATGGCGTCCTCCTTCGAAATCAGTACTAAAGAAAGCATCAACCATTTCTAGAGCTAATTCCAAAGAAACAAATCGTGCTGGCATATCAAGTATGTTTGCATCGTTATGCTGACGAGCTAGTTGAGCTAACTCAACATTCCAACAGAGTGAAGCTCTAATTCCTTGGTGTTTGTTTGCAGTTATTCCTGCTCCGTTTCCACTACCACACATTATTACTCCAAAATCAAACTCATCGCTCTCAACAGCATCAGCTACTGGGTGAATAAAATCGGGGTAATCAACACTATCGTCGTTGTAAGGTCCAAAATCTTTTACTTCGAAACCTTTTGCTTCGAGGTGCTTTTTAATTTCTGCTTTGTATGCTACTGCTGCATGGTCGCAACCTATTGCTATTTTCATAATTGTTTATTTGTTTTAATTGTCTACTTCTAGGCAGACAGGTTTATGTGTTTATTTGCAAAACTTAATTACTGAATCACAGTTTTACTAAATGGATTTTAACAACTCAACAAGTCGCTAATAGTCTGCTTCGGATTGTCTGAGTTAAAAACAAAGCTACCTGCTACAAAAGCTTGGGCTCCTGCTTCTTCAAGTTTAGGAAGTATGGTTGTGTTTACTCCTCCATCAATCTCGATAATAGCATTAGACCCTTTTGTTTTTTTAAGTTCAACTAGATCTTTTATTTTAGAATAAGTATTTTCTATAAATTTCTGTCCTCCAAATCCTGGATTAACAGACATAATTAAAACTACATCTAAATCAGCAAGAACTTCGCTTAAAACAGAAACTGGTGTGTGAGGGTTTAGAGAAACTCCAGCTTTCATTCCATTAGCTTTTATTTGCTGAATTGTACGGTGCAGGTGAGTGCAAGCTTCGTAGTGGACAACTAAAATATCTGCTCCTGCTTTCGCAAAATCTTCTACATAGCGATCAGGATCAACTATCATCAAATGCACATCAAAAATTTTCTTGCTGTGTTTTCGCATTTGTTTTATTACTGGCATCCCAAATGTTATGTTGGGTACAAAAACTCCGTCCATAATATCGAGATGCAACCATTCTGCTTCACTTTCGTTTAGCATTTCTATTTCGCTTTGTAGATTAGTGAAATCTGAAGCTAATAGCGATGGAGAAATAATTCTTTTACTCATTTTGTTGTGTATTGGTTGTGTGTTGTTAAAAATACTTCTTCAACGTCATTCTGAGCGTAACTTTTGCGGAGTCGAAGAATCTTCAACTACAGTGTGACACATTATGTTTTTTCAACTGTACTAAACACTTCGATTACGCTGCTTCCGCCTTGCTGGCGAAGCAGTCTTCACTCTGTGTGACGTGTATTCCTAAAATAAGGGAACAAAAAAGAGGGCAATAAAGCCCTCTTCAAATCTTAGTATAAATTATCCTAAGTATGTTTTAAGAATTTTACTTCTAGAAGTATGCTTCAAGCGGCGGATAGCTTTCTCTTTAATCTGACGTACTCGCTCACGAGTAAGATCGAATTGCTCACCAATTTCTTCAAGAGTCATTGGGTGCTCATCGCCTAATCCGAAATAAAGTTGTACTACATCTGCCTCACGTGGAGTAAGTGTAGCTAATGCTCTACTAATTTCTGTTCTCAAAGATTCGTTTAATAAATCTTTATCAGGAATTGGAGATTCTCCAGAACGAATTACATCGTAAAGGTTAGAATCTTCTCCTTCAACAAGTGGTGCGTCCATTGATACATGACGACCTGCATTTTTCATAGATTCCTTAACGTCATCTTCACTCATCTCCAAGTGCGATGCAATTTCGCTAGCAGAAGGAGCTCTTTCGTGCTCTTGCTCTAACGATGCATACATCTTGTTGATTTTGTTGATAGAACCAATTTTGTTCAAAGGCAAACGAACAATACGAGATTGCTCTGCTAATGCTTGAAGTATAGATTGACGAATCCACCAAACTGCGTAAGAGATAAATTTAAATCCACGAGTTTCATCGAAACGTTGTGCCGCTTTAATTAATCCTAAGTTTCCTTCGTTAATTAAATCAGGAAGTGTTAATCCTTGATTTTGATATTGTTTTGCAACTGAAACTACGAATCTAAGATTGGCTTTAGTTAATTTCTCTAATGCTCTTTGGTCTCCAGCTCGGATCTTCTGCGCCAATTCCACTTCATCCTCGGCAGTAATTAAATCTACTTTACCAATTTCTTGAAGATATTTATCTAATGACGCGGTTTCCCTGTTGGTAACTTGTTTCGTAATTTTCAGTTGTCTCATGTCTTCTTTTTAAATTATCCGATTTAATAATCGTTTTTGATATTTAAGTTGTAGTAAGTAATGTAAGCAGACTACTTTGTCTTATACGTAATAACTAATAGTTTTGTTACAGATGTTGTAAAGTTTTTTTTGAGAAAGAATGTTTTTGTACTACCATATTCTCTTGCAGTAGTGATGGAAGTGGTAGCTTGTAGTGAAGAAATATATTGAATGAAACCCTGTAATGGCTTAGCTTTTGGGCTAAGACCATTACAGGGTTTTTATGAAAATATTTGTGAGTTACAACTATTAACGGACAGCACGGTAACTGCCCAAAAAATTATTGTAGAGTTAAGGAAATCTCTAAGCTAATCCTAACTTTTTTTGTTTTCTATTCCATACTCTATATTTGCCTCTGTACATAATGTAGAACATTACGGGAACAATTACTAATGTTAGGAAGGTTGCAAATGTTAGTCCGAAAATAATTGCCCATGACATTGGCCCCCAGAAAACTACGTTGTCGCCTCCAAAATATATTTGAGGGTCGTACTCGGTAAATGCTGTGAAGAAGTTTATATTCATACCTGTTGCTAGTGGAAGCAATCCTAAAATAGTGGTTATTGCTGTTAGTAATACTGGGCGTAAACGTTTTTCGCCACCAGTAACTATCATCTCCAGTATTTGCTCTTTGTTGAGGTATGCTTTGTCGTCGAGTCCGAGTTCTGTTTTTTTATTTTCGATAATTAGATTGGTATAATCTATAAGTACTATGGCATTGTTTACCACAATTCCGGCGAGCGAAACTATACCTATCATTGTCATCATAATAATAAAGTGCATCTGAAAAATTACTAACCCAAGCAGTACACCAATTAAACTTAAAATTACAGAACTAATAATTATTAATGGTGTTGATGTTGAGTTGAACTGTGCTACAATAATTAAGAAAATCATAAAAACGGCTACTAAAAGTGCATTAGACAAGAATGCCATTTCTTTAGCTTGTTCTTCTTGCTGGCCTGTAAACTGAAGTGTCATTCCTTCTGGTAGTTTGTAGTTACTTATTTCTTCTTTTATCTGAGCTACAACTTCGTTTGCATTTGCATCTTCGGTAACGTTTGAATAAACAGTAATTAGCCTATCTAAATCTTTACGTTTTACGGTAGAGAAATTTGATGTCATTGTAGTTTTTGCAACTGCCGATATAGGGACTTGTGCAATTTTACCTGTTGCCTGATTACGGAAAGTAATTAACTGATCCATAATGGCAGATTGGTTTATTCTAAATTTTTCTTGAAGTCTAACATTAATTTCGTAGTTGTCTTCTCCTTCTTTATAGGTAGAAACTTCTTTGCCGTAAATAGATGTTCTTATTGCATCGCCAATTTGTGCTGTAGATAAATTGAAACGGCGAGCTTTAGCTCTATCAACAATTACTGGTATTTCTGGCTTACCCTGATCTACATCAAGCTTTAATCCATCTATTCCGTCTATTCCTGCACGGTTAATAAAGTGTTTAAGTTTTTCGGCTTCGGCAAGAACTAGTTCGTAATTATCGCCTCTAAGTTCTATATTAACTGCTGCTCCTTGTGGTGGTCCGTTCTGATCTTTATCTACAGAAACGGTTAAACCAGGATAACCTTGTACAGCGCTTCTAATTTCTTCTAATACTTTTTTAGACGATACTCCTCTACGCTCAGAGCTCTCTCGGAACTCAACTGCAATTTTTGCTTTGTTTGGAGTTGCTCCTAAAGATTGCCCTTGACTTGGGTCTCCTGTTCCTTCGCCAACTTGTGCTATCATGGCTTTAACCATAAAGTTATAAGGGTACTTTTCCCCGTTTTCGTCAGTTTCTTCAACTATATATTTATTGGTAACTGCTAAAACTTTTTCTTCTAACTCTTTAGTAACATCGTTTGTAAGTTCTATATCGGTACCTATAGGATATTGTATGTACACAAAGGCCTGATTGGGTTCGTTGCTAGGAAAGAAATCTACTTTTGGTGTGAAAACTCCAAATATTGCGATGGAAAAAATTAGTAGTGCAAAAGTTCCTGTTAAGAATAGTAAAGGTCTTTTTCCTGTTAACGCAAATTTTATTGTTTTAGAATAATACTTTTCTAATAAAGGCATGAGTGTTTCTTGAAACCATTTTGTGGCAGGAGAAAGGAAGTATATTTGAACTTGTCCGAATATTGCGAACATCAAAAATAAATTTCCTATTGCAATTTTACCTTCTGCTTGGCTTGAAAAGCCAATTACAAGGAATAAAATACCTAAACCAATAAGTAAAAATGTGGCTATTCTCATTCTCTTTTTAGGTACAACAGCTTCTTCTACTTTCATGTACATTGATGTAAGTACAGGATTTATAACTAGTGCTACAAAAAGAGAAGAACTTAAAACAATTATTAAAGTTATAGGTAGATATTTCATAAACTCTCCCATCATTCCTGGCCAAAATGCCAGAGGAAGAAATGCTGCAAGAGTTGTAGCAGTTGAGGCTATAATTGGCCATGCAACTTCACCAGCTCCTTGTTTTGCAGCTTCTATAGGTTTATAACCTTCGCTCATAAGCCTATAAATATTTTCGACAATAACAATACCGTTATCTACCAACATACCTAGTGCCATTACTAAAGAAAACAACACCATTGTATTAAGTGTTACATCTAAAGAGTCTAGAATAATAAATGATAGTAACATAGAAAGAGGGATTGCAATTCCTACAAATAATGCGTTACGTAATCCTAAGAAGAACATTAGAACTCCCACAACAAGTAGCATACCCAAAATGATTGAATTTTCTAGTTCGGCAACCTGCATTTTTGTTTTGTCTGACATGTCGTTAGTCATAGAAACGCTAAGATTAGGAGGGAATTTATCTGCTTTTGCTTTATCAATTATTTTATTAATTTTTTCTGAAGCATTAATTAAGTTTTCTCCCGAACGCTTCATTATATCTAACATTACTACAGGGTGAGAATACTCACGGGCATAACTCTCTTTTTGTTTCTCTTTGAAATTTATTTTTGCAACATCTTTTAGGTAAACAACCTCTCGATTTTCACGTTTAATAATTATATTGCCAATTTCATCGGTATTAGTAAATTCGCCAACTACACGAATATTTCTTCTGATTCCTCCACTAATAATATCGCCACCAGAAATGGTCATATTTTCGTATTGAATGGCATCGGCTATATCGCTGAAACTGATTTTCATCAATTCAATTTTGTATCTATCTACAGCTACCTCAACTTCTTTATCTTGAATTCCTCTAATCTCTACTTTGGTAATTTCTGTTAAATCTTCAATTTCATCTTCGAGATATTCTGCGTATTCTTTAAGTTGATCTAATGTATAATCTCCCGAGAGGTTGATGTTCATTATTGGCATTAGCTCGCTAATATTCATATCAAAAATATCGGGATCGGCAGGTAGATCCTTTGGAAAATCTTTATCACTTTTAGCCCTATCTACTTTGTCTTTTACTTTTCGTAAAGCCTCTTCTGGAGTAACGCTAAAGTCGAATTCTACAATTATCATTGAAAATCCTTGAACCGAAGATGAATTAATTTCGTCTATTCCCGAAATTCCATTTACCTCTTTTTCTATAGGTCGGGTAATAAGTTTTTCTATATCCAGGGGGCTATTACCTGGGTAAGGAGTAGTTATATAAATTGTAGGTGTAACAACTTCGGGAAAAGCTTCGCGAGCCATTCCTAGGTAAGCACTTAATCCTGTAATAAATATTATAAATGTAAGTACAAGAACTGTTACTTTATTATCTACCGAAAAGGAAGACAATGAAAATTCTTTTATTTTATGTTTGATATCCATATCAAGTATATGTTTGTGTTGATTGATTATTTGTTTTTGTGATATTTTACAAAATCACCTTCTAAACAATTGGTTCTACCACTAATTTAGTGGAACGATCGTCACCTTGAGCGGAGCCAAAGCGAAGTCGAAAGGTCTATTCCAAAATAACTTACATTATGTTATCACTGTTGCTATAGATGTTTCGACTACATTTCCTTTTGTTCCCCATTCGGCTTCGCTCAGGGCAGGCAACAAAGGAAATTATGATTCGACTACGCTCACCAACCACGCTCAACATGACGAATATTTTAAATTATAAAATCCACACAAATGAGGATAGAACCATTAAAATAACAGTAGAACCAAACAATTTATACAATCTTATTTTTGAACTTTAACTTCTTGGTTGTCCTGAATACTTCTCGAACCCTTATCTACAACTAAAGCATCAGCTCCAAGACCTTCGTAAACAATTGTTTCGTTGTTGTAAGAAAGTCCAACTTTAATAGGTGTTTTTTTAGTTCTGTTAAGTCCATCAACTGTAACTACTTCGTAAACATAACTAGATCCATCAGGTGCATTTAGTATTACATTAGAGGGAATTACAACTCCAGTTTTACTAAGATCTAAAAGATTAAGAACAGCAAGTTGATTTGGTTTTATAGAGTGATTGTTGTTTTTTATGTTTACTACAATTCTGAATGTTCTATTAGCAGGATTAATAAAATTACCTATCATAGAAACTTTTGCAGAGATAGTTTTTTCGAGGTTAGGGAAGTAAATATTTGCCTCTGTTCCTTTTTTAATATGTCTTAAATATTTTTCAGAAACATTAGCTTCTATATAAATATTGTCGAGGTTAATCAACCTTAAAACTGGCATGCCTGGTGAAGCTACCTCTCCTTGTTTAATAAAAATTTCATCTATAACTCCACTAAACTGAGCCTTAATTAAAGTCTGAGATATTTGTGCATTTACAGATGCTTTTTTATTTTCTAAAGATTCTAAATTAGCTTTTGCTTGTAAATATTGAATTTCAGAACCAATTTTTTTATCCCAAAGTTTTTTCTGTCTGTTGTAAGTGGTTTTTGCAAGCTCAATATTTGTTTCTAGCTCTTCTATACTACGTTGTAATACTTCGCTATCGAACCTAACTAAAGTTTGCCCTTTCTTAACACTCTGACCTTCCTTTACGTAAACCTTATTTATTAGTCCACCCATCTCTGGATATAAAGAAATACTCTGATCTGAATTTACTGTACCTTGAATCTCTACGTAGTGTTTAAATTCTTTTTCTACCGATTTTACAGTACTTACTAAGTATAAATCATCATTAGGATTAAGAATATTTATTTCTTTCTCAACAGCTTTAAGTTCTTTGTTTACTGTGTTAAAAACCGTTTTTAGAGAATCTCTTTTTGTTTTTAATTCAGTAAGATTTCCTGTTGTTTTTGTTTCGTCAGCTCCATTTCCACAAGAAGTGAATGTAAGTGCTGCAATTGCTGTAATGTATAGTATTGTGTGTTTCATATTTTTAATTAAGTGGGAAGTCGGTAGTCGGTAGTCCGAAATGATCTTCCATATTTTTAGTTAATTATTTTTTTAAGTGGGAAGTCAGAAGTCGGTAGTCCGAAATGATCTTCCCTATTTTAGTTAATTTTATTTTTAAAAGCTATCATCATATTCATAAGGTTGAATGAAGTATTGTAATGTTTCTGAAAGAGTTCTTCAGAAATATAATCTCGTCTTCGAGCCTTATACAAGCAAGTAACAACTTCAGCTAAAGACCTTATTGAGTATCCCATAAATCGTTTGAACTCTGGGTTTGACTGTCCTATTGAGCCTTCTGCAATATTAAGAGCAATGGAGTCAACAGCTCTTAGAGTTTGAGAAGAAAGGTTGAAATTTTCTTTTGTTGGAAAATCCATAGTCATACGGTTAATTTCTTCTCCAAAATCCATAGACTTCTGCCAAATTGTTAATTTTTCAAATTTAAAACTCATAGCCTGTATTTTATTAATGCTTTTCAACTTCCGTCTTCCATCTTCAAACTTCTTACTCTTTTGGTCTAACTTTCAAATATCTATCAATAGCTGCTTTAGATTGTATTAAAGCAAATATTGATTGTACATACGATTTTTGAGTATCGAACATTTGTACTTCGGCATTAGATAAATCTAAACTTGTTGACATACCTTCAAAGTATTTTATAGCTTCTTTTTCTCTAATGTCTTTAGAAAGTTCCATGTTTTCCTTTGCTGTGTAATACTGATTGATAGACGACAAATAAATATTTTTCGCATTCTGAAAATCCAGTATCAATTTCTGAGATGTTTCTTGCTGAGTTGTTTTAGCTTTTTCTAACTCTATTTTAGCTTGTTGAACTTTAACATGCTTAGATCCCGAATTGAAAATAGGAATATTCATACTTACTCCTACAACTTGCGCCCCAAACCAATCTTGATCGGAACTTAAAAAACTAAAATCATTAGAAAAAGCATCTTGTTTTGTGTTGTAAAAAGCATTAAGACTAGGCAAGTATTTAGATTTTTCTAGTTTGGCTAATAACTCTTGCGATTTCACTTTGTTGTTTTCAATTTCGAAATCTATGTTATCCTCTACTTCAAAACCTTGTTCTTTTAAACTTTCATCAAGATTATTTAACAACAAAAACTCTATACCGTTTTCTAATTTAATAGGAGCATTTACATCCATACCTATTGTGTATTTCAGCATTTGATAAGCTGTTTCTCTATCTCTTTCTGCCGAAAAAAGCAAGTTCTTAGTAGAAGAAACTAGAATTTGTAATTGCTGAACATTTTGCTCTTCAGACAATCCATTTTCGTAATAAGCTGTTGTTTCTCTAAGGTTTTCTTCTAGTGTTTCAACATTTCCTTTTAATATTTTTACTATCTCATCATTCATTATTGCACCTGCATAAGCACTAGTTACAGCCTCATCAATAAGTGTTTCTGATTTGAATTCTGCTAATTCCGAAATTTGCTTATAAACTGCTGCAGACTGTAATCCTACAATGTACGAACCATCAAAAATTAGTTGAGATACTGTTAGTGATGCTGAGGTAGAATGAGGAGATCCCATCTGAATAAATATAGTTTGCTCATTACCAGAGCCGTCTATAGTAGTTAATGGCATTGTTCCAACAATCAGATTGTTGTTATAATCAATTTTACCACTAACTTGTGGTAATCCAATAGCAGTAGTTTCCCAAACTTTCTTTTCGGCAGCGAGTACATCTTGCCGTACATTCTTCATTTTATAGTTATTTTCTAAAGCATAAGTTCTAGCATTAGATATACTCAAGCTAAGACTGTCTATTGTTACCTCCTGAGCTTCTGTAGTCCCTGTAAAAAGGAGTACAAGAAATAAAATTATTATTGAGTTTGTTCTCTTAAACATATTCTTGTGGAATTAATAGTCTGTTAATTTACTTTCTATAAATGATAATCCTTTATAAGAGGATATTCCTCTAAGGTGGTAAATCAAGTATTCGTGTTTTATTTTTCTTATTTCAAATTCTTCAGATGGAAAAAAATCTGGATTTATTAGATTATGACTAGTACTATAGTCAAGGTGAGCTATAAAATTAACATCAATATCGCCCCTGTAAAGTCCATCATTAATACCTCTTTTAATGTTATCTTTAATCATTTCTATAATTGCAGATTTCTGTCTATTATAAAGTTTTTTGTGTATAGCTGGATAATATTTCTGAAATTGATGAATCACAGAAGGATCGAAGTTTGTAATAGAGTCACACACAACATTTTCTATCTCTAATAATTCGCTAATAGGATCTAATTTTCTCGTTAGCAATTCTCCTATTGTAGAAAATATTCCATCAGAAATGCTGATACTTGTTTTTTCTATAAGTTCGTTCTTATCTTTTATTACTGTGTAAAGTGTTTTTTTTGATATCCCTAACTCTTTCGAGATGTCATCCATCGTCACACTCTTCACACCATATTTCATAAAAACTTCTCTAGATTTCTCTAACACCCTATTGAGTAAATCTTCATTCATATTTTATCTTTGATATTAATTTGGGTGCAAAAGTAAGGAAACTTTAAAAACAAAAAAAGTTTCCTTAGATTACTTAGTATTAAATTTTTGTTAAAAAATTTTAAATGGTGACAAACATAGCCCCAAATAAATGTCCTTCCGCTTATTGATATTTCAAAATGCAATACAATTCAGTGTATAAGTTCATTTTAAATAATTATTTAGGAGTAAATTGTGTAAAAATGAAAGTAATTAGTTTATAAAAGCATTAGTTGTGTTTTTGATATTTTTTATTCTTGCACAGTAATATTATTAATTATATATTTGTCATGAGTAAGTCAGAAATGAGTTACTTTTCATGGTAAATTTGGGTAGTTACTAGGCTTGTAGATTCTTTCTGCAAGCCTTCTTTTTTTTATATGGATTGTATAAAATATCTCAATGATTTTAGGGTTTCTTCTTTTGCTTCAATATGCCCCATGTGTCCAATAGGGAACTCATCAATAATAATATTATCAACTCCTTCTACTTGTTTAATTAATGATTTGTAAGCTAGTGCTTTGTCATACTTCCCAATAATCATTTGTTTAGAGAAAGGTGCAAAATGTAAAACCATTTCGAAATTTGCACGAATTTTCATGCCTTCTAAAGCCGCAATTACACCTTGTTTACTAGTAGTTAAGGCCATGTTTTTGACGCTCTTTATCTCTTCTGCAAAAACAGTTCTATTCTTAGCTCTAAATAACATAGGTATGGACTTTCTAATAAAAGATTTGTGATTTTCTTTGACAAGAGAAATTGCTTGATCTCTGCTATTCTTTTTCTCGTATGTATCCGACAAACTAGTTGAATGAAATAGGCTAAGTCCTTTTACATTATCGGGATATTTTTCTGATAAAGCTAATGCGACATACCCTCCCATAGAGTGCCCTACAAGAATGTATTTTCTTATCCTGAGGTTATCGAGTACAGCTTTTACATAATCGGACATTGTACTCATAGAATGTATATATCCAACAGATTCAGTTTCGCCATGCCCGAGTAAATCTATAGAGATTACTCTATTTGATAAGCTAATTTTTGAAGTGAAATAATCCCACATCTCTAACCTTTCCAAAAAGCCATGTAAAAGAACTACTACTTTACCCTTTCCTGTATCTCGGTATCTAATTTTCGTATTCTTGTAATGGGTAAATTTATCTTTAATCATTTAGGGTAGTTTTAACGAATATCACTCAAATCTCTCATAGTATTAGAAGATCTATTATCTCTCTCCTTCCCACTCATTATAAAACTGATCGAGGTAATCTTTCATATACTCATGGCGCTTGCTAGCCATTTTTTTTGCTGTTCCTGTATTCATTCTGTCTTTTAGTAGAAGTAACTTTTCGTAGAAATGATTAATTGTAGGTGCTTTAGAATTTTTATAGTCTTCGAAATTATCATGATTCTCAGGTTTTATATCAGGGTTGTGCATTTCTCTATTCTTACTCCCTCCATAAGCAAAAGTTCTAGCAATTCCAATTGCTCCAAT
The DNA here is from genome assembly GCA_016744755.1 of Ichthyobacteriaceae bacterium. GTDB lineage: Bacteria > Bacteroidota > Bacteroidia > Flavobacteriales > JADGDT01 > JADGDT01. Next base: position 1,933 of record JADGDT010000040.1, on the reverse strand, counting down.
AGCATCGAGCCTATCAGCATCTTGTACAATTTCACCCTCTAATGTGCTCATAGGAGTTTCAACTTCCGATCCTTTGTACGATATCTCTTTAACTATATCTACAACTTTTTTTATTGTATCAGAATCGAGGTGCATTTTCTGAAGCCACTCAGTAACCATTTTAGGTCCTACAGTAATATCTCCATCGTGAAATTTAAAATCTCCTAGGTCGTGAAGCATTGCACCAAGTTCAACAATAAACAAATCAGCTCCTTCTTTTATTCCTATTTGCATAGCAGTTTTTGTTACCCTAACTATATGCCACCAATCGTGTCCAGATCCATCCCCACTCAGTTCCACCTTTATGTAATCTCTTGTTTTATCTAAAATTGTTTGCTTGTCCATTTCTTAATTTTTTGTAAAAATAACATATATTCGCTTTCCTTTAAAATGAAATCATGCAAAAAGCAATCTATAATTGGAGTGGAGGAAAAGATTCTTCATTTGCCCTTTGGAAAGTATTAGAAGAGAATAAATTATCTATAGAATACCTGCTCACGTCTATGAGTGCCGAACATAACAGAATAAGTATGCATGGTGTAGCAGAATATCTACTAGATAAACAAGCCGAAAGCATAAATTTACCTATTAGAAAGGTTTACTTGAAAGAGGATAGCTCATTAGAAACATACAACTCTGTAATGTCTAAAGAAATGGACTATGCAAAATCTGTAGGTGTTGAGACTTCTATTTTCGGAGATATTTTCTTAGAAGATTTAAGAGATTATAGGGAGAAGCAACTTGAAACTATTGGATTAAAAGGACATTTTCCAATTTGGAAAAGAGATACTCTAGAATTGGTTAGGGATTTTATTGATTCAGGGTTTAAAGCAGTAATTGTAAGTGCGAATGCGAGACTACTTGGCGAATCTTTTTGTGGAAGAATAATTGATCACGACTTTATTAATGACTTACCAAAGGGGGTTGATCCTTGTGGCGAAAATGGAGAATTCCATTCGTTTGTTTTTGATGGACCTATTTTTTCTAAACCAATAGACATAAAAATAGGAGAAACTATTAAAAAGAAATATAATGTTTCGGAGGGTATAGATAGTGAATTCTGGTATACAGATTTGAAATAGTTCTAATTGAAGTTCATATAAACAGTTGTTGCAAACTGGAAAATGACTAATACATAGCTTACCTCCAACAGAAAATTAGGTGCCCTGATTTGTGTGGAAACAAAAGAGGAGTAGAGTAAAAATTAGATTATAAGATTAGAGTATTACAGAGTAAATACAATAGGTACAGTAATCCTTTAAACCCTTAATCTTTTATTTTATTAAGGATCTAATTTATTGAAATTTCCACAATATTCGTGGTAGTACCTAAAAATCAAATTAAGAAAAATGGAAAGTATACTGTTAGATTAAGAGTGACTTCAAATAGGTTGCAAAAATATTTTGGTATTGACACAAAAGATGGATCAACGTCAGTTTCGGGGGGAGGTCAAAAATTAAACATCTAAATTACACGATACAAAAAGGGAAAAAAGGTATATCTCTAATACCTCTAAACTGCCTACTAAAATCTTTTATTTTTGCGTTGAAATATTCCTGTAGAACCATTCTTATTTTACTGAGTATAGTAGCTTAGATAAGTATTATGAATTGTTTTTGTATATGTTCTGCTAACTGCTAACCTAATCTTTACGTACTACAGTAACTCTATCTCCATCTATTTGTAGGTAACCATATTCGTAACAGAAAAAATATACTTTTCCTGTTTTAGTTTTCAGGAATTCTGTTAGATATTTTAAATCATATCCCTCTGATAGAAGCTTGCTCTTTGTTGTTGTCTTTGTTTTTCCATCTGGAATAATACTTTTTAGAATTCTTCTGTTTTTACGAAGAATATTATTTGTGTTTCTCACGAAATTATTTTCATCGCTATT
>JADGDT010000039.1:7991-26539 GCA_016744755.1 Ichthyobacteriaceae bacterium | reverse complement strand
ATTGTCCATTGAATGGCCATTTTGTAGGCTTCTAATTCAAAATCAGTAAATGGAAATTCTAGCTCAACAGCAAAATTATCAAAAATTGCATATTCAATTTCTGGTGCCCACTCTACTGCCCGGTTAGATGAGTTATTTAAAGGAAAATCTGCTAAAGAATTAATTTCTAATTCTCCCTGTTTAGCACCTAAACCTCTAACTAAATCAAACATCAGTGGTTCAGGAATACTAACTGTTTCTTTAACTGTAATATCTTGACCTATAACCGAATTATAAGAAAGAAATAAAACCCCTAATATCATTAATGATTTTTGTTGAAGTCTTGTTTTCATAAATTTTCAATTAGTGTTGTTAATATTTCCTTCAATAAGTTTCCAATCAAGGTTTCATCCCTTTAAGTCCTAAAAACATAATTTATATGGTTCTACCCTTATTTGTGTGGATTTTACAATTTAGAATATTCGTCATATTGAGCGTGGTTGGTGAGCGTAGCCGAACCAGAATTCCCAAAGTGAAACGAAGGGAATGTAGTCGAAATATCTATAGCAATAGTGATAACGTTATGTAAGCTATTTTGGAATAGACTACATTCGGCTACGCTACCTATGACGACTTTGTAATTATCTCGCAAAATTGCAGAGTCGCAAAGCTAATTCTCTTTGCGTCTTAGCGACTTTGCGAGACTCAAATTGTCATCCGCTCATTGGAGTTTTTTTAAAAAAACTTAGGCCTCAAGGTGACGATTGTTCCACTAAATTAGTGGTAGAACCATTTATATTATTGTGCGATTTCAATAAAACTAAATCAAAACACCAAAAAACTCAGGCTTGTGGTTTAAGTATTCTCCTAAGAAACCTTTCTCTTTCATTCTTTCAACAAGTGGTTCAAAATCTTCTTTCTTTTTAAGTTGAATACCTACCACAGCAGGACCTGTAGAACGGCTAGTTTTCTTAGAATATTCGAAAAAAGTAATATCATCATCATCTCCCAAAACATTCAGCAAAAACTCTTTTAGAGCTCCAGCACGCTGAGGAAAAGTAACCAAGAAATAATGTTTTAACCCTTCAAACATCAACGATTTTTCTTTTATATCCTCCATACGGGTAATGTCGTTATTTCCTCCCGAAATTACACAAACAATTGTTTTCCCTTTAATTTCAGTTTCAAAATTATCTAAGGCCGAAACACTCAACACCCCTGCAGGCTCAGTAATTATTCCATCTCTGTTGTACATTTCTAAAATACTAGTACAAACTTTACCAACAGGGACAGAGGTGTATTCCGATACTAAACTACTACATATTTTATATGTTAAATCTCCTACGCGTTTTACAGCTGCACCATCAACAAAAGTATCAATCTCATGCAATGTTATTGGCGATCCATTCTCTACAGCTTCTTTCATAGAAGTTGCATCTTCTGGCTCAACAGCTATTATCTTTGTCTCAGGACTAAGTTCTTTTAAAATACTACCAACTCCCGAAAGCAATCCTCCTCCTCCAAGTGGTGCAAAAAGAATATCAATATTACAGTCAATCTGATTAATTATCTCCAAGCCTACCGTTGCCTGTCCTTCAATTATTTTAGAATCATCAAATGGATGTACAAATTCCATTTTATTATCCTTTGAGTATTCCATCGATGCAGTAAAAGCTTCATCAAAAGTATCTCCAACCAAAACAACCTCAACAAAAGAATTTCCGTGCATTTGCACCTGTACTATTTTTTGAGAAGGCGTAGTAACTGGCATAAAAATCACACCTTTTATTTCTAATTTTCTACAAGCCAATGCAACACCTTGAGCATGATTACCTGCACTTGCAGCAACAATACCATTTTCTCTTTCTTTTTCTGTCAAAGAAAAAATTTTGTTATAAGCACCACGTATTTTATAAGATCTAACAGGTTGCAAATCCTCTCGCTTCAAATAAATATTTGCTCCATATAAATTAGACAGGCGTTCGTTGTATTCTAAAGGAGTTTTATTTATAATTCCTTTTAATCTACGTTCTGCTTCGTAAACAGACTTTATATTTATCTCTGTATTGCTCATTATAAAATGAATTTGTTGCCTCGTATATTTTTATTCTATTTCGTTTCTAGTGGGTTTCTGTATTTTGATGTGATGTTGGTATAACAATATCTTTTCCATTACACACTAAAAAAAGTTGTATCAAAAATAAACTAATTGTCATTATCCACCTAAAGGGATAAATGTAAAAAACAATTAGTTTATAATTTTTTGATACAACCTTATATTTTAAAATTGAACTTTTATTACAAACGAATAAACCCTCTGTTTATTTGATAATCGCCAGATTTAGCTACAAGCCTGTAATATCCAGAGTGTAAATTTTCTATGTTGATTTTATTACCAACTAGCATCCCTGATTTTACCAATTTTCCGTTTAATGAGAAAATCTTGTAAGAGTCTAGTTTTGCTTCGGTATCTATTTTCAATATCCCTCTACTAGGGTTAGGATATATTTCAAACTTTTTGAAAAACGATTCTCCAACACCAAGTCCGTCATAGGCTTCCCAATTCAAATTATCAATAATCGTTCTACCTGTAGCAGATATTTTCAATACATAGCTTCCTGATATTTTTAAGTTTTCTATTAAAAAATTATTGGTTACTTTATCTTCAACATCACGCTCTCCTACTAAGTTGTCATTTACAAAAACCTTAACTTTACCTGGTGCTGTGTATGCATTTACATAATCAAAAGAAATACTATTTATTCCACCTGTAATACTTACTGATGTTAATGAACCTTCTGCACTTTTTGAGCTCAACATTAATGCTTTGCCATTCATAGTCGCATCTGTTCTTCCTAAAACCACTTGCCATGTGAAACTTTCATCTCCCACAAAACTAAAGCCACCATACGAGCTTCCATTATTTGGAATATTATCGAAACTCTCGTTAAATACTGTAGATGTATTCTTCTCTTTTACATTAATACTAAAATTTTGATAAATAGTTTTATCTCCCAATACTGCTTTTAAGCTTACAGAGTGTTCTCCAATATCTGAAGTAGCAGGCGTTCCATTTAGTAATGCTTTTCCGTTCTCAACATCAGTAAGTGTTAACCAACTAGGTAATGTTTCAGCTGTAATCACTACAACATCAGTTGGGTTATTATTGTCAAGTGCCTCAACGTTATAAATATATTCTGAATCTACTTCTCCATTCACTACTGGCTCAGAATTAAATTTAAAATCAGTTCCATCGCCAACAGTAATTGTAAATTCTTGATAAATAGTTTCATCCCCTTGCACTGCTTTCAGATTTACAAAATGCTCTCCAATATCACTAGTTAATGGCGTTCCTTCTAACTTAGCTTTACCATTTTCAATATTTGTAAAAGTCAACCATGTTGGTAACGTTTCGGCAGTTATTGTAATTGTAGCATCAGGATTATTAACATCGCTAGCAACTATATTGTATAAATATTCAACATCAACTATTGCTGAAGTTATTGGTGTAGAAGAAAACTGAAAAAAGTTTCCGCTAGCACTTCCCCAAATTTCAGTTACCCAACTAGGATTATCAACAAAAGGATTTCTATTTCCTTGAAAATCATAAATCGCATTGTTCCTAACAATTTCTTTATTGCTTATAGGGTCTTGAGCTGCCCACTTTTTAAGAAGCTCTAATTGCCAATCTACAAAAACCTTATCAGAAGAACCATCTAACACTACAGAAGACCAACTACCTATTCTATCTTCGTATCTAGTAGCCATGTAAAAATATATTCTTGCAAAATCTCCTTTAAATTCGTCTATAGGCTCAAATGCAGTTCCCGAAAATCCATCTACTGTTGATGATCCTACTTTACTTCCATTTTGCGACGTCCAAGTAGCGTTTACCTCTGAGTAAGGTAAATTACCTCTCTTGGAATTAACTTTTGTATCTGTTGGCACAATGTGGAATCCATCGTTAACCATAGGACTAGCCTTACCGAACCAACTTTTAGGAAAAGAGTGCTCTCTATTGTAATTATCTCCTTCTCCACTGCTAGAACCTCCATTCTGGTCACTGCCCACTACATATTCATATGGGTTTGTTCCATTAGGATTATTAGAATACATATCCCAAATAATATTGGTTGCTTTACCACTATTTGTGGCCGATGGGGTAAGAATATCTGAGCTTGCGTAAAGAGTCCAAAGTGCGGAGTATCCTCTATCGTTATGATTTTTAATGATGTTATAAGCAGCTGTTTTTAACTCATATCCTGTTTTTCCGTTTGCCGAATCGTAGTATCCTGCTGGTATTTGAGCAAATAATCCAAGAACAAAAATTTGCAATAATGATAGTAAAGTAATTTTTTTCATATTTGTTGTTTTATATTATGTGTCAAATATATTAAACAGATATTGATTGTGTTAGGTGATAACAAATATTTAACAATAAATTATAGAGTAAGTAAAATCACCCATTTTTACAAATAACAATAAGCTTATCCTTCTGTAAAACATCAATGAAATCCTTTCCAAGGCCTATTAACTTCTCATCTGCAAATTCTCTAAGGATTCTACCAACACTCATTACTGACATGTTTGTGAACTCAGCTAAATCTTTTCTTGTAATCAGAGATTTTAGACTATCAGTTTCGAAAACAGTTACAGATAATTCTAGTAGAGCCCAAGCCATACGTCCATGCATTTGTTTCGATGAGCTATTAGAAATTACATTGAAAATATATAGAGTCTTATCATTTATATTTTTAATTGTTTCACTCGCAAATGCGTTATTCTTAGAAATCAACTTTTCAATATGGCTTTTATTGAAACTACATATAACACAGTCGGTATGAGCTACTAATGTGTATTGCATAACCGTATCTACAAAAAGCCCAAACAGACCTATGAAATTACATTTCTTCTCAATAATTGTGAGAATTCTTGTAGTAGGATACTCTTTATAAAATTTCACATAGCCATCTTGTAGAAACAAGATATCGGGGTGCGATGTGCCTTGTTTTGCAATTACTTCTCCTTTTTTATATCGTACAATTAATTTTGCTTGTTCTAATGCTTCTAATTCATCACTAGTTAAAGTGTCAAAACATTTTGCTCTTCCTCTACAATCTAGTTCTTGGTACTGTGTTGTGTTAAAATCCATGTGAAAATTATTTGATGTAAAAATAAAATATTATTAGAATAAACCCCCTAGAAATAAACATGATAAATAACATTATTAACATTTGTTAAATAACAACACGTCAAACTTTAAAAAATAATTAAAAAAAGAACCTTAAAAGTATGATAAAGTATTACTAGTTAAGGGCTTTGCTATGACATGATACAGCTAAATATTGCATATGCGTAATTACATTTGCTACTAATTATTAGTAAACAATCAATAATATCACATGAAGAATTATGCACTAATGTTTTTGACTTTGATAACCTTTTGGGTTTTGCTGAATAGCTCAGTAGATCCTGAAGTTTTGGTTATTGGATCTGGTGTTAGCTTGTTGGTTTCTTTAATATTTTGCGCAAAATGCGATGTTTTCAGTGAAATTAACTTCACGCCAAAAGCAATCGTAGCAACAGTAATGTTCATCGTTACATTTGTAAGTGCACTAGTTAGAGCAAATCTTAGCATCACCAAAAGAGTTCTTTCTCCATCGTTACCTCTAAATCCAGGGATTGTGCAGGTAAAGACTAAATTAAAGTCTAAAGTTGGTAGAATGGTATTGGCTAATGCTATTACTCTAACTCCAGGAACTTTCACTCTAGAAATAGATGGTGAAAATCTTTACATCCACTGGGTAGATGTTAAGTCGGGAGATCAAGAGGAAAGCACAAAAGAAATCGTCTCAGGTTTTGAGAAATATTTAGAATTGATGTATGGTTAATTTAATGATTTACACAGCTGTAGCGATCAGTTTAGTCAGTGTTTTGGTAGCCTTAGTGCGTTTTGTTAAGGGGCCAGAAAAAGTAGATCGTATTGTTGCTCTTGATGTTGTTTCCATTATTGGAATATCTGTCATCTTGTTATTAGCAACTATAATGAAAAGAGTCATTTATATTGATATTGCCCTAGTGTATGCTATTCTAGGATTTATTGGTGTAATAGTTGTTTCACGATTCTTAAAAAGAGGTTTATAATGGGAAATATTTTAGACATTTTAGGAGGTATCTTTCTAGTTGTTGGTTCTCTTTCTCTATTGATTGCATCAATAGGAATTTACCGTATGCCAGATTTTTACAACCGTATTCAAGTAGGAACTAAAGCCTCAACATTTGGGCTATTATTAATAGTGGTAGGTGTAGCACTTATTTCTCCAATTACTTGGATTGGAAAATTAATTGCTCTTATGCTATTTGTGTTATTCACTAATCCTATTTCTTCGCATGTAATTGCAAGGGCCGCTTATTTTACAAAGGTTCCTTTTACAAAGGAGACTAAGGTTGATAAATTACACGATGTAATTAGCGAAGGCCACATGAAAAAAGTTAAAAACAATGGATAATTTTATACTAACAGCTTTAGCTTCGGTTCTAGGAATTGCAAGCATAATTGGAGCCTATGTTGCTATTCATAACTCTAAACTTACCGTTGCAATTATAGCAACAGGTATTGTGAGTTTAGTAGCTTCAGTATTGTTTTTATTGTTGGCTGCACCAGATGTAGCAATGACAGAGGCATCTATTGGTAGTGCACTTACAACTGCCATATTCTTCTTTACGTTGAACAAAATAAGACAATAAACAATGGGTAAGAAAACGTTAATAGTGCTACTAATGGTAGCTATGGCAGCAGTTCTATATCCTTTGTACGAATCGTATCAAGGTAGCGAACAGCTTACTGAATTAGGACAATACTATGCCGACAATGGTGTACAAGATACCGGAGCAGCCAATTTGGTTACTTCAGTAGTTGTTACCTATAGAGGTTTAGATACACTAGGTGAGGTTACAATTTTATTCTTGGCTGCATCTGTTATTTCATTCTTTTTGAGTTTCAAAAAAGAAGACAGAAAAGAGAGCAGAGAAATACGTAACATAACCGAAATACTAACAACAGCTAGTCAGGTTTTAATACCTATGATTTACATGTTGGGAGTTTACATTTTCGTAAACGGGCACTTAACTCCTGGAGGAGGTTTCCAAGGAGGAGCAGTAATTGCTTCGGGTACTTTATTAATGTTCTTATCAAATCCAGATTTCAAACTAAGCCATAAAGTTATTCACTACGTTGAATCTACTTCGGGTGTTGTGTTTGTTTTAATCGGTGTTTTAGGAATATTTATGGCAGGAGGATTTTTAGATAACAGAATATTAGGACTAGGAGAAGTAAATACTCTTTTTAGTGCTGGAGCAATTCCTGTAATCTATACTTTCTTAGGTCTTAAAGTAGGAACTGAATTATCAAATGTTCTTGGAATATTTGTTGAATCTCAAAACGAACAGTAAGATATGGAATATGTAATAATGACAACAGGTTTTGCACTTGCCATTTTCGGTCTTTACGGATTGTTATCGCAAAAGAACCTGATTAAAATTATCATTGGCTTCTCAATATTTACAACAGGTATTAATATTGTAATGGTTGCCATTGGATACGTAAGAGGAGGTATTGCACCTATCCTCGATAACGAAGGTATAAGCCAAATTGCAGCTCAAAAATCTATAGTTGATCCAGTGCCTCAAGCTTTAGTCTTAACATCAATTGTTATTGGACTAGGAGTTACAGCACTTATGCTGGCTTATGTGATGAAGTTGTATCAAGATAAAAAGAGTTTGAATATAAACGACTATAAAAATTTAAAATGGTAGGACCGATATATATAATAGCACTTGCTCTTGGACTTGCATTTTTTCTTGGATTTTTCGGGAAATCATTAAAAACCTTTTCTGGTTTTGTAATGTTAGCAGGTCTTGCTGGTATGACTTTCATATCTGGGCAATGGCTAATGGCGTTTGTTGACGGTAGTGCCACAACGCAAGAAATTTTTACAGCAGGATTTAAACCACCTTTTTCTATTAACCTACGTATGGGTATAGAAGAAGCTACGTTTACATTTATGATAAATGTAATTGGGTTACTTGGTGGAATATACTTATTCAACAGATTAAAAGAAGTAGGGAACAGCGCAATGTCTGTTTTTATAGTTCTTATAATGAGTTTGAATGTAATTGTAATGACACGAGATATTTTCAACCTTTTTGTATTTGTAGAAATTGGAAGTATCGCAACTGCAGGAATGATAATTTTAGATAAGACTTCAAAATCACTTCAAGCTGGTTTAAAATATTTACTAGCTACAGGAGTAATTTCAGGATTACTTCTAATAGGAATTATTTTTGCTTACTACTTTGCAGGTAGTTTAAATATAGACGGAATTATTGCTGCTAACCTTATGGCTTCAAAAGCTGGTGCAGTTGCAGTATTCTTGATAATTGCAGTTTTAGTTTTAGAATTAAAACCTTTCCCTGCCAATGGTTGGGGACTTGATGTTTACGAAAGTTCAAACCCTGGATTTGGTGCAATAGTATCAGCCGGAACTGCTACAGCAGGTTTATTTGTTCTTTACAAAGTATTACCTATGGGTGGCGATGCTTGGTATCAGTACATCTCAATTATTGGTTTAATTACATTTGTAGGTTCAAACCTTGTAGGTACTCAACAGAAAATAGCTAATCGTTTACTAGGTTACTCATCTATCGGGCAAATTGGTTTGGTGATGACAGTAATAGGGTTACAGCCAATTTTAGGAGATGCATTTGCATTTATAGCTTTTGCATTATTGCTGAATCACTTCTTGGCTAAAGCAGGTTTATTCTGGATATCAGGAATCATCAAAAAAGAAAATATTACAGATTGGTCTGCTCTTCGCAAGAATTCAGCACTACTAATAATGTTTGTAATTTTCATTTTTGCATTAATTGGATTCCCTCCATTCCCTTCTTTCTTCGGAAAATATGAGTTGATTATGAGCTTAATATCTTCTGATAATATTTGGGTAGCAGTTGTTATTCTTATCGGTTCTTTTGCCGAAGGAATTTACATGTTCCGCTGGTTAGGTCACGTACTTAAAAACGAAAATTCAGAAGAAGAGGTTTTAGATATTCCTTGGAATAAGTTTATACCTATAGTATTAGTAACAGTTTCACTTCTAGCAGCAGGATTCTATTCTGTTCCTTTTGTAGCTGGTGCAAACTATTTTTACTTTGTTCCTTTAGCATTTATTTTATTCTTAGGATTAATTGATTTCCTTCCTGCTTACATAAAGAACACAGTTTCTATTGCAGGTATGGGATATTACTCATGGTTGCTTTACCCATTAGTTGAAGGAGATTTAATGAGAACAATATTCTTTGCAATATTTATGTTTGGAGGTATTCTTACTCTTGTAGTTGGATATAACAAATCAGGAAAACGCGAAGGTTTTTACCCTGTAGCTTTAATGATGTATGCTGGTTTAGCAACTATCGTTACTACAGATAATATGTTTGGTTTCTTCTTCGGATGGGAATTAATGACTGCTGGTTCTTATTTCTTAATTATACGTGGTAAACGATCTAAACCTCATGCTTATAGCTACATGTTATTCTCTGTTGCAGGAGCTTACTTAATTCTTTTAGGATTTGGTTTAGCACATGCAAGTGGACAAACACAAGCCTTAATCGCATTAAAAGACATTTCAGTTCTACCTACATTAGCATACACATTATTAGCAGTTGGTTTCATGACCAAAACCGCTTCTTTGGGTCTTCATATTTGGTTGCCTGGAGCACACGGCGAAGCTGAATCTGATGTATCGCCAATGGTATCGGCAGTATTACTTAAAGCAGGTGTATTTGGATTGATGTTACTTTTCCTTTACATGGGAGAGCAAACAGGAGATACTTTATTGTTCATATTAGGATGGGTTGGAGCTTTCACTGCATTGGTAGGTAACCTTGCTGCCTCGTTTCAAGAAGATGCTAAGCGAATGTTGGCTTATTCTTCTATAGGGCAACTTGGGTACATTTTATTTGCTATCGCAATGATGACTCAACTAGGTTGGTTAGCAGGATTTACTTACGTAATTAATCACTTCTTATTTAAAGCTATTCTATTTATGGTAGTTGGAGGAATTGTTGTAAAAGCAGGAACTCACAACCTTTACCAAATGGGAGGATTAATCAAAAAAATGCCTCTATCTTTTCTAGCAGTACTTATTGCTATGATTACAATGGCTGGTCTTCCACCTTTATCTGGTTTTGCAGGTAAGTGGTTATTTTACAATGCTGTAATCCTTAAAGGATGGTATATTCAAGGTGTGATTGTATTCTTTGCAGGAACAATTGCTTTCCTTTATGCCTTTAAATTACTTCACTCTATTTTCTTAGGTCAGTTGAAAGACAACCATAGAAACTTGAAAGAAATAAGCCCTAGTATTTTAATACCGGTTTACATTCTTATTGCAGGTATATTCTATTTCTCTGCCTTCCCACAAGATGTGTTAGAGCCAATAGGAAATATGTTAGCAAATTACTTCCCTTCTACTCTAGAATGGGCAGCAGATGGTAATGCAGTAACTATTTTGAGTAATTGGAATGGAAATGCAGTGATGATAATCATCATCAGCATGTTTGTTTTAGTACTCGGATACTTATGGTTAATAACTGGAAAAACTCAGAAATTAGAACAGTTCAATATCGTTTATTCTGCAGAGCGTCCTTTCCGTCCAGAAACTACTCATGTTTCTCATAACATGTTTGCAGGACTAAACAAGGCAATAGGATTTTTAGTAGCACCAGGAATTACAAACTTCTGGAATAATGTTAGTAAAATGGTTCTTGACTTTGCAGGAGTTGTTAGAAGATTATATAGTGGAAATGGTCAAGTTTACGCCATCCATATTATAATTTACATTGTTGTATTCTACTTAATTTCAATAGGATAATATTTGTATTATGGATTATAGTATAGAAAAATTTTTATGGGCATTTTTAGGCTTATTCATTATCCTTAACTGGGGTATGTTGATGAGTGCTTTAATGCGAAGAATAGGCGCAAAACTTGCTGGTAGAATTGGTGTACCACTGTATCAGCCTTGGGTTGACCTATTAAAGTTAATGAGCCTGAAGACTTGGTTGTCTCACGGTGTAATGTATTACATAGGGCCTGTATTCCGTTTAGTTGGAGGTGTAGGTATGTTCCTTTTTATGCCAGTTATTTTCGGAATAGAGATTTGGAGTAATTATTCTTTCTCTGGCGATTTAATTTTATTGCTTTATTTCCAATCATTTGGTATGCTTGGTATGGCAATGGGAGCTTCGGAAAGTGGTTCACCACATGCAGCAATTGGTATCTCTCGTGGATTATCGCAATTTGCAGCAGTAGAAGTTCCAATGACATTGGCAGTAATTGCTATTGCAATACAACACCAAACATTCTCCTTCTCAGAGATAATGGCTGCACAGCAAGGCGGAATAATGAACTGGACATTATTTACAAATCCATTAGCTTCCATTGCAGGTATGTTAGCAATGTTGGGAGCAATGAGTCACTCACCATTTAATTTGGTAAAAGCACCAAACGAAATTCCAATTGGTCCTCCTACAGAGTATCACTCTTCATTTTTAAGTGTTCTTAGAACAAACAGCGCAATTCTTCATGTTGTAGAAGCAGCATTGTTTATGAACTTATTCTTTGGTGGAGCTGATTCATGGTACATGTACATAATTAAAACTTTCTTTGTGTACTTTATATCTGTATTTGTAGGAATGGTTTTCCCACGTTTCAAAATAGAAGATTCAATACGTTGGTTCCTTAAATGGCCAACTGCAATTGGAATAATAGCTGTAATTGTAGCAGCATATTGGTAAATGCGTTTATGCTAGCGCTGGTTATTGATGCCTATGGCATCGGTTTGTGAAGCTTCGCTTCTACAGTTTAAACTAGGGGTTAAACCAAGTCTAAACAGAAAATGCCAAAGCATTTTCATAACCCAAAAAGTGCAACGCACTTTAATAAACAGCGGCAAAGCCGCATAAACAAATAAACAATACGAAAATGGAAGAAGATAAAAAAGATAAGTTTTTAGCACCTGAGAATGAAATTCGTCAGGTTACTGCACCAGATGGCTCTATAATTGAAGTAAATCCACTTGAGGATTACTTTAGTCAAGACCGTCCAAAACCATATAAAGTACGTAAAGGACCAGTAGAAGATTTTCTTAACTGGGCACGTGCAGAGAGTTTGTGGGTATTAGGATTTGGTACAGGATGTGGATCAATAGAGATTCCACCACTTGTAACACCACGATTTGATATGTATAGGTTTGGTATTCAGATGAGAGCTACTCCACGTCAATCAAATGTGTTTGTTATTTCGGGTTACCTTTCTGTAAAAACTCTTAAAAGAGCAATTAGGGCTTACGAGCAAATGCCAAGTCCTAAGTATGTTGTTGGTTTAGGAAGTTGTACTATTAATGGAGGTATGTACTACGATTCATATAACACCATTAATCGTTTAGATCACTACCTTCCTGTAGATGCTTACATTGCTGGTTGTATGCCACGTCCTGAAGCTTTACTAGCAGGTTTCGAAGGATTGAAAAAGTTGATTAAAGCAGGAAAAGGTCATAAGGCTAACGAATATGTTGAAAATCTTGATTGGTATAAAGCTAATCAGAAAAAGATTATAAAGGATTGGAATATGCCTGATTACAACTGGTAACTTTAGTTTATGCTAGCGCTGGTTATTGATGCCTGCGGCATCGGGTTTGTGAAGCTACGCTTCTACTGTCTAAACTTGACGTTTTTGAAATTGGAATAGAGTCAAGTTTAAACAAAAAATGCCAAAGCCAGCCTCGACAGCTAGGCGGGCATTTTAATAAACCAAAAAAGTGCAACGCACTTTGAATAAACAGTGGCAAAGCCGCATAAACGATTAAACAAAAGAAAAAATGCAAAAAGGAATAAATAATTTGATTGAGAAATTTGGAGCTTCTGATTTAGAAGAGAGAAGACCAGGTTTATCATTCATAACTGTTGAAAACACAAAAGCCGTTGCTGCTATTACTCATCTTAAAGATATTGATGGTTATACCGTTTTATCTTTAATTACAGCAGTTGACTGGATAGAAGATGGTATAATGCAACTTACTTACTTGCTAAACAACCCAGCAGAAATTGCTGAGATTGGTTTACGTGTAATGTTAGAGCGTAAGAAAGAAGCTGGGGAATCAATGGAAACAATTCACCACCTATGGCCAAATGCAAAAAAATGGCAACAGGAATTAAAAGAAATGTTTGGAATTAACTTCCCAGGAAGTCCAAATATCAATGATGATTTTATTCTTGAAGGATGGGATGCTGCTCCACCAAACAGAAGAGATTTCGACACTAAGAAATTTGCAGAAGAAACATTCTTCCCACGTCCAGGTAGAGAAACACATGATCCAGCAGAACATATGAAGAAGAATATGTATCCTAAGAATCCTGCTGATTATACAAATAAAAAATACAATCCTAACCGTTAACTTATAGAGAAATGGCAAAGAGTAAATTGTTTACAATGAACGAGGATAGAAGCCTTTATCCTGAGCTAGACGACAATGGAAAACCTATCGTTGATCTTTCATCTCATAAGTATGTTAAATTATGGCAAGGACCACAACACCCTGGTATTACAGGAAATATGTCGTTGGAACTTACTGTAAGTGGTGATGAGATTGTAGAATCAAAGACACATGTAGGTTATCTACACCGTGGATTTGAAAAATTGCTAGAGCGTAGATTGTTTGTACAATGTATGCCTACATCTATTCGTTTGTGTGTGGCTGAACCAGATACAAATGAGTATGTTATTTCTAATGCAATTGAAGAATTAGGTAATATTGAAGTTCCTGAAATGGCACAATGGCTTAGAATGTTATCTCTAGAGATGGCACGTTTGCAAGTTTTACTACGTCAGGTTCCTGGTCAAGCAGGTACTTTCGCTCTAGGACTTGGTTACCAATGGGGATCTTACATACGTGATTTAATTTTAGATTCTTTCGAGGAACTTACAGGTGGTCGTGTTTACCACATGTACATTATTCCTGGAGGAGTTAGGGGGTTACTTCCCGATGGATTTAAAGCTCGTTTGTTAGAAAAACTTAAACTTATTGATGAGTTTATTCCTAAAATAGACAAGCTTATTTTTAATAACGTTGTTTTCGAATCTAGAGCCAGAGGTTTAGGATATATTCCAAAAGAATGGGTTGATGAATATGGTGTTTACGGACCTGCAGCTCGTGGATCGGGTATAATGAGAGATGTACGTAAAACTAATCCATATTTGAAATACGATCAATTAGATTTCGAACCTTTCGTAACTACCGAAGGTGATGTATATGCTAGAACAGAAGTTCGTCGTGCAGATCTTATAATGACAGTTGATTTGATTCGTCAGATTTTGGATAAAATGCCAGAAAAAGGTGATATCAAAGCAGAAACTCCAAATGTATTACACTGGAAAATTCCTAAAGGTGAAACTTATTCTAAATGTGAAGCTTCACGTGGAGAGTACGGGATGTACTTTGTAACTGATGGTAGCAAGTTTCCTCGTAGAGTAAATCTAAAAGGACCTAGTTATACTCACGCAAACGCATTACTAGATAAGTTGCTTATAAATGCAAATATATCTGATACTGCAGCAATTATGGTTTCTTTAGCAACATGTCCTCCAGAAATAGAGAGGTAAATCTTGTTTATGCTACGCTGGTTATTAATGCCTGTGGCATCGGTTTGTGAAGCTTCGCTTCTACAGTTTAAACTTGGCGTTTTTGAAATTGAAGTAGAGTCAAGTTTAAACAGAAAATGCCAAAGCATTTTTATAAACCAAAAAAGTGCAACGCACTTTTAATAAGAGATAGAGAGGTAAACCTTGTTTATGCTACGCTGGTTATTGATGCCTGTAGCATCGGTTTGTGAAGCTTCGCTTCTACTGTTTAAACTTGATGTTTTTGAAATTGGAGTATAGCCAAGTTTAAACAAAAAATGCCAAAGCATTTTTATAAACAGTAAAAGCCAACGGCTTTACATAAACAGCGGCAAAGCCGCATAAACGATTAAACAATATTATAAGATGGATTTAAAAAAATTATTAACACCGTTTACAGCTTGGGGGAACATCACAAAAGATCCTGTAACAATTAAGGATCCTTTAAATGAGCGTCCTGGAGCTGATAGATATAGAGGTTTTCATAAAAATGATACTGAACTATGTATTGGTTGTGGTACTTGCGAAGTTATTTGCGAGAATGAAGCAATTGATTTAGTGCCAATATCAGACTCAAAAGATGGAGATAGTGGTTTACGCCCAATGATTGACTATGGTCGTTGTTGCTGGTGTGCACTTTGTGTTGACATTTGTACAACAAACTCACTTGCTTTATCTAACGAATATACATGGGTATCTACAGATCCTGAGGATTTTAGATATGTGCCAGGGGTAGATAAAAAAGATTGGGATAACAACGAAAAAGGTTGGAAAAAACCTGATAATTACGAATTCTATTCTCTTAACCGTGTTCACATGGATGAGCTTTCGCCAGAACAACGTAGCGATTCGTTTATAGAGATGATGAAAGGTTACTCAAAAGAGCAAGCTCAACAAGAAGCAGATAGATGTGTAGAATGTGGTATATGTACTGCTACATGTCCTGCTCACATGGGTATTCCTGAGTATATCAAAGCAATTCGTAATGATGATTTAGAAGAAGGATTAAGAATTTTGTACGATACAAATCCACTACCAGAAATTTGTGGACGTATTTGTACTCATAAATGTGAAACAGTTTGTTCAATGGGACACAAAGGAGATCCTATCTCTATCCGTTGGCTAAAACGTTACATTGCAGATCAGAATCCATCTGAAAAATATAAAGAAATCCTTGAAGTAGAAAACCTTCAATCTAAGGATAAAAAAGTTGCAATTATTGGTTCAGGACCTTCTGGACTTTCTGCTGCTCACTACCTTGTATTGATGGGTTACGAAGTTAAGATTTTCGAAAAACTTGCTGCTGCTGGTGGTATGATGCGTTATGGTATTCCAGAATATCGTTTGCCTTACGATCAGATTGATAAAGACATAAACTACATTCTTTCACTAGGAGTAGAAATAGAGTACAATGTAAATATTGGTACTGATATTACTTTAGACCAATTAGGAAAAGACTACGATGCTGTATTCTCAGGAACGGGTCTTCACTTAGGACGTTCTACTGGGATTCCTGGTTCTGACAACAAACATGTTTACGCTTCTCCAGACTTATTAAGATGGGTTGTTGAAGGTAAAGAGTTTGAAGTGCCAGAAAGTGTAGTTGTAATTGGTGGTGGTAACGTTGCTATGGATATTACACGTACTATGGCTCGTTTACAGATGGCTAAATATGGTAAAGTTCAGGTTATTGCAACTGCTCTTGAAAAAGAAGAAAACTTACCTGCCGATAGAGAAGAAGTTGTTGAAGCTCGCGAAGAAGGATGTGATGTTAATGCTGGTTGGGCTCCACAATCTGTAGAGATTGTAGATGGTGTTCCAACAGGATTACACGTTGTAAAATGTAATTCACTATTTGATGGCGAAGGTCGTTTCAACCCTCAGTGCGATATGGATGCTAAGGAATTCTGGAAAGGAACAATGATAATAGAATCTATCGGACAAGGAATGGATCTTTCATACCTGTCAGAAGAGTTTAAGAAGAAGTTGAAATTCGGACCAAGAGGAAGAGTTGAAACTGATGAATATTTCCAAACAGGTGTAGAATGGTTCTATATGGGAGGAGATATTATTGAAGGGCCAGACGTTATTCACGGTATTGCTAACGGACATAAAGCTGCTGTTGGTATAGATATGATGTTGAATCCTGAGAAAAATTAATTATTACTTGAGGGTTTCGCTTAAAGCGAAACCCTCAATCTCCAAAATACTTTAGATAAAAGTATATTAAATTCACTAAAATCGTCTAATACAGTTAATTCTGTATTAGACGATTTTTATTTATGTAGAGATTCAAAAAATTATATATTTATAAAAAACTTTACATCGTGAAATACAAATACTCAACTTTAATTTTAACCATATTATTTGGCTTAAATATTACTACTCAATCTCAAAATTTAGACAACGATAAATGTGGTCTAGAGTTAGTAAATGAGCTACAGAAAAAAAAATGTACAGTACAGATAATTGGGGATATGGATATTCCAATTTGGAGACTGACCTTGGAGTTTGGGGGCAAAATGATAATGTAGATATAGATTTTATTGGCTACTCTGTTTTAGATAGAAAACTGTATGTGCTTAATATTAAAGACGAGAGTAAAATTGCCGAATTTCGTGTTAGCATACATGCCAGAACTCATCCAAACGAAGTACAAGCTTGGTATGTAACCGATGAAATGATAAATATTTTATTATCTGAAACTACACTTGCAAATAGGTTGCTAAACAAAGTTGAATTTTCTATAATCCCAATGATTAACCCCGATGGTGTAGAGATGAACAAACCTCGCGAAAACTCTAATGATGTAGATATTGAGAGTAACTGGGGGAGTAGTAACCCAGAGGCAGAAGTTGTTGCTCTAAAATCATTTTTTGGAGATTTAATGAATTCAGACCTTCCTATTGATGTAATGTTGAATATGCATTCGGCTTATGCCTGTAAAAGGTATTTTGTTTATCATCATCAAAATGGAACTAGTTATAGTTTTACTCAACAAGAAAAATCATTTATAGCATCTATTCAAAATTATTTTGAAGGCGGAATTGAAGATTGGAATTATTATGTTAGTTGGAGTAAGGGTACGCCAACAAGATATCCTGAAAGTTGGTTTTGGAGGAATTATTCAGATCAAGTAATGGCTTTAACCTACGAAGACATGAACTGTTCAAGTGCAGGAAGTTACGATGTTACAGCATTTGCATTATTAAGTGGAATTGCAGATTATCTTGAACTAGAAACACTTGATTTAGATATATTTCCAACGGATAAAAACAGCTTAAATATTTATCCAAATCCAGCATCAAAATCAAGAAGTGTCTTTATTAGTGCTCATACTTTTCGTGATGTTGATTATCAGATTCACTTAATTTCTTTTGATGGAAATGTTCTTGAAATACCAATATCTAAATCCTCTAAAAATAGCTCTGTAATTGAATTGCAATTAGATAATGTGCCTAGTGGAATGTATATAGTCCAATACGCCTCAGAAGGAGTAATTATGACTGGAAAGTTGATTGTAAATTAGTTTAAAGGTTCTACCGCTATTTTAGTGGAACAATCGTCACCTTGAGGCCTAAGTTTTTTTCTCAAAAAACTCCAATGAGCTAACGACAATTTGAACCTCGCAAAGTCGCCAAGATGCTAAGAAAATTAGCTTTATGACTCTACCACTTTGCGAGATAAATACAAAGTCGTCATAGGTAGGCCTAAGTTTTTAACGAAAAACTCCAATGAGCGGAAGACAAATTTTTCCCGCTGATTCCGCCAATCCACGCAGATTTTATCAGCGTACATCTGCAAAATCTGCGGGCAAAAAAAAGGTCGTCAT
>JADGDT010000039.1:0-7891 GCA_016744755.1 Ichthyobacteriaceae bacterium | reverse complement strand
AATGAGCGGAAGACAAATTTTTCCCGCTGATTCCGCCAATCCACGCAGATTTTATCAGCGTACATCTGCAAAATCTGCGGGCAAAAAAAAGGTCGTCATCTAAGCCAAGTCGAAAGATCTATTCCAAAATAGCTTAAATTATATTATCACTGTTGCTATAGATATTTCAGCTACATTCTCTTAATTGCATTAAGTGAATTTCGTTCAATATGACGTTTTTTCTAAATTAGAAAAATCCACACAAATAAGCGTAGAACCTTTTAAATACTTCTATCAAAAATAAATACATTCTAAAAACTATATATTTCCTATTCTAAAACATATTCTAAAACATATTTCTTTTATATATTGTATTAAATATATTAGAAACTAAACTACTAAAAATATGAAAACATTAGTGTCAGAAATTCTAGAACAAAAAGGAAAAGCAGTTTTCACAATCAACGAAAATGAAGCTATTTTTAATGCTGTAAAAAAGATGGACGATTATAAGATCGGTTCTTTACTTGTTGTAAATAACGATGAGCAACTAGTTGGTATTATTACCGAAAGAGATATTCTTTACAAGTGCTACACATCAAAAGAACTTATGGTTGACACAAAAGTTGCTGTAAAAGAAAGAATGACTTCATCAGAAAAACTGATTGTTGGGAAAATGGAAGATAGCGCTACTTCTATTATGAATACAATGATTAATAGAAAAATACGCCACATCCCTATTCTTGAAGGAGAAACTATTGTGGGGTTAATATCTATTGGCGATGCTCTTAAAGGAGCTTTAGATGCAAGAGAAATTGAGGCTAATATGCTCAGAGAGCATATAAAAAATCCATTTGGGGTACATATTTATAAATAAAATTATTTAATATAAAGCAACAAAGGCTATTTCGTAATTGAAATAGCCTTTGTTATATTTTAGAATCCCATTTATTATTCCTCTTCCTCTAAGCCTACGTCCTCAACTGATTTTACAGTAGGAGCATATTTCTTAATAGTATTTTCTATACCCATCTTTAAAGTGATTGCATTAATGCTACAACCTGCGCATGTACCTTCGAGACGAACTTTTACATGCTCATTATTGTCATCGATAGAAACTAATGAAACATCTCCTCCATCCCTTTGTAAAAATGGACGAATTTCTTCTAGTGCAATTAATACTTTTTCTTCTACTTCTTTAGTATCCATAAGCTACAATTAGTGGGCAGTACAACCTGCTGTGTTACTCATTTCTACCTTAGTTGTAGGAGGTAAATTGTTGTTACGAGCAATCGTTTCCTCTACAATATTCTGAGTTAATTTATAGAAAGCTTCACTCTCTGGAGTACCATCTTGCAACGATGCAGGACGACCAATATCACCAGCTTCGCGAATACTCTGTACCAAAGGAATTTCTCCTAAAACAGGAAGTCCCATATCGGCAGCTAAATTCTTTGCTCCGTCTTGTCCAAAAATATAATACTTATTATCAGGAAGTTCAGCAGGAGTAAAGTATGCCATATTTTCGACAAAGCCCAAAACAGGAACATCTATAGAATCCATCTTAAATAATCCAGCACCTTTACGAGCATCAGCCAAAGCAATAGTTTGTGGTGTAGATACAATTACAGCAGCTGTAACTGGGATAGACTGCACAAGAGTTAAATGAATATCGCCTGTTCCAGGAGGCAAATCAATAAGTAAGAAATCTAATTCTCCCCATTCAGCATCAAAAATTAATTGCTTAAGAGCTTTTGTTGCCATGGATCCACGCCATGCAACAGCTTGGTCAGGAGTAGTGAAAAATCCGATAGAAAGCATTTTTACTCCGTAGTTCTCTACAGGTAGCATCATTTGCTTTCCGTTTACTGTTTTACCTAAAGGTCTTTCTTTTTCTACATCAAACATAATTGGCATAGAAGGGCCATAGATATCGGCATCAACCAAACCTACTTTGAATCCCATTTTTGCCATTTGTACTGCAATATTTGCAGTAACTGTTGATTTACCAACTCCACCTTTACCAGATGCAATAGCAACAATGTTTTTTATGTTTGGAAGTATAACTTCCTCTACTGGAGCAATTGTTGGTTTTGCAATTTCAACAGACATAGTTACTTGTACAGCAACATTAGGAAATTTTTCGGCTAATGCCTTTTTTATTCCATCTTCAACTGCTTTTTTTACGTGTAGTACTGGCGATGTAACCATTGCAGTTACCGTGATAGAATTATCAGTAGTTACTACATTTTTTACTGCTCCGCCTTCAACTATGTTATTTCCTGTATTCGGAAGTGCTACTACCTTTAACGCTTCTAATACATCTCCTCTTTGAATACTCATCTTATATATTATTATATTTTAAAACATCAGTAACTGTCTTTATTAAGAATAAATCTTAATAAAGAGTGTGCAAATATAATAATATTTACATAAGGTTTTGAAGTTTAATGGATGAAGTGAAAAAAGATCTCATTATTATTAGTAAGATGCCCTATTTATAGTCCCTGACAGGAATAATATTTTTTTTATATTTCCAGTTTTTAGAATATATTTGCATCCGAAATTATTAATATAGTATAAGGAATAAAGACAATGAGAAAATTAGTGATAGTTGCATTTATGATTATTGTAGGGAATAGTTTGTTTGCTCAAGCAGTACCTCAATTAAACTTTGGGTTAGGATTCAACAGCGGAGGAGGTATTCCTATTTATGTTAGTTATGATTTTCCTATAAATAATGATATATCAATTGCCCCATTGGTTCAAACAGATTTTAATTTAGATTGGATTACTTTAGGAGCAAGAGGAGATTATTATTTTGATAGACTTTTGGAATTACCTTCAGATTGGGATGTTTATGGTGGTGCTAATTTGGGATACAATATTTTTTTTAGAGACTACGGCACTAATGATTTAGAATTAGGACTACAAGTTGGAGGAAGATGGAGATGGAATGATATGTGGGCTTTAAACTTAGAATTAGCAGGAGGAACAAGTTATGGTACTAAATTAGGTGTTACAGTATCTATTTAGAATCTTGTGGAGATTAAAAAATCCCATTTGAAATTATTTTCAAATGGGATTTTTTAGTTTAAGATTTTAAGTTTAGTTTATAGATAATGAATAAGGCATTATCATTTGGGCACCTTCTTGGCTCTTGAATCTACTATAATTTGAATAAATCTTATATGCTTCTTCTCCTATTTCTAGTTTTAACAACGATTGTCTAGCCTCAGTACTTAACGACTTCATAATCTTTTCAAATTCATCTTCCTTTTCAGGATAAGAGACTACTCTGTAATTATCTAGTTCTATAGTTTTTGCAACGTAAGAAATCGCATCCTGCAATCCTCCTAATTCATCTACAAGACCAATATCAATAGCATCTTTACCTGCCCAAACTCTACCTTGTCCAATGGCATCAACATCTACGAATTTCATTTTACGTCCTTCTGCAACTCGGTCAACAAAAGTCTTGTAGATACCTTCTACTCCTTTTAGTATGAGTTCTTTTATTTCGGGAGATGCTCCTTTAATCAACGAGAAGTCGAAAGAGTGTTTATTGGTAGAAACTACTTCGCTAGTAATACCCATGTTGCGTGCAGCTTCTTCAGCATTTGGTAACATCCCGAATACTCCTATAGAACCTGTAATTGTATTTTCTTGAGCATAAATTTTATCAGCTCCACATGCTATGTAATAACCCCCAGATGCTGCAACATTACCAAATGAAACAACAAAAGGTTTTTCTTTCTTAAGTAATTCCAATTCTCTCCAAATTAAATCGCTGGACAATGCACTTCCTCCAGGCGAATTAACTCTCATTACAACTCCTTTTATATTTTTGTCTTCTCTGATTTGAGTTATTGCTTTAGCCATATTTCTTGGCTTGATACTTTTTGATGATTGACCATCGATATAAACTATTTCTCCTTCGGCATATAAAACAGCAATTTTATCTCTTGTAAATTCCTTCTTATTTTCGGGTTTTACTTTTTTGTATTTGTGTATTTCTACCAGTTCAAGCTTGTCATTTTTGTCTTGTCCTAATGCCTTTTTTATTGAAGTAATAAACTCATCTTCGTAAGCCAACCTGTCAATAAGTCCTACTTCTTCTGCATCAACAGGTAGATTTGCTATTCTACTGTCAGCGATTTCATTTAGTTTTTCAACAGAAATATTTCTAGATATGGAAATGTCTTTTAGGTAAGTACCCCATATTGAATTTAATAATTTTGATGTTTGCAATCTATTAGCATCACTCATTTTATTAGCCAAGAAAGGCTCAACTGCACTTTTAAATTTTCCATGTCTAATTACATCAAATTTAATTCCGTATTTATCTTGGAAATTCTTGTAGAAAGTAATTTCAGCTGCAAGGCCTTTGAACTCCAAAGCTCCAACAGGATTCATGAATATAGTATCACTTACCGTACTAAGCCAATAAGCTTTTTGGGTATAGATATCAGAATAAGAAACTATGAATTTACCTGATTTTTTAAACTCTAATAATTTCTCTCTTATCTCAGTTAGCTGAGCAGAACCTGTAGATATTAACCCACTTGTTATGGCAATCCCTTTAATGTTAGAATCATCTTTTGCTTTTTCTATACTTTGTAAAATTGTTAAAAGATCCAGAGGTTTTTTATAGTCAGAATTTAAAGCATCGAACATTGCAAAAGGATCATCTTCGATTTTATCGCTTATACTTACCGATAAATCTAACTCCAATACGGAATTTTCAGAGATAGTCACTTTTTCTTCTCCTCCAGACATAGAAGAACTAATTCCAACAATGAGGAAAATAAAAATTATCCACGATAAGAAAATACCAAAAACGGTTGCAAAAGCAATTTTGAAAAATTGTTTCATAAATATTTAAAATAAAAGATTGTTTTTAATTCGAGTAGCTAAATTTATTAGTACGATAAACGAATATAACATATAGTTGATAAAATCTAAACACTTATCTGTACAAATATTGCAATAATAATTACTTTTGTTCGCGACTGTAAAAAAGAAAAAGTGAAGGGTAAAAAAGTTTACATAATATTAGGCTCTAATATAGGAGGTAAAAGAAGCTATTTGGACAAGGCTTGTATTGAAATTGAAAAGGCTATAGGAAATATTGAGTTGCACTCATCCTTCTATCAAACTTCTCCTTGGGGCTTTGAGAGTAATGACGAATTTATTAATAAAGCAATAGTAGTTAACACCTTGTTAGACCCTAATGATATTATGATTACATTGCTAGAAATAGAAAGTAATTTAGGTAGAGTTAGAGAAGATAACAAAGATGGATATCAGTCTAGAACAATAGATCTAGATATATTATTGATAGACGATTTAATTATTGAAAATGATTTATTGATTGTTCCTCATCCAAGAATGAAAGAAAGAAAATTTGTTCTTGTTCCTTTAGCTGAAATGGCAGGTGAACTTATTCATCCTACTGAAAAAAGAAGTATAACTGATTTACTCAACATCTGTGAAGATGAAGAGGATGTTACAAGAGTATTTTAGAAATATGCAATACAATTTCATAGCAATAGAAGGGAATATTGGTTCCGGAAAAACATCATTAAGCACAATGTTAGCAGAAGAATTTGGAGCAAAGTTGATACTTGAACAGTTTGCTGATAATCCATTTTTACCAAAATTTTATAAAGATCAAAAAAAATATGCATTTCCATTAGAAATGTCTTTTTTGGCTGAAAGATATCAGCAATTAAGTGACGAAACAATCCAACCAGAGCTATTTTCTCCCTTTATTATTTCAGATTATTACGTATTTAAGTCATTAATCTTTGCTGAAATAACCTTAGAAGAGGAAGAATTTAAACTTTATAAGAGGTTATTTATGATGATGTACAGCAATTTGGTTAAACCCGATTTGTTCGTTTATCTGTATCAAAACACAGATAGACTTCTCGAGAATATTAAAAAGAGAGGAAGAGATTATGAAAAGGATATAGATGCTAACTATCTGGAAATGATACATAAAGGCTATCTTGATTTTGTTAAAAAGCAAAAAGGATTGAAAGTACTTGTAGTAGATGTAAGTAAAATTGATTTTGTAAACAATGAAGTTGATTATCAGAAATTGAAAGAAACCATCTTAAACACTAGCTACTCAGCAGATTATTCTTTTGTTTCATTGTGAAAAAATGTAGGAAAAATAGTATGAAATAAATAAATATTTATACATTTGTTGCTATACTAACTCATTAGGAAAAATCTCACTATGATGAATAAATTACGCTATTTGTTTATTCTCGCTATGGTTTTATCGTTTAGCACTTATGCTCAAAACGATTCTGAAAACACTAAGCAAGAAGTAAAAAAGAATAATACTCCTAAAGAAGGGAATATTTCTTCTATTGATAAAAAAAATTACAACTCTTGGGCTATTACTCTAGGATTAGGTAATATTTATACAACAGGAGATTTAAATTCTTTTGGGGCTAACGAAAAATCATTTGATCTTGCTTTTAATTTAGGAGTGACTAAAATGTTTAACTCTTCAATAGGGTTAGAGGCCGCTTTTATGATGGGTACATCTAATACTCACCCAAATACATTTCATTATGGAAAAGGTACAGGTCTCGATGGTGATACAAAAACTCCATTTCTTACTGGTAGTTTACATTTAGTTGTTAATTTAAGTAATGTCATTTTATCGGGAAGGGATCAATCTGATAGGAAATGGAATCTTAACCTTTATCCTGGTATAGGTGTAACACTTCATAAAGCATATTTCACTCATACTTCAGACCCTACTCAAAACGAAGATTGGGGAACTAATGGATCTAAGGAAGATCAATACACAAGAGTTTATTCTGTGCCTATGGGCTTAGGTTTAAAATATAGATTATCTAAAAGCTTCGATATTGAGTTAAGAGAAACAGCTACATTTTATAATGACTCAAATTTTGATGGAAGAGCTAATAATACAGCTGGAGGATCTAACGATTACAGCTTTTATACGAATATTGCTCTAGTTTGGAAAATAGGTAAGAAAGATAGATATCTTGATTGGACCAACCCTTTGGATGAGGCTTATACTAACATGAATAATCTACAAGAAAAAGTAGATAATATGGATACTGATACCGATGGAGATGGAGTGCCTGATACTCACGACTTAGACAATGAGACTCCTGCAGGAGTAATGGTTGCTGGTAATGGTAAAGCATTAGATTCTGACCAAGATGGAATTGCAGATTATAAAGATGTTGATCCTTTTACTCCACTTGGGGCCAATGTTGATGAATACGGTAAAGAGTTAGATTCTGATAATGATGGAATTGGAGATAGTAGAGATAAAGAACCAAACTCAAAAGAAGGTGCAATAGTTAACTGGCAAGGAATTGCTGTTGGTGGAGGCAATGCATCCTTACTTTCTGAATTAATACCTTCAGTATTCTTTAATTTTGATTCTGCTACCCTAGAAAAAGGTTCAGAGGATAAACTAATTATTATTGCAAAATTATTGAATAAGAACCCTGATGTAAATGTTGATGTTATTGGTTATGCTGATCAAAATGGTAATGCTGATTACAATAAAAAATTAGGTGAGAGAAGAGCAAATTCTGTAATTAAATTCTTGATTGACGTATATGGAGTTGATGAAGGAAGGTTACATGCTCAAACTGCCGGTGCAGATAAACCTTTATCAGCATCAAAATCTTACTATAAAAATAATAGAAGGGTAGATTTCAAGATTCTTGATTAATACCTCTTACAATAAAATAGCTAAAAACACAGATTCAATTTAAATTGAATTTGTGTTTTTTTTGTTAAAAATTATACTTTACACTAAATCCAATTGGGATATAGAGTTACTTACGTCCATTCCTTTAATGCCAATCACATCACCAAACACCCTAACTATTATCTTTTTTGAATC
>JADGDT010000173.1:3955-5110 GCA_016744755.1 Ichthyobacteriaceae bacterium | reverse complement strand
CTTGTTCTGGAGATGTAACAAATAACTACGGAACAATTTCTTTAAACAACTCTATCATTACTGCAAAGGCATTAATAAATAAGGCTAATGATGCAACATATGATCAAGTAATTAACCTAAACACTAGTACTCTTACTTTAACAGGTAGTGTAGGAGTAACAGCTTACTCTGTATCAAACTCTGGAATTTTTAATATTGATGGAACTTCAACAATTGATCCTGGAACTAACTACTTCAGAATAGAAGAGGATTCAGAAATGAATATAATTACTGGTAGCACATTAACATTTACACAAAATAACTTATGGAATTTTGGAATTCTAAAAATTGACGGAAATTTATCGGGGACATTTACTTTATCAAATGGTTCAAGGTATGCAGCCTCTGGAATAACAAATATAAACTCTACATCTACACTAAATTTAGATGGATTAATTTATAATCGTTGGGGAACTATAAATATTGACGGTACTGTTATTGGAAGTTATGATGTATATAATGGAGATTTAGTGAATCCTACTTATACAGGTACAATAAATATAAACAATGGCTCTACGATAACTACTTCTAAAGATATTTCTAATTTTATAGGATCTATAAATATTAATACACCCACTTCATTTAGTGCTTCAAAACTAATTAATAGCGATGGTCAAACTGTTACTTTCACGAGTACAAATGCTACTATTTATGATAATATTTCAAATGAAGGTATTATTGAAGTTAAATCAAATTCAACTATAAACTCAGTAAATGATATTTCAGTAGGTAATAGTGGATCTTATAATATTGAAGCAGGTTCAAGTACTGTTACAAGTAGTGGACAATTTGTTTTACTTAACTCATCTTCTATACTAAATAACCATGGTAGTGTATCTGCATCAGGATATATAAACAATGCTGGAACTATAAATTTATTCGGTAACTCTTCTACAACTGGAAGTACTGTTAATAATAAGTTGAATGCAACAATCAATTTTCAAGCAGTAAATAGTATTACTGGTAATTTTATAAACCAAAATGGAGGATTGCTATCTACCACACATGGGTCTATTATTGTTATTTCTGGGAACTTTACTAACAAGGCCAATTTAAGTTCTACTTTTATTGGGGGGAGTGGTAAGAGTGTAATAATTACTGTTGGAGGAAACTTTT
>JADGDT010000173.1:1434-3855 GCA_016744755.1 Ichthyobacteriaceae bacterium | reverse complement strand
GAAGATGGCACACTTAGTAATACCTACTTCGATTTCCCAATAGGGTTTCATTTAGTAGGAAATCCATATACTTCGAATATAGATTGGGATAATATATATAACGAAGGTACTAATGGCACTAATATTACAAAGTTCTTATACTATTATGTAGACGATGGTAACGGTGTTCCTGCAGATCCAGAAAATCCAATTGCACATAATGGCAAGAATGGTTGGCAAGTATACGAAGGAGGCACAACTGGAGCACAAAGTATTATTGCAATGGGACAAGGATTTGGAGTTGTAATGGCCGATAATCTTTCGTCTAAAGCATTTACTATCCCTAAAACTTCTAAAACACACACTGCAGGTACATTCAATAAAAAAGGTAATTCTGAAACTAATTCCTTTGTGCTAAATGCAGTTTCAAATAACGTAATTGACGATATAAAATTCAGATTTAACGAAAGAGCTAGTAGAAATTACGATGTAGAGTACGATGCGTATAAATTAAAATCGTTTGGAACTTCACCAACAACTTATTTTGTAGCTGATGATGGTGTGAAATTAGCAATTTGCGAAATGCCTTTCTCCGAAACTATAGATTTAGGATTTAGTATGTCAGAATCAGGAGAGGTTACTTTCTCTCTTAACAATGTTAATGATTTTAGTGAAATTGTTTTAGAAGATAAAGTAGAGGGTAAGTTTACTGATTTATTAAAAAACACATATTCATTTAACTATTCTACAGACGAATCGGAAACAGGTAGATTCAAACTGCATTTTAAGCAAGAAGCTTTAAGCGAAGTTGATTATTTATCTGATTTAGATATTTACTCTAATCAAGGAACTATCTACATTAATAATAATAAAAAACTTACTAACGTTGAATTGAAGATATATTCTATCTCAGGTCAACTTGTTTATTCAAATAATTATTCTGATTTAACAAATAAAGAGATTCAAACTTCTCTAAAAGGAGTTTATATCTTAAAACTTAATTCAAATGAAGGTGTAACAACTTCTAAAATATCTTTGAAATAAATAACCTCCATATGAAAAAAATTAGCTTAAATATTTTAGTTGTTACTATATTTTTAAACATACTGTTCTCTATTCAATCAGTTGCCGCAAGTAAGCCACCTGCACCTAAAGGTAGTGGAGGTTTCGATGGAGGTGTTGTGGTTGGAGGCAGTATTGACGGATATATTATATATACTTTATTAATAAGTGTTTTATTTGGTATATGGATACTTTACAAAAAAGTAAAAGAAGATTTTGCTGTAACTAGATAATTAGTTTTATGTAACTACAGCCATTCAAACTGTGAGCTTATTACTTTCAGCTTTGAGCAACTAAGTCCTAATAATCACCACTTTTTCAATAATTTTATACCCTTTCCCTAAAGGAATAATCATTGAAAAGGCTAAATCTCAATTTTATATTTTTTGATTCCTTTTAGGGTTAGGCCTGCCTTGTTGGCAGACAGTGCAAAAAACTAGAAGTATAAAATTGAAATGATTATTAGAACTCAGCCATTTGAGCTTTTATCTTAAAACTAATACTTTGTATAAGTATGAACACTGTAATTTGTAGTAGGTAGATAGTTTACTCCAAACCAACAAATCAATAGAATTACGAAAGCCATACTCAATATCCAAAGAGGTTTTTTGTATTCTCTTACATTAGATATTCTAAAATGGATGTAAATTAAATATCCTGCCCAAGTAAGGAAAGCCCATGTTTCTTTTGGATCCCAAGTCCAGTAATGTCCCCAAGCTTCTTTTGCCCAAAGAGCTCCAAATATTAACCCAAAACTCAAGAACGAAAATCCAATGTAAACAAGATTATCTGCTAGTTCTAATGTTTCGTTACTTCTTACTTTAATAAACAAACCTTTTACCGCCACAATAGACGAGGCTGCCAGTGTTGCATAAGCAAAAATATAAACTACTACGTGTGGTACAAACCATGGACTTTGCAATGCTGGCATTAATGTTTTGGAATACGTTTCGGGGTTCAATAAATTGATGGTAAGAAATACTCCTGCCATAATAATAGCATAACTCAAAAACCATTTATATCTCCATTTTAAAAAAGTAACAATACCTATAAATGGTAAAAATAGCGAATACCATAAACGAGTTTCTCCCAAAGTTCTCATAGGTGGCCTATCTAATTCTTTCCAAAGCAATACTGTA
This sequence comes from Ichthyobacteriaceae bacterium, assembly GCA_016744755.1. GTDB lineage: Bacteria > Bacteroidota > Bacteroidia > Flavobacteriales > JADGDT01 > JADGDT01. Next base: position 1,675 of record JADGDT010000173.1, on the reverse strand, counting down.
AAAAGTACAACCACCAATGCACCAAGTAAACTAAATAATATAGCAATACTTTGAGAATAAATCCATCTTGATAAAATTGGAATCCAAAGAAAAGCAATAGCAACTGCCCAAAATAGAATTGCCACTGTAAAATATATGTCAAAATTAATCCAAATCATTTTTTCTCTTAGTTATTAGTAATGAGTAATACAGTAATGCCGTAATGAGTAATGCAGTAATGAGTAATGCTGTGATGAGTAAT
>JADGDT010000173.1:0-1334 GCA_016744755.1 Ichthyobacteriaceae bacterium | reverse complement strand
ACTGCTTTACTGTTTCACTGCTTTACTGAATTACTGTTTCACTGCTTTACTGCTTTACTGACTTCCCCGTTAACAACAAAATTACTGTACCTGCAATAAGCAAGTATAAACCAAAATATACAATATTTAGCCACGGATCTTTTACCAATTCCAAAATTGAATACTCAGCCCATTTCCCTTTTTTCTCGTCGTAGCCAAGTTGATATATTTTGTACCCTCCAAAATCATAAGGCTTATTTACTTCAATATCTATACTAGATTCTGTTGTTTCTTTTGAGTACAAACTAATTTTAGACTGAAAATGCTTTACTTCTGGCATGGTCATTAAAATAGAATAATCGTCGCTAAATTTAAGAGATTGATACTGATACATGAAATTTCCAGAACATACCCAATCTTCTTTAACAACGTTAGTATCAGTATTTGTTATTCTTATTTTTGCTGATGGCAAAGCTCCCATCTGAAGTATTTGTACGTATTTTTTTCCAAAAGGTGCTGAATTTTCTATATAATCTGAGACTTCAATTTTATAATTTTTGAATGTATATGAAAGTGAATCTGAAATTTCGAATAAATTTTTACCATTATTATGTAATACCTCTCCCGATACATTGTCTATAATGGCAAGTTTAGATGGAAATTCTTTTACAGTAAATTTATTTAATTGAATAAAAAAATCTAAAATGACATCTTCTCCTTTACTTGTTGTTGCAACATTGTAGGGTGTCCCTTTATCTAATTTTATTTTCAGATGCTGAATGTCATTTGCTCCCAATAAAGCTGTTAAAACTACAAACCACAATCCAAAATGATTTAAAACAAAACCTACATTTCTAATATTTAATGGTGCTGTTTTAGAGAATAATTGATGAATTCTTTTTACTGTAACAAATCCTAAAGCAGTAAGAAAATAGAAAATTATAAAAAAGAAAGCCCAATGAGTAGTTATTTTATTTAATCCGAGATTATTAATTATTTTGCCTCCGTAATTTGGATCTTGTGGGATGATTCCCATTACCATTACCAAAATAATGATAAGCACAAATGAACTAATTGCTGCAGGTACACCAAGCAACCATTTTATAAGGTTTAATTGCTTAAAAAAAATATAACTAAACAATAAAACTAGAGAATAAACTATTCCGAAGAAAATATTATTTGGGTATATCAATTCTACTTCAACATTTTTTCCTCCAAAAATCTCGAGCATAAATCCGATAAAAATCAGACTAAAACCTATAAGGAAACTCTCGTTATAACCCCACGGTGATTCCCAAAAATGCTTATTTGTATTGTTTTTCAATTTTTTTTCTAGTTACTGATTACTATTAACT
>JADGDT010000172.1 GCA_016744755.1 Ichthyobacteriaceae bacterium | reverse complement strand
AATAGCTATAAACTCTATAAAAGACAACTTAAGACTTAATAGTTTGGAATCTAAAATCAAAAAAAGCTATTTAGAAATAAATTTCTAAATAGCTTTTTTTAAACTAAAATACTTTGTTGATATAAGCATAAATTAACTAAAGCGTCATTATGCTATCTTCTATATTTTAGTTTTCTTTTTGTAGTATGGAAGAATTTTATTTAATCCGTGCTCGTATCTCGACATACAATCATTTATATCACCATCAAATTTCAGTTTTTTATTTACTCCTAAATTATAAATACCCTTACCTCTAGCCATTCTATCTAATTTTCTTAAAGCTTTTTCTGATAAATTATTGTAAAGTGGTTCCAATATTACACATTGCTCTTTCATTCCGAAGTTTTTGTCCCATTCTAATGCCATATCCCCTTTCAATGGAATATTAGAAAAATAGATTTCATCCATCTGAGGAAATGCAAATTCAAATACTTTCTTTGATCCTTCATTAGCAAACCTAACCGCTTCTTTGTTCCTTACAAATATCACTCTAAGAAAATCATTGTCTAATTTAGAAAGTTGACCAGCAACAATTAGAGCTACTCCTATCCATTTTATTTCGTTTCCCTTCTTAATAATTTCTGAATCAAACCAATCATAAAAATCTCTAATTTCGTTTATAGTTTTATAATTTTCATTCCCATTTTCTAAATTTAAATTGTAAATATTTGCCCGTTTCCAAATATCAGTATTACGTTTTCTATCCTTCTTAAGCCAATTGCCTTCGAGTAAATTCTCATTTCCAGTTTCCTTTTTATACAACTTTATACTAGTCCACTCCTGGGATAATAAAAAATTGGGAATCAATAAAAGGAGTATTATTATGTGTTTTATTAAGCTCAATATACAGGATTCTTTAATATTTATACTTTCCTTTTAAAAGAGAACCAAGTTAGAATAATTCATAAGATTAAGCGACAATTAAATTACACTAAATTAATTTCAGGCAATGCTGTGGAATCAATAGATCACAGTCAAAAAAAATATTTCCAACAACTAAATTGAAAGAATGGTAAAAGCGGATAATAAATGCATTATAGAATTTGTATGTCCTTAAAAACTAGAATTATATTCAACTACACATATTACTAGATTTTATGTAAACTCATTTTCTAGAGTTGAGATCATGTATTTGGACTTTAGCTATTTTCCACCATCAATATTACTTTTATTTTGTAATTTCGCAATCATTCTAATAAATACATATATTGAAATGTCTGTAGCACAAAAAGAATTTAAAAAAATTACGACTAAGTCTGTTCAGGAAATGAAAATGAGAGGCGAGAAGATATCTATGCTTACTGCATATGATTTTACTCTTGCCAAAATGGTTGACAAAGCTGGAATAGACGTAATATTAGTTGGCGATTCGGCTTCAAATGTTATGGCTGGTCATCAAACTACTTTACCTATAACTCTTAACGAAATGATCTACCACGCTTCGTCGGTAGTGAGAGCGATTGATAGAGCTTTAGTTGTTGTAGACTTACCATTTGGCACATACCAAGGAAACTCTAAAGAAGCACTTAGTTCTGCAATTAGAATAATGAAAGAGTCAGGTGGACATTCTGTAAAGCTAGAAGGTGGAGAGGAAATTATTGAATCTATAAAAAGGATTATTTCGGCAGGTATACCAGTAATGGGACACCTTGGATTAACTCCACAATCTATATACAAGTTTGGTACTTTTACCGTAAGAGCCAAAGAAGAAGAGGAGGCCGAGAAGCTTTTGTCTGATGCTAAAGCATTGGAGGCAGCAGGATGCTTTGCTATTGTTATTGAAAAAGTTCCTGCTAAACTAGCCGAGAAGGTAGCCAAAAGTATGTCTATTCCCGTAATAGGTATAGGAGCAGGTGGCGGTGTTGATGGTCAGGTTTTAGTACTTCACGACATGCTAGGTATGACTTACGAGTTTAATCCTCGCTTCCTGAGACGTTACCTTAACCTTTTCGAAGATATCACAGGAGCTATAGGACAATATGTCGACGATGTGAAATCGTCTAATTTCCCTAACGATAAGGAACAGTATTAAATTAAACTGTTAGCTGTTAGCTGTTAGCTGTTAGCTGTTAGCTGTTAGCTGTTAGCTGTTAGCTGTTAGCTGTTAGCAAAATTAAAAAATGCGATGAAGGTATATTTATTTTCATCGCATTTTTTTATCTATTAAACATCAACTTATTCCTTTGTGTTTCTTAGTGAAAAACTTCGTGATCTTTGTGGTTAAAGTTTTAATAAAACTGAAAGAACTCAAAGGTTGCCAAATACAATCCTAATCCAAAAAGTATGGAAAAACCTAAGGTCATTAATGCTAACTTCTTTAATTCCGGTTCTAACCCCTCTGGCTTCTCGTTATTCACTACTCTTTTTACATGCATTACAAGTGGAATTATTATCAGTAGAAAAATAGATTGAATTAGCCCATTGTAATTAAAAGAGCTATAAATTACAGCTGATATTATTGCAAACATAGTTAGGAATTCATGGTATAACTTTGAATTGCCAACTCCCAATTTTACTACTAAGGTTTTCTTACCCGATCGTAAATCTGTTCCGTAATCACGTAAATTATTCAAGTTCAAAACTCCAACACTTAACAAGCCAATAGAAGTAGCAGGAAGTAGAACTTCTATTTCAAAGGTTTTAGTGTACAAGAAATAAGTTCCCACTACCGAAACTATTCCGAAGAAAATAAACACAAATAAATCGCCAAAACCAGCATAACCATATGGATTAACTCCCATAGTATAACGCATAGCTGCAGCAATAGCAGAAACTCCTAGTACAAAAAATAATATTGAATAAACAAAATACTCCTTCCCAAAAGAAACCCAGAGTAAAGCTACGCCACTAACCAAAGACAAAACTGCAAAAGCTATAACCACTTTCAACATTTGAGATGGCGTAACATCGCCACTGCCTACTGCTCTCCTATTTCCTAATCTTCCTTTGTCTGTTCCTTTTACTCCATCGCCATAATCGTTTGCAACGTTCGAAAGTATCTGTAAAAAAAGAGTTGTTAGAAATGCTAGTACGAAAATCTTAACATCAAAGAACCCTTCGCTTAGAGCAATAAAAGAACCCATAATTATTCCTGAAACAGAAAGAGGTAAAGTTTTTAAACGTAATGTACTTATCCAAGTTTTAATATTTGCCATTTGTTTTAAATCAAATTGTTGTCATGCAAAAATAATAGAATGTTCGAGTAAAGCAACTTGAACACATGCAAAGATTTTTGATTAATTTTTTCCTGAAAAAAAGTGCAATCGATTTAGAAAAAACATCCGTTTTATTATTTATCGTGGTATTAGAACAAATAGAAGAAGTCAAATATTTTTGCTCTACCATTTCTATTTACAATTTCAGTATATCACAAAAAAAAACTACTTTTGCACCTTCAAAAAATAATATATGGATATTCAACAAAACATTAGTATTGGGGCTAAAGAAGCGTTAAAGTCGCTTTATAACTTGGAAGTAGAAGCTATTGATTTCCAGCCTACCAGAAAAGATTTCGATGGAGACATTACAATAGTAGTCTTTCCTTATTTGCGATCTTCTCGCAAAGGTCCTGAGCAAACTGCTGAAGAAATTGGAGAATATCTTAAAGCTAACTATGCCGAAGTTGATAATTTTAATGTGGTAAAAGGATTTTTGAATCTTGTTATTTCAGAAAAACCATACATCACATTTATCGAAAACAATGCTAGTGATGCAAACTTTGGTTTTGTTAAAATTACAGAAAACTCTACTTCATCAATGGTAGAGTATTCTTCGCCTAATACCAACAAACCTCTTCACTTAGGTCATATCCGTAATAATTTATTGGGTTATTCTGTTGCCGAGATACTTAAAGCTAGTGGTCGTAAAGTTTATAAAACACAAATAATTAACGATAGAGGTATTCATATTTGTAAATCTATGCTAGCATGGCAGAGATTTGGAAATGGAGAAACGCCTAAATCTACAGGTTTAAAAGGCGATAAACTTGTTGGTAATTACTACGTAAAATTCGACCAAGAATACAAAAAACAAATTGCTGAATTGGTTGAGGGTGGAATGGATCAGAAATTAGCAGAGAAGGAAGCTACTTTAATTAAAGAAGCCCAACAGATGCTAAGAGATTGGGAAGCTAAAGACCCTGAAGTGTTGAAGTTGTGGGAAACAATGAACGAATGGGTTTATGCAGGGTTCAACGAAACGTATAAAACTTTGGGTGTTAATTTCGATAAAAATTATTACGAATCAGAAACTTATTTGCTAGGGAAAGAAGTTGTAGCTGAGGGAATAAAAAAAGGTGTTTTCTTCAAAAAAGAAGACGGGTCTGTTTGGTGCGATTTGACTGCCGAAGGGTTGGACGAAAAAATAGTTCTCCGTTCTGATGGAACAGCTGTTTACATGACTCAGGATATTGGAACTGCCATTGAGCGTTTCAATGAATTTGGCTCCGAAGAGATGATTTATACCGTTGGGAACGAACAAGATTATCACTTCAAGGTACTATTTTTAATTCTTGACAAACTGGGTTACGATTGGGCTAAGAACCTTTATCACCTTAGTTACGGAATGGTGGATTTACCTTCTGGAAAAATGAAATCGAGAGAAGGAACTGTTGTTGATGCCGATGATTTAATGCTCGAAATGACAGATACTGCTCGTTCAATTTCTCAAGAACTTGGTAAACTTGAAGATTACAACAATGAAGAGAAAGAAGGTTTATACAACATTATTGGAATGGGAGCTTTAAAGTATTTTATGCTGAAAGTAGATCCTAAAAAAAGAATGCTTTTCGATCCAAAGGAATCAATTGATTTTAATGGCAACACTGGTCCTTTTATTCAATATACTCACGCACGTATTAAATCTATTTTAAGAAATGCTGGCGAAGTAACAAAAGCTGATTATTCTAATTTGAAACTTCACGAAAAGGAAAAAGAATTGATAAAGCATTTGATGAATTTCCCTAACATGATTCAACTTGCCGCAAAAAATCACTCTCCTGCATTGATAGCTAATTTCAGTTATGATTTGGTGAAAATTTACAACTCGTTCTATCAAAATGTATCAATACTTAAAGCTGAA
>JADGDT010000038.1:5222-26841 GCA_016744755.1 Ichthyobacteriaceae bacterium | reverse complement strand
TGCACCAGCAGGAAGTGGTAAAACACGTTTCTTTTACCAAGCTATGAATGAACTTGCAAAAAATTACAAGGTTCTATTTATTTCTTTAGAGGAAGATCCCGCAAGTGATTTAGTAAAATCTAAAGTAGATCAGTATTTAGATATTGAAATACAAAACAATGTTGATATTATTGGTGAATTACCACGAGGTAAAGAGAAACAAGTATTAGACGAGCTTATTCCTCAATACGATGCTATATTTATTGATAGCTGGAATAAAATTTTTGAAGTATCAAAATTAGACTTCGATAACGATTTACGTAAAGCATATAATAGTAAATTGATATTTGCCATTTTCCAACGTACCGTAACAGGATCAATGCGAGGTGGTGCTAAAGCTCAATTTGATGGTGATATTATTATGAAAGCTGAAACCGATGGTGATTTTAAAAACAACTTTGTTTATCACAATAAGAACCGTTACCAGTCTAAGGATCTAACAGAACTAAAGTACAACATCTATGATAAATCATTAATGAGAGATGATGATATTGAAGATGTAGAACCACTTGTAACTAGTGGAGCAAGTGGCAATAGTTTTGTTTGGGAAGATGCAGTAATTGATTTGTAAAATAGTTACTAATTAGTTACATTTGCAATATATTATGAGAGATATTATTTATTCTGATGAATACTGGGAGCATTATAATAATTGTGATGCAAGAACCCAAGAAAAATTTGATTACTTAACAGAAATAATTATTTCGGTAAAAGTAATTCCTAAAAGAGTAGCTACTAAATTAACTAACTCTAAATTTTATGAACTAAGAGTAAGTACAGCTAACGAGCATAGAACTATGCTATTTGCCGTTGACCACCTTAGTTTAAATGAAGCTACAAAAGTTGTTTTTCTTAATTCTTTCGTAAAAAAAGCTACTAAAGACTATAAAAAGCAAGTTAAAAAAGCTGAAAAAATATTATCAGAAATGATTAAAGAAATGTAACTATGGCAAAGAAAAAATTTATGACGGCACAAGAACATCTTACCAAAAAATACGGTAAAGAAGGTTCTGCAACTAGGCTAGAGTTTAAAGAAAAAGCTATGAGTTACTATTATGGCTCAATTCTTAAAGAAAGACGTAAAGAATTACATCTTACACAAGAAGATATAGCCAAGAAAATTAATAAAAATAGAAGTTATATATCAAGAGTAGAAAAAGGAGAAACAGACTTACAAGTATCTAGCTTAACAATACTATTAAATGCTTTAGGACTAGACTTGCAAATTGCCAATGTATAATTGTATATTGCACTCTCTAAGCAATATCATAGTATTGCTTTTTCATGGTAAATTTGGGTAGTTACAAAAGGCTTGTAGATTAATTTCTGCAAGTCTTTTTTTATAAATAAAAATTACACTACAGTAGAAATAATTAATTCATGAAATTTATCTATTTCACTATTAGATAAATCTTGTATATATCCATCAGTAACATTAGATCCTTGTGCATGTCCGAGCAACTGACCAATTTCTTTACTAGACATACCTTTACTTGATCCTATTGTAGCAAAAGTGTACCTAGTTACTTTAAAAGAAAATGCACTTTCAATATTAAGATCCTTTTTTATTTTTCGCAATTCAATTAAATAATTATTTCTTCTAGCACTAAAATTCAACATAAGGTCGAAAGTATATTTTGAGTCATTTTTTTTGTCGTTCAAAAAATAGTTCCATATTTCTAATGCTTGCGGAAATAATTTTATAGAGAGTGGCGGAGCTGTACTTTCTCTATTCCTATTCTTATATCTAGTTTCTAAATATATTCTATTGTCTTTGCTAAGTTCATTTTTCTTTAAACGAGCAATATCTATAGTATCTAAACCTCTAACAAGAAAATGAAACTTAAAAAGTTGTAAAGCTTTCCATCTTCTTGATCCTATTACATACAAATCACATTCAAAAATACTTTTTAACTCATCAATAGTTAATGCTTTATTTACCGATATAATTTTTGAAGGTACTTGTCCTAAAAATGGATGATTACTTTTGTCGTAAGGTCCTATTTTAGTTCTTTGTTCTAAAGCTTTCAAATATATACTACGCAATGTTCGTAAATGCTTTCTAACGGTGGTTAACTTAATACTGTTCCCTCTTCTATCTCTGTATTTATATTGTAAATATTCCTTGTAGTTCCTAACCCAAAATGTAGTGATCTCAGAAAAATTAATATTTGCCTGATACTTTTTAAGCATATTATAAGTTTCCTGGTACACTTTCCTATTACCTTCAGTTAAATTCTTCATATACTCATTCGTAAACTCATACAAATCATTAGAACCTACAGAAATTTTACCGTCATTTTTTATATACTCTGCAACTTGATTGATTGTCCAGCTAGATACCGAAGCTTCGTATAAGGCTAAATTTATAAGATTTTGGAGATTAGATAGTTTATAATTCAATCTAGCATAGTCGGGGTGTGTAGTTGCAAGGTTATTATTCTTCCAGTGCTTTTTAGCTACAAAATATTTAGTTGTAAATTTTACACGTTTTTGTTGATGAGTAACAATAACAATAATTGCATGATTTCCGTTTGCAAGAGTTCTATCTGTTCTTAATGTAATTCTAGCTTTCATGTATTTATTTGTTTGGGGTAATTTTGGGGGCGAATTTTTGCCGAAACTTAGTGCAAAATTGCTTAAAACTTAAACATGCAACGAAAAATAAAATAAAACAAAAACACACAAAGCCTCTGTATTAACTACTATGAAAGAGTTTAAAACTTATTGTGCCTCCACCAGGACTCGAACCTGGATCTACGGTTTAGGAAACCGCTATTCTATCCCTTGAACTATGGAGGCATTATTCTTTCAGTAAATAACGGTGGCAAACTTAAATTATTTTTAATTAAAAACACAACAGTACTCTACAAAGTTTAAGCTTAACACTACAAATAATGGGTATATCAATTAAACAACCTAACTCCTAAACTACTCAACAAAAAAGTAGTACTTTTGCCGAAATTAATTTAAAAGGCTAATGACTACAAGTCAGAGGCAAAAGCTAGTGAAATGGAAGAAAAAATAGAACAGAAAGAAGAGAACGGTCAAAAAAGATTATATAGAAATTTAGTTTTAGCGGTTATAAACTCTTTGGAGCACATTTTCAGAGAAGGACAATACGCAGATAAAGTTATAGAACAAACATTAAAGAAAGACCCGCGTTGGGGATCTAGAGATAGAGGATTTATTGCCGAAACTACATACGACCTAGTACGTTGGAAAAGGTTGTACTCCGAAATAGCAGGAATTAAGGAACACTACACAAATAAGAATGTTTGGAAAATGTTTGTTTCTTGGGCTGTAATAAACGGTTACTACTTACCAGATCAATGGAATGAGATTGGCGAAGTTATTCCTGAAGGAAAAATAAAGAAAAAATACAACGACTTACGTCAAACTAGAAAATTCAAAGAATCTATTCCTGATTGGATGGATGAATTAGGACAGAAAGAACTAGGCGAGAATTGGGATAAAGAAATAAATGCCTTAAACAAACAAGCTCCAGCTGTTTTACGAGTTAACACTCTTAAGACTACTGTTTCTAACCTCCAAAATCTTCTACAAAAAGACGGTATAGAGTCTATTACTCTAAAAGATTACCCAGAAGCACTTCAGCTAGTTGAACGCAAAAATGTATTCCGTACTCAAGCTTTCCAAGATGGATTCTTCGAAATGCAAGATGCCTCTTCGCAGTTAGTTGCAGATTTTTTAGATGTAAAACCAGGAATGAGAGTTGTTGATGCATGTGCTGGTGCAGGTGGAAAAACACTTCACATTGCTTCAAAAATGCAAAACAAAGGTCTTATTATTTCAATGGATATTTACGGTAATAAACTTAAAGAGTTGAAACGTAGAGCCAAAAGAGATGGTGCCTTTAATATAGAAACTCGCGAAATAACTTCAACTAAAGTTATTAAACGTATGCAAATGTCGGCAGATAGAGTTCTACTTGATGCTCCATGTTCTGGATTAGGTGTTTTGAAAAGAAACCCTGATGCTAAGTGGAAACTAAAGCCCGAGTTTATAGATCAAATAAAAGTTACTCAAACAGAAATACTAGACAGCTATAGCCGTATGGTTAAAGTTGGTGGTCAATTAGTTTATGTTACTTGTTCTATTCTTCCTTCGGAGAATGAAAATCAAGTTGAAAATTTCCTTGAGAATCACAAGAACTTTAAGCTTTTGAAAGACAATACTGTTTCTCCTGCCGATTCTGGTTACGATGGATTCTACATGGCTCAAATGGAAAGAACAAATTAGACAAACAATATTTTTAATTATCTAAATCCCAAATATCAAATATATTTGGGATTTTTTTTATAACGTGTACAGACGCCATGTATTGAGTATCAACAGAACTACAATCTCTCCAAAGTAAAAACTCCACAAACATTATCAGCATCATAAGAAGATCCAACAAGCTTGTCATCAGAAATTAAATGCAATTCAAAATTATTTGGAATGTAATCTTCCACTACTCTATCATTTTCCTTGGCTAACACCTCTATACTTTCTAAAATAGATTTACCTTCAATTATCTTCCCTTTTACTTTTTCGTAAACTACAATTTCGTAATCATCTTCCACTTTTTCAGTAAAATTAAACTCACCATACAAAGAATCTTCCATCTGAACCAATCTCACTTCGCCTTCTGATTTTCCAAATTCGAAATCTTCTTTATATTTCCACAATCCTGTTACGTTCATTTTTTAAGCTTTAATAAAATTGGTTCTACCACTAATTTAGTGGAACAATCGTCACCTTGAGCGTGGTTGGTGAGCGTAGCCGAACTAGAGCCAAAGCGAAGTCGAAAGGTCTATTCCAAAACAACTCACATTATGTTATCACTGTAGCTATAGATGTTTCGACTGCATTTCTTTTTGTTGCACAAAAGAAATTACGCTCAACATGACGGATTTTCTAATTTAGAATATTCATATAAATGAGAGTGAACCATTAAAATAACAGTAGAACCATAAAATTTAGAGTACAAAGTTAGAAACTATTTCACCAAATCACAAAGCTGTTGGCTGATATTAGTACAATAATAAAATTTTTCAGATTTGATATGAGCCATAAAATTTTACAGACTTAAAACTTTTTAACTCTACAAACTTTCAGCTTTGAGCTTTAAAAGCATCTATCTCAACTTATCAAATTGTCAACAAGTCACTAACCTACTACAAATCAATGACTAATTGACGCATATACATAAACGTTCATGAAATTTTGTCAGAAAATAAGCAGTTTATATATTTGGTTTAATAATTGAAAGCAACCTACACAAATATACAACTCAACAATTGGGTTACTGAGCGTAGCCTAAGTATAACCAAATAAAAACATACAGATATGAACTTTAACGAATATACCGTAAAATCGCAGGAAGCAGTTCAGAAAGCACAGCAGATAGCACAAGGATTTCAACACCCACAAATTGAAATATTACACATTCTAAAAGGAATTTTAGAAGTAGACGAAAACGTTTTGCCTTTCTTGTTGAAGAAACTTAATGTAAATACAGATGTATTCAAACAGACTATTGAGAGTATGTTGAATTCGTTTTCAAAAGTTTCAAATTCGGAGATACGCCTTTCTAATGAGGCTAGCAAAATGCTTAACAATGCAATGAATATTGCAAAAAAAATGAAGGATGAATTTGTTTCGTTGGAACATTTAATTCTTGCAATTTTCGATTCTAAAGACCAAGCAGGGCGAGTACTTAAAGACAATGGTGTCACCAAAAAAGAATTAATTACAGCTATAGAAAACCTAAGGCAAGGAAATAGAGTTACATCGCAATCTGCAGAAGAAACTTATCAGTCTTTAGATAAATTTGCACTTAACTTAAATGTACTTGCATCCGAAGGTAAGCTAGACCCTGTAATTGGTAGAGACGATGAGATACGTAGAGTATTGCAGATACTTTCTCGTAGAACCAAAAATAATCCTATTTTAATTGGAGAACCTGGTGTAGGTAAAACTGCAATTGCCGAGGGGTTAGCACATAGAATCATCAATGGAGATGTACCAGATAATCTAAAAGATAAAATTATTTATTCTCTAGACATGGGTGCTTTACTCGCAGGGGCAAAATACAAAGGCGAGTTTGAAGAGAGGTTAAAGTCCGTAGTAAAAGAAGTTACAACATCCAATGGAAGTATAGTATTGTTTATCGATGAGATTCACACTTTAGTTGGTGCTGGTGGTGGACAAGGAGCTATGGATGCTGCTAATATTTTAAAACCTGCTTTAGCTCGTGGCGAACTTAGAGCAATTGGTGCTACTACTCTTGCTGAGTATCAAAAACACTTCGAAAAAGACAAAGCTTTGGAACGTCGTTTCCAGAAGATTGTTATAGATGAACCTGATGCAGAATCGGCAATTTCAATACTTCGTGGCATAAAAGAGAAATACGAAACTCACCATAAAGTAATTATTAAAGATGAGGCAATTATTGCATCTGTAGAACTTTCGCAGAGATATATTTCTGATAGATTCTTACCAGATAAAGCAATTGATTTGATTGATGAGGCATCTGCAAAATTGAGAATGGAAATTAATTCTAAACCTGAAGAATTAGATATTCTCGATAGAAAAATAGTGCAGTTAGAAATTGAAATTGAAGCAATTAAACGTGAGAAAGATAAAACAAAACTGAAAGCTTTAAAGGAAGAACTTGCTAATCAGAATGAAAAAAGAAATGAAATTCAGGCTAAATGGCAGGGAGAAAAAGATATTGTTGAAGGTATACAAGATGCTAAAGAGAATATTGAGAACTTTAAAGGTGAAGCTGAAAGAGCCGAGCGTGCTGGTGATTTTGGACTAGTTGCCGAAATTAGATATGGTAAGATTAAAGTTGAGGAAGAAAAATTAGGAAAACTTAAAGTAGAGCTTAAAGAAAAACAGACTACCAAAACTTTAATTAAAGAAGAAGTAACATCCGAAGATATTGCAGAGGTAATTTCTAAATGGACAGGTATTCCTATTAAGAAAATGCTTCAAGCCGAAAGAGAAAAACTTTTGCATTTGGAGGAAGAATTACACAAACGTGTGGTTGGACAAGAAGAAGCAATTGAGGCAATAGCTGATGCTGTACGTCGTTCGAGAGCAGGATTACAAGACGAGAAAAAACCAGTAGGTTCTTTCCTTTTCTTAGGGACAACAGGTGTAGGTAAAACAGAACTTGCAAAAGCATTAGCCGAATTTTTGTTCGATGACGAAGGATCTATGACACGTATTGATATGAGCGAATACCAAGAAAGACACTCAGTGAGTAGGTTAATTGGAGCTCCTCCAGGATATGTTGGCTACGAAGAAGGTGGGCAATTAACTGAGGCTGTACGCAGAAAACCTTACTCTGTAATTTTGTTGGATGAGATTGAAAAAGCACATCCCGATACTTTCAATATTTTATTGCAAGTATTAGACGATGGACATTTAACGGATAATAAAGGTCGTGTAGCTAATTTCAAGAACACAATCATTATTATGACATCAAACACAGGTTCACATATTATTCAGGAGAAATTTGAGAACCTAACTGATGAAAATAGAGATGTATTGATTGAAGAATCTAAACAAGAGGTTTTTGCTCTGTTAAAGAAAACAATTAGACCTGAGTTTCTAAACAGAATTGACGAAACAATTATGTTTACACCTTTAAGTAAAAACGAAGTGAACAGAATTGTAAAGCTTCAACTTAATGAGTTACAAAAAATGTTGAGTACTAAAAATATCAATATCCATTTTAATGATGATGCTATTGAATGGCTATCGTCTAGAGGTTTCGACCCACAATTTGGTGCAAGACCAATTAAGAGAGTTATTCAAAAAGATATATTGAATTTTTTGTCAAAAGAAATTTTAAAAGGGAATATTACTTCTGACAACAAAATTATAGTTACATTAGAGAATGGTAAAATAGTTTTCATAAATAATTAGTTAATATATTAAATGGCCTGATGTAGTTTACATCGGGCTATTTTTTTATCTTTAACTTTCATTTTAATTAAGCCGATGAACAAACTAATTTTTATTTTTTTTATTTTTTCCTCATTATTTCTACAAGCACAAACTGACTTTAGAGTAGCATTTTACAATGTTGAAAATCTATTTGACACACACGACAACACACAAATTAACGACGATGAGTTTACTCCCGAAGGTACCAGACATTGGAGCAATTATAAATACTGGCAAAAAATAAAAAAAACCTCCAAAACACTTAAAATACTTGGTGGATGGGAAGCCCCTTCTCTTATTGGCCTAGCGGAAATTGAAAATGACACAGTTTTAAAACATTTAATTTATTCCGACCCTTTGAGAAATAGTAAATACGGAATAATACACCGAGATTCTCCTGATCATAGAGGAATTGACGTAACGCTACTCTACCGTAAAGATAAATTCTTTCCAATAAATCATAAGTTCTACCCATTATTATATGATAATGGTGAAATAATGCACAGTAGAGAAATTGTTTATACAAAAGGTCTAATTACAGGAGGAGATACTCTTCATGTTTTTGTAATTCACTTTCCTTCTCGCTATGGAGGTTACAAGAAATCTGAGCCAAAACGATTGAATGCTGTTAAACAATTAATGTCAATTACAGACTCGATAAACAGGGTATTTAAAGATCCTAACATTGTAATAATGGGCGATTTCAATGATACACCTATAAATAGAAGCATCATAAACTTAGATAATAACAAATGGCTAAACCTACTTAAATGTGATCATGGTACTCATAAATTTCAAGGTCAATGGAATAAACTAGATCACATTTTTATTTCTAATAGCCTATTACAGAAGGACAATAAAATCTACGTAAATGGATATACTAATGCTTTTAAAGAACCGTTTTTATTCGAAGAAGATTTAAAATACCTTGGCAATAAACCCTTTAGAACATTTGTAGGTTTTAAATACAACGGTGGTTTTTCTGATCATCTTCCTGTGTATATAGATTTGAAAATAAAATAATTACTTCGATATGAAAAGTATTTCAGCAACACTCTTAACTATTATATCTCTACTAATAGTTACTAGTTGCAAAAACGATAAACAAGAAATAGAATATTTTCTTAGTGTAAAAATTAATACTGTTGAAGAAAAATTTGGGGCTTGCGATGGTAATGGTGCTTGTGGTGAGATAGATATTGAATATCCTATATTCTCGGATAACAATAAATCTATTGATGAAAAGCTAAACCTAGAAATAATTAAATCTATTTCTAGTTTTTACAATGTTAAAAATGTTGTCGAAACTTCCAAAAAATTTATCAATGAATTTTCTGATTATGTTAAAGATTTTCCGGATGCTGAGAATAATAAATGGAATATATCAATGCAGTATAAAGTCATAAATAATTCAGAAAAGGTTTTATCCTTATCATTCTACATGGAAGGTTATACTGGTGGAGCACATGGTTTTAGAACTATTACCTACACAAATTACAATCCAAAAACTGGAGATAAACTAAAACTTGAAGATTTTGTTTCTGATGTTGATAAACTTAGATTAATTGCTAGAGAATCTTTCATAGAAGAAAATGATTTGGACCCTAGCAAATCATTAAATACTCAAGGATTCTGGTTTTTAGACGATATATTCTCTCTAAACAACAACTTTATAATTTTATCGGAAGGACTAAAATTCCATTACAATCAATACGAAATTGCACCTTACTCACAAGGTCCAATTGAAATAAATATACCTATGTCTAAATTAGAGGGATTGTTGAAATAGTAGACGTATTACGAGTTTTGGGTTTCAATTATTAGTTTTTTATTAGACATCTTTTTACTTCTACTTTTGTCTTTGAGCTATAAACTACGAGCTTTAAACTATAAAAAACTACTTTGTCCTCTCCTTAATACTCCATTGAAATCTGAATACAGAAACCTGATCACCTTCTGAATCTTGCGCTTTTGATGTTACCCAAACTGTTTGACCCTCTTTTGTTTCTACTGCCCTATCAATAGCATCAGAAATCAAATTACCATCTTCACATCTAAAATAATTCCATCCTGTAGCTTTCTTTGTAAAAATAGCTTCTTGATTGGTTACAAGCATAGAAATACTCTTTCCGCTTTTATCAATTCTTCTGAACACCATTAAACCAGTAGATATTTCTGCAGCCATTGCTTGTACAGCAAAATACATAGACCTAAACGGATTCTGATTTATCCATTTATGTTTTACACGTATTTCTGCTTTACTATCGTCGATTCTAACTAAACGTAACCCTGCTAAAAATGCTATTGGTAATTTATACAATAAAAAAAAACGGAATTTTAATCTCTCTCTCATGCTGATTGATTTGTTCTGAATTAACATTTTTGATTAGGAGTACAATTTATAACAAAAGCTGAAATCACAAAATTATTAATGAACATATTTTCAATAAGGGTTATTTAGTGAACAGTGAACAGTAAGACGGTAATCAGTGAAACTGTGATGCAGTAAGTAATTACGGATCTATGTTGTTTGTAGTGGGTAGTAGAAAATGAGATATTTTCAATCTTATAAAATTTACCAAATAAGCATAGCGTCACATTGAGTCCTAAGTTTTTTCTCGAAAAACTCCAATGAGCTAATAACGAGTGATACTTTGCGAACTTTGCATTTTTTCTCTTTGTGTACTTTGCGTGGAAAGCACACTCTATTTCACGCAAAGTACACAAAGCTTTTCGCAAAGAGAACGCAAAGAAAAGTCGTCATGGTGAGCGTGGTTGATTAGCGTGGTTGGTGAGCGTGGTTGGTGAGCGTCGTTGGTGAGCGTTGGTTGGTGAGCGTGGTTGGTGAGCGTGGTTGGTGAGCGTGGTTGGTGAGCGGAGCCGAACCAGAGCCGAACCAGAGCCGAACCAGAGCCGAACCAGAGCCAAAGCGAAGTCGAAAAGCCTGTACTGAGCGTAGCCGAATGTAGTCTATTACAATACTTTTGTTTTATGTTAGCTTGTTATATATAGATTCTTCAACTACG
Organism: Ichthyobacteriaceae bacterium; assembly: GCA_016744755.1. GTDB lineage: Bacteria > Bacteroidota > Bacteroidia > Flavobacteriales > JADGDT01 > JADGDT01. The sequence continues at coordinate 15,808 of JADGDT010000038.1, read as the reverse complement.
CAAGCTTCGTTCAGAATGACGACCATAAAATTTTAATTACCCACTATATATGACATTGACCCGTAATTACTATACTCCAAAAATTTACTTGTTCTAAATACTTCACTACAACACTAAATTACTGAATCACTTTTTTTATTACTTTTTCACTCATCACTGCATTACTCAACACAGCATCACTAAATCACCATTTCTATCTTTTAATAAAATTTTAACTACTTTGTTTTGCATAGTACCATTTTTTACATTTATATTTGCATAACACTTTACTAGTTATAGTATAGTTCTATATAAATAATGTTTCGTTTTTGTTAAATAAGTTTGATCAACTTCAAATAACAAATTACTAACATCAAACAATATTCGAAAATGAAGATAGAAAACGCTAAAGCACAAATGAGAAAAGGAGTACTCGAGTTTTGCATATTATCGCTTACTCAAGATAAAGACATGTACTCATCAGATATCATTTCGTCGTTGAAAGAGGCAGAACTAATTGTTGTTGAAGGTACACTCTACCCTCTTCTTACAAGACTAAAGAATGCAGAATTGTTAACTTACCGTTGGGAAGAATCAAAGTCAGGGCCGCCACGTAAATATTATGTAATCACAGATTCTGGTAAAAGCTTTTTACAAGAATTGAACGTGACATGGGGAAACCTAGTGAATGCAGTAAGTAAAATTACAACTACTGAAGCAATCACGAGTATCAAAGAAGAATTATCACAAACAAATGTAAAACAAGACCAAAATGATTAAGACTATTAACATTAACCTATCGGGGATAGTTTTCAACATAAACGAAGATGCTTACAACATACTCAACAACTATTTGACATCTATCCGTTCTAAGTTTAAGAATACTGAAGGAGGCGACGAAATAATCGCTGATATAGAATCGAGAGTTGCTGAGTTATTCACCGAAAAGATGGGTGAAGAAAGACAGGTAATTGAGATAAAAGATGTTGAAAATGTAATTGAAACACTTGGACAACCAGAGGATTATGATCTTCATGAAGATGATAATTCTAGTGAGTCTGAGTATTATCAAACCAAAAGAAAAAAATTCTTTAGAGATCCTGACGATAAAATATTGGGAGGTGTTTCTAGTGGTATTGGATCTTATGTTAGTGTTGATACAGTTTGGATAAGATTACTGTGGATAGTTCTTTTCTTTGGATATGGTTTTGGTTTTATATTTTATCTAATTCTGTGGATAATAATTCCAGAAGCAAAAACTACTGCTGAGAAACTAGAGATGAGAGGTGAACCAGTAAATATTGAGAATATTGAAAAGAAAATTAAGGAAGAATTTGATGGTATAAAAGACTCGTTTACCAAAATGGGTGAACATGCAAAAAATGCCGATTATGCTAAAGCTGGCAAAAAAGCTCAGAGCGCAATAAGTCAGATTGTAGAGATGCTGATAACTATTTTGGGAAGAATATTTAAATTTCTACTAAAGGTATTAGGTATAATATTAATTTTTGTAGGTGTAATAAGTATTCCTGCAACTATTTTCGGATTAACAATAGCGAGCACGGTTCTTGACGACGTATTCTATGCAGGAAATATTTTCGAAATTTTTACTCCTATTTTCAATTCGCCAATGCAACTTTATACAGCGGCAGTTCTTTTACTTCTAACAATTTTTATTCCTTTAGCACTTCTAGTTTTATTAGGAATTAGAATTGTAACTAAGAAATCGAGAATAAGCGCTTTAGTAATTATTATACTCACTATTGTATGGTTTGCTTCAGCCTCTGGCATAGGTGCTATTGCAGCAAATACTGGAATTGATCATAAAGATGACGGCTCTATAACTAAACATGAAGTACTGAATATAGCTAGTGATACTTTGATTCTTAAAGCTATCAACAATAATTATTCTTATGGAGAACTTTTTGATTATGACGATATTGCAATGAGAAAGGTAAATAACAAAGTAGAAATTTTATTTGAAAATCCAAACTTAAATATTGATGCTAGTAATAATGATATCAAAGAATTACGTATCATAAAGAAAGCTCAAGGTAGGTCTAAACACGATGCGAGAGAGAGGGTTTCAAAAATTGAATATAACTACAAAGTTGAAGGAAATAATTTGATTTTAGATGACCACTACTCTACATCTATAGATAATAAACTACGTGGCCAAAAAGTAAATTTAAAACTAATGTTACCAATAGGTACAGTGTTGAAAATAGATTCTAGCATGAAAAATCTTTTAGATAATGTTGATAACCTTGACGAATTGTGGGGTTTCCAAATGCTAGATCACACATGGATAATGACTGATGATGGTTTAAAATGTAAAGACTGTACTAGTAAGAAAAAAAAGAAATCAGATAAAGAAGATACTGATGATTTCTATTAAGGTAGCTGAAAGCTGAAAGCTCAAAGCTAGCGAAAATAATATCACATTTAAAAACACACTGTTCTACATTTGAACAGTGTGCTTTTTTATGAAAAATATTCAATACAATAATTTTACTTTATCATATATTTGCCAAATGAACCTAGCATGAGCCAATTTTTCTAACACAGGAAAATGAATATAACCTCATGCGAGCACCATCTGACCAATTAAAAGCAAATTACAGATGATAAAAATTAGCAATAACAACGACTCTATCAAAGGCAACCACATATTGCTTTTCATGACTCCACACTGCAATCCTTGCAAAAATATGAAGTTAATTCTAGAGGAACTTGAAAAAACTCATTCCGATAAAATTGATTTTTATTTTGTTGATACAACTCAAAATGAAAAGCTTACTGACAAGTATAAAATAAAGAGTGTACCTACTACTATTTTAAAGAATGAAAATACAATAAAAGATAGATTTGCTGGTTTTATAGAAACAGTTGATTTAGAAAATAAATTAATGAATTTGTTATTTGACTTTAGCTCTGAAACAGATGAGTTTATAGATTTTTGAATCATAATTTTTATAAAAATAAAAACACTATTTTTGACCAAAATCACACAACCAAAAAACTATATAAAATGCAAAAATTAATAATACTATTTTCATTAGTTCTCACAACTATTTCGTGTACTAAAGAAGAAAATAAAAACTACGACAGCCAGAATGAAGCTGATATACTTAAATATATAGAAATAAATAATCTGGATACCCAGAAAACTCCATCTGGATTGTACTACGTAGTAGAAGAACAGGGAGATGGATTGCAACCTAATAGCAACAGTAATGTAATTGTTAGTTATGAAGGAATATTTTTAGATGGAAAACCTTTCGATAAGAGTGATGAGTTTGGAGTTACTTTCAATTTACAAGGTGTTATTGCTGGCTGGACAGAAGGCATAGCCTTATTTAACGAGGGTGGCAAAGGAAAACTTATTATCCCTTCTAGATTAGCATTTGGAAACAAAGACTATAATGGCATCCCAGCAGGATCCGTACTTATTTTCGATATAAAACTTATAAGTACAGAAGAAGGAATAAATAAAATTAACGATAATCAAATCAATAAATATTTACTAGATAACAGCCTAGTTGCCGAGAAAAGCAAATCAGGACTTTATTACATTATTAATGAAGTAGGTGAAGGGGGCAAACCAAATATAAATTCAAACGTACAAGTTAAATACAAAGGTTATTTCTTAAATGGTAATGTTTTTGATGAGACAAAGGAAGAAGCTGCAAATTTCAACCTTCAAAATCTTATTCCTGGCTTTCAAGAAGGATTATTACAATTTAACGAAGGAGGAACTGGAACCCTCATAATACCTTCTAAACTTGGATATGGATTCTTCGGATCTGGTAGTATTCCTGCAGGAGCTATTTTGCTTTTCGATATTGAATTAATTAAAGTTGACTAATCTTATTATGAAACTTGCATAAGCCATAGTTTTCTATACAAATAACTAAATCTCATGCTTACAACACCTTACCTAAATATAAATTATAAGCAGATGAAATATTTATTAATTCTATTATCCTTCTTAACGATATCAACTTCTTGTTCTAAAGACGAAGATTTTGTTGAGCAAAACGAAAAAGATATTATCAAATATATCGAAGACAATAATCTAGATGCCATAAAAAGTGAGTCAGGATTGTACTATGTAATAAATAAGGTTGGCTCAGGTATTGGTCCAAATATAAGTTCTAATGTTACGGTTGCTTACAAAGGATACTTCACTGATGGAAAAGTATTTGACCAAAGCAGTGATTCTGGTATTTCTTTCTCTCTACAAAATGTAATTAGAGGCTGGACAGAGGGTATTACATATTTCAGAAAAGGAGGTGAGGGAATTTTACTTATACCTTCCGATCTAGGTTATGGTTCTAGTGGAAGAAGTGGAATTCCTGGTGGATCTGTTCTTATTTTTGACATTAAACTAATTAGCATTAATAATTAGTTTTAGGGTTCTACTGTTATTTTAATGGTTCTATCCTCATTTGTGTGGATTTTATAATTTAGAATATTCGTCATGTTGAGCGTAATTTCCTTTGTTGCCTGCCCTGAGCGAAGCCGAATGGGGAACAAAAGGAAATGTAGTCGAAACATCTATAGCAACAGTGATAACATAATGTAAGTTATTTTGGAATAGACCTTTCGACTTCGCTTTGGCTCTAGTTCGGCTACGCTCACCAACCACGCTCAAGGTGACGATCGTTCCACTAAATTAATGGTAGAACCAGTTTTAGTTTACTCTAACACACTCTTGTAAGGGCATATATCAACGGTTAAAATATACCCCAACAACCTACAATTCAATATGTTAAAATTCTTTTTTTTATTAAAAAAGAAAGATACCTTTAAGCATCATTTTACAAAAAAACATATTATGAGTTGTTAACTGAAAAGGATAAACTTCATCTAATTATTACATTACTGCTTAGGTTTAAATGAGAATGTTTGTTCTTTTAAGAAGATCAACTAAAATGTAACGAGCATGAACAACATTTATTGCAGAAGAATAGATTAATACATGCGAACACCATCTGACCAAAACATTAAATTATTAACAGATGAAACGAATTATTGTAGATTTCAGAAAGATGAATAGAAAAGTTAAAAGTCTATTCCGTTCTCAATATCCTGATGGATATGACACAAATGACATTATTGAATTTAGAAACCACAGAAACGAATTGGTTAAAGCTGTTGCTATTGAGACTAAAGACACTAAATTTTTAGTGAAAATTTCCATCCGCCAAGGTATTTCGGTAGATAAGCTTAATGTAAAAGTTTAAACTTAATCCAGTAAATGGATTTAAGGTTTTATCAAAAAAAGGGTATAGTTGAATTTTTCACATTCAACTATACCCTTTTTTGTTTTTTGGATTAATTATTAATCCATTTTTTCGGTACGTGCAATAATTGTTGACACTGTAGCATCTCCTGTTACGTTTACTACTGTTCTCAACATATCTAACAATCTGTCAACTGGAAGTATAATTGCTATCCAAGCAGGATCTAACCCTACAGTTTGCAAAACTATCATCAGCATAACTAATCCTGCACCAGGTATTGCTGCGGAACCTATGGATGCTAAAGTAGCTGTAAGTACTATTGTTACTTGTGCTGCAATAGTTAAATCAATACCGTGCATATGTGCCAAAAATATAACAGCTATAGCTTGATACATACTTGTGCCATCCATATTTACTGTTGCTCCAATTGGCAAGACAAAACTGGTAACTCTTTTATCTACTCCAAGATTTTCTTCTACACACTCCATAGTTACGGGTAAAGTTGCTGCACTCGAACTTGTAGAAAATGCTAATGCTTGAGCCTCACTAATTCCTGAAAAGAATTTTTGGTATGAAAAACTTTTACCTGTAATTATTCTTAAAATCAATGGATAAACAACAAAAGCCATCAACACCAAACCTAAAGCTACTACAACAAAATACCAACTAAGACCTTTGAATATTTCAATAACTCTAGCAGGGCTATCTCCAGCCATTTTAGAAACAATACCGGCCATTAGTGCAAAAACAAAATAAGGAGCCGCTTTCATAATGATGTCTACCATTTTGATAAATACATCGTTAAATCCGTTTACTAATTTTATTACATCGTAAGAGGAATGTTTAGGAATCAACAATAAGCTTATTCCAAAGAACAAAGCAAAAAATATTACTTGCAACATCAGTCCATTGTCGTTTAACGACACAAAAATATTTGAAGGAACCATATCTACTAAAAACTGTAAAGGCCCTGCTTCCTTAGTAGCTGATGCCATCATCATTTTATCAGCTACATCACTTGATACAACAGTACTTCCATTTCTTTCTGCTATTTGTGCTACAAATTCTTTTTTGTTTTCATCGCAACTTATACAAATATCATCAACAATTTTATTACCTGTACTTTTTGCCCAAAGCTCATAAATTATTCTATTTTCTGTTATGGAATCTTCGCTTATTAACTTACCAGGCTTAATGAAATTAACTAGACCTAAGCCCAAAGTAATAGCAATAATTGTGGTAGAAAGATATAAGCCTAGAGTTTTAAAACCCATTCTACCCAATTTCTCTGGGTCTCCAATTCCAGTAACTCCTCCAATGATAGAAAACAAAACTAGTGGTACTGCAATCAGTTTCAGAAGATTAATAAAAATCTGTCCGAAAGGATCAATCCAATTAAGAGTAAATTGAGACCAACCAAATTTGCTAGATAACAATGCCCAAATAATACCAAGAACTAACCCTATAACAATTTGCCAATGCAACGCAAGTTTCTTCTTTTTCATAAGCTAGTTTAGTTTTATATATCAAGGATCAAATTATAATTCAATTTATGAATAATAAAATTAACCTATATACGTCTTGTTTTATTTATTAGGAAGTAATCTGCCAAAACAAGTGCTGCCATTGCTTCTACAATAGGTACAGCCCTTGGAACAACACAAGGATCATGTCTTCCCTTTGGATTTAATTCTACTTCTTTAAAATTCTGATCTATCGTGATTTGAGGCATCAACAAAGTGGCTACAGGCTTAAATGCTACATTAAAGTATATTTGTTCGCCATTAGATATCCCTCCTTGTATTCCTCCAGAATTATTGGTTTTTGTGGTACCATCAAGGTTAAATAAGTCGTTGTGTTGCGATCCTCTTAACTTGCTACCTTCAAACCCACTTCCATACTCAAATCCTTTAACGGCATTTATAGAGAACATAGCTTTTGCTAACTCAGCTTGCAATCTATCGAAAACTGGTTCACCTAAACCAATAGGCGTACCGTCTATAACACAACTTACAACACCTCCAATTGTATCGCCAGCCAATCTTACTTCATTAATAAGATTCACCATTTTATCAGCCATATCAGTATCAGGACAACGAACAATGTTACTTTCAACTTTAGTTAAATCAACCTCGTTGTATGGAGTTTTTAACTTTAACTCCCCTACTCCCGATACATATGCCTTAATAGATGTATCTGGAATAATTTGTTTTGCAATTGCACCTGCAACTACTCTAATTGCAGTTTCGCGAGCAGAAGACCTACCTCCTCCTCTAAAATCTCTAAATCCGTATTTCTGATCGTAAGTAAAATCAGCATGCGAAGGTCTGTAAGCTTTTGCTATATCGCCGTAATCTCCAGAACGTTGATTTTTATTCTTAATAATGTAGCCTATTGATGTACCTGTAGTTTTTCCTTCAAATATCCCTGAAAGAAACTCCACTCCATCATCTTCTTTTCGCTGAGTTGTAATTTTAGATTGACCTGGTTTTCTGCGTTGCAAATCGTAATCAATTGCATCAAAATCAATCTCTATTCCTGCTGGTACTCCATCTAAAACCCCTCCTAGTGCAACACCATGAGATTCTCCGAAAGTACTTACCTTTAATATATTTCCAAATGTATTTCCTGCCATATTTTCTTAACTATTCGCACAAATGTACTAAAACAAGAGTTAAATTTTATTCAGTAATTAAATAAATACATAATAAAATTCATGACACTCAACTTGAAAAATAATATATTGTATTCTTATTTTTAATCACATATTTCAATAGACAATATTTTCACAATATTTTAAGACTTTTATTATTATTCTGAAACTATATTTGTGTAAAATATGAATAATACTAATATATATTACATTATGACAAAGATTAAATTTTTACTTTCATTAGCTACCGGGATATTATTATCCTTCCAAATATCAGCACAAGCGCCAAAAGGATGGCAACATTTAAGCTATAGCCAAGATAGTATCTACGGAGTAGAATCTACAAGAGCGTATGACGAATTGGTTAAAGGAGAACCTGGAGTAAAAGTTATTGTTGCAGTTATTGATAGTGGTTCTGACATACAGCACGAAGACTTAAACAGTGTTTTATGGACTAACAAAGGAGAAATTGCTGGTGACGGAATTGATAACGACAAAAATGGATACATAGATGATATTCACGGATGGAGTTTCTTAGGAGGTGAAGGTTATGATGTTTTGGAAGAGACTTTAGAACTTACTCGTAACTACGCTCGTTACTCTAAGCAGTTTGAAGGAAAAGACCCTAAAAAACTTTCTAGAAAAGACAAGAAAGATTATAAGAAATTCCAAGAAATTAAAATTGCTTTTGAAAAGGAAAAAACTGAAACACAAGAACAGTATGATGGATTTAATACACAAATCCATGATTTCATGAGAAATTATAATTTAATTTCTTCATACTTAGATATTGAAAATTTTAAATTTAATGACTTATCTAAAATAAATTCTCAAGATTCTATAATTAACACTGGAGCATCAATGTTTGCAATGATTTTGCAAAGAGATACTACAGTTTCTGTAGATGTAGTTATGCAAGGAATGCAAAAACGAGTTGAGAAAGTAGATAGCTACTTTAGTGAAAAACTTGAATACAACTTAAATCCTGAATGGAACCCAAGAGCTGATAAAGGGTATAACGAAGCTGATTTCAAAAACTTCCACTATGGAGGTAACACTTACTTAGTAGGTGGTGCAGAAAATGGTCATGGAACTCACTGCGCTGGAATTATTGGCGCAGATAGAAGTAACGATCTTGGTATAAAAGGTGTTGCAAGCAATGTTGAACTTATGACTATTAGAGCAGTTCCTAATGGCGATGAGCACGATAGAGATATTGCTGCGGCTATGAGGTATGCAGCTGATAACGGAGCTAGAGTAATTAGCATGAGTTATGGTAAAGCATATTCTTACAATAAAAAAGAGGTTGATGCTGCTATTAAATATGCAATTAAAAAAGGAGTGCTTTTTGTTCACGCAGCAGGTAATGATGGTAAAAATATAGATGTAGAAAATAACTTTCCTAATGTAAAGAATTCTAAAAGTAGTGCTAAGGCTTGGATAGAAGTTGGTGCATCATCTTGGAAAACTGGAAAAGATCTTCCTGCTGTATTCTCTAACTACGGTCAAAAATCTGTTGATTTATTTGCTCCAGGTGTAGATATTTATTCTTCTGTTCCTATGAGTGATTACGATTCTTATAGTGGTACATCTATGGCTTGCCCAGCAGTTGCAGGAGTTGCAGCATTAGTGATGAGCCAATATCCAAAACTAAGTGCTAAAGATGTAAAAAAGGTTTTGATGAAATCTGTTACTAATCTTAAAGATTTGGATGTTAAGCTTCCAAATGGCAGAAGAGATGAAGAGGAAAAAATTGTAAAATTCGGAACTCTTTCTAAATCGGGAGGTGTTGTAAATGTTTATGAAGCATTAAAACTTGCTAAGGAAATGTCAAAGTAATTTGATATAAAATATAAGTTTATCAAGAGCATTTCATATTTATATGAGGTGCTCTTTTTTATTGACTTTAATCTGCTGGCACTACTTTCTTTAATTTTTCAGAAAAAGTTTGACGTATCCTAATTCTATAAATATTTTTATCTGTATTCATATTTCTTAGACCTTCTCCTTCTCGCTGAAGAACATAGTTGAATTCTATAGTTATAAAACCACGTATTTTATACGAGATTCCTGCAATAAACCTATCCCTATTTATATATAAATCTTCATATCCTAGGGTGCTGAAAACTTCATACTCTAGAGGCATATTAACTTCGTGATCGCCACTTGCACTTTCCCAAATATCTACATCAGTACCTAATTGATATCTTAATCTTATAGATCCTTCAAAGTCGTCTTGTGTAAAACTATTGGAAGTGTACTGCTCTTCTACTCTTACATAGTGTTGTATAGCAAAAACACCTGTACTTGGCCATACTGCTCTTACTCCTTGCCAAGGTCTAATTTCTATATTCGAAATATTATCTTTACTATCGAATGTGTAATTATTACCAATACCTGCCCTAAACGACACTCTGTTTGACAAAATATATTTTACTGAGGGTCTTATTCCTACAACATAGTTTTCTCCAATTCTGAAAGTAGCATCTCCAAACAGAATCCATTTACTATTAATATAATGATTGTGAATATAGTCTGTCCACACTTCGTTCTTTACCTGTGAAAACACAACTAAAGGGAACATCGCTATTATTAAACTTATTACTCTACGTTTCATTAAAACTCGATATTGAAAAAAATAGTTCTACCACGAAAGTAGTGGAAAAATAGTCATAGTGAGCATGGTTGGTGAGCGTGGTTGGTGA
>JADGDT010000038.1:0-5122 GCA_016744755.1 Ichthyobacteriaceae bacterium | reverse complement strand
CTACGTTTCATTAAAACTCGATATTGAAAAAAATAGTTCTACCACGAAAGTAGTGGAAAAATAGTCATAGTGAGCATGGTTGGTGAGCGTGGTTGGTGAGCGGAGCCGAACCAGAGCTTTTGCGAATTCGAAATATCTACTAGGAGAACTAAATACTATGTTATCACTGTTGCTATAGATATTTCGACCTTGCCTGCCGACAAGCAGGTACATTACCTTCGTTTCCCATTCGACTACGCTCAGGGCAAGCTACTTTGGCAATTATGGTTCGACTACGCTCACCAACCACATTCAATATGACGAATATTCTAAATTAGAAAATCCACACAAACAAGTGTAGAACCAAAAAAAATTACCTCCCAAAGATATATTGAGAGATAATTTAATCAAAACTTTTAGTGAATTAATCACTAAGTCAAATAAAAAATATTCTATTTCTTACCTGAAAGCAAACTCTTCGTCATAAATATCATTTATGCTCACCCCTTTTTCAAGAAGTTGGTTTGTGATGCTTTCTTTCAATATTTGAGGGCCACATAACAAGTAAGCCTTATCAGTATAATTTTCTACCACGAAATCATCAACAGTTAAGTACCCTTTTTCTTCTGATGCCCATGTTGTAAAATCTATACATGATTTTTCTTCTGATATTTTATTTAATTCATCAGAATAAACAGCTTCATCTTCGTTTTTTACTGTCCAAAACAACTTCACTCTATTGGTGTAAATATCTTTTGATAGAGATAAGAATGGTGTAATACCAATTCCTCCTGCTATCCATATTTGTTCCTTTTCTTTTGCGTATCGAGAAGAGAACAATCCAAATGGACCTTCTACTTTTGCTTCATCTCCAACTTGTAATTTATCAATTTCATTTGTATAATCACCTAGACCTTTTATAGAAATCCTTAATTCATGATCTAAAGGATGACTACTAATAGTAAAAGGATGTTGTTCATTTTTGCTAAGTTTAGGGAATTTAAAAAATGCAAACTGACCAGCTTTAAACTTCAATTTTTCTTCAGAAGTTTTTAACTTTATTTCAGTAATTCCATTACCCAAGTTTTTAACTGCACTTACGGTGTATTTCAACTGTTTATTAAATATCCCGTAAAGGAAAGCTCTGTAAAACCAAGACCCTACACCAATCAAAGACATAATTAGAACATAGCTTCTAGTAATAGGAAGTTCCTTAATTAAACTGTGAACAGTAGCGGCATGTACTACTGCCATCACATAAAACAAGCCCATTAACTTATGAATATTTATCCATCGGTGATAAGGTATTTTCTTTTTTAATGCTGGTGCAGCAGATATTAGTACTCCAAGAAGGATTAAGACCATAGCAAAGAAACCAAGAGGTTTGCCTATACTAAAATTATCTAAGTCTCTAGGTACAACAATAAAATGTGCTATCAATAAAACTACAGCTATTACTCCAGATCGCCTGTGAATAAGATACATTTTATCTAATCCTCCAAATATCTTCTCTACCCACTTAGCTCTTGTAGCCATTAAAAAGTTAGCTGCAAAAACTGTTACCACCCACGACGATAAAACTTCTCCTAATAACCTGTGTACATTGCTCCAAGGAATATTTACTAGTTCGCCAAATAACAATGTATCTGAATGTGTTTCAGTAAATGAACCTTGATAGAAATAAAGATCAATTGCCCAAAAACCAAAATGAATTAGTATCAATATTGGGAAATAAATTTCTTGTTTAAGAATTCTCATAATTCAAAGCTTAAGAATTATTATTTAGAATATTGTCCTAGCCAAAATGAACCAGCTGGAAATAATTCATATGTAGCAATACCCTCAGTATAAAAAGGAAGAGATTCACAAAGTTTTTTAGCTTCTTCTTCTGAATTAGCATTTGCGAAGAAAACAAAATCTGCATTTTCATTACTTACTTGAGTCCCTTCAATATCGAAGTATGCATTTTCTATTTTACCTTCGTTCCATAGAGCTAAAACAGTATCGTGTTGATTTGTTGTGATCTCATCACTAGGCTTAGATTTAGTTTCCCAAACAGCAACAAAAGATTTTGTAAAGCCTCTTTCTTTTATAGTTTCGTACTTTCTATCCAACCACAGTGTACCTACTGGGTGTACGGAATAAGAAGCAATTCCTTTAGTCACAATTGTTAACTTATCCAGAGCTTTTTCTGCTTCTTGCTTTGAATTAGCTTTTATAAAGAATGATATATTTGGAAAATTTGATAACTTATCATTTTTTGCATCCCCATCGAAATATACATTTTCTACAATTCCCTTTTCCCATAAAGAAGTTAACTCCTCTGATACCTTAACTGTATTATCAGAAACTAGTTTTTCGTCATTGGTTGTCCATTTCCAAATTACGGCATAGCTATGCCAACCTACTTTTTCGTCTATGGTAGAAGTTGATACTTTATCTACAGACTTATTATCTGTGCTTGCTTTGTTGGGTTCGTTTCCACAACTAATAATTGCAAGACTTAATACGAATAATGTAATAATACTTTTCATAAGAAATAATTTTTAACAAATCTATTTCTTTATGATGCCTCTTAATTGTACAAAACGGTCGTTTTGATGTTTATGAAGTGTTTTTGGTGTTTCTCCTGTATATTTTTTTATTTCTCTAATAAAATGTGCCTGATCATAAAAGGCGTTATCTGGGAAAAATCTACCTTCTCTAATTTGGATGTATGAGGCATAGCATCTCTGAATATTTATATACCTTTTCAGCGATACTCCTATCCACTTATTTAAGTAACGGTTTATTTGTCTATTGCTCCAATATATTTGATTAGATACTTCCTCTGCCGAAATATCCCCTTCCATTTTATAAAGCATTTGTGACAGTTGAAGTTTTTTACTATCAATTTTTTCAGACTTCTCGATAAGCTTAGTTAATATCACCTCTACTTGTTCTACAAAAGATCCAAAGTCTTTAAAATCTACACTATTTATATTAAGAAAATCAACATCTAAGTTTACCTGAGTTTGAATTAAAGAAGCTAGTTCTTTTTGAAAAAGATATTCAGCAGCTAAAATTTTAAATTTAATACCATAAACAACTGTGTTAGCCGGAATTGTAACTTCAATTTCTTTAGGCCAAAGACCTGTAAGCAGATAGGCAGTTATTTTTTCATCCTTAAGCATTATTATTAGTTTGAAAAAACTATCTGGAAAAATAGTAAGTTGATTTGTAGAATCTGAATCATTTTTATGTTCCCAAAACACCTCAACAAAGTCCTTTAGAATAGAGCTAGCATTTAGCTGGTTGTAACTTCTATTCTCATTTTCTGAATTCATAGATTACTTTTAATAAAAAAACACCTTTTGTAAATTTAAATATTTACAAAAGGTAATATAATATTTTTTAATTGTTTTATTCCACTTCTCCAATAAACGGCATCTCATCCATTATTGTTAACCTTATTACACTTTGAAAATACATTTCTATCTGATAAAATTGAGCTGCATACTTCGCTCCGCATTTCTTATCAACTTTTTTATAATATTTCTGAATTAGCTTGTCATACTTACTTCCAATAGAAATCATCTCTTTAGTTATTTTTCTTGTTTTCTCATCTTCCAAACTAGAGTACTCGTTAGAATATTTTTCTAAAAGATCCAATCGTTTTTGTCCATTCTCTTTTCTTATTGTCTCGTACTCGTCGTATAATGCCCAAAAATTAGTTGCCGTTTCTCCTTCTACTATTATAAAATCAGCTACTGCTGCTTTTTTCTCCATACCAAATATAGATTGGAATAACTCTACCTCTTCTTTTTGAGATTGAGCAGAAACTGATACTACAGTAAATAATAATATGCTTAATAATAAATTGATTTTCTTCATCTTTCTTATTGTTTAATTAATGATTATATAAATTAATTTTAAATTTTTTCCCTATACCTACAGATAATGTTAATGCATTAATATGTCCATTTTTTAGGTCGTACACAAATTCAGGAGTAAAATCCCATCCCTTTGCTAAATGTATTTCGTAGCCAATTCCCATTCTAAAAATAAAAAAATCCTCATGTCCTTCAAGTTCAACACCAGGCCCCAATAAGAACACTAAATCTCTCCCATAGGGACTATAAAATATAGGTAGTGATAATATTACAGGATTTTTTCTCTCTAAATATTCTGTTCCATCAATATCTACAAAGTAGTTTGCTAGCTCAATATCACTTTTAAATCCAATTGCAAATTTAGGGTTAACCCAATACTGAGCATCTAAACCCCATGTTGGAAAAACAACAAGTTTACTATCTGTTGTAGTAGCCGAAGGAATATAACCATGTCCCATAGTTACTGCAATTCTAAAATGTTTGAACTCGTGTTTATTTTCGTGATGATCAGTTTTGTTTTCTTGACTCAATGTATTCTCAGTTGAAAACAGCATAATCGCAGATATGATTATTATATTATAAAAAGCATTCATACTTAGTAGTTATTTAATACAATAAAAATCAAATAATCCATTGATAATAATGCTGAATTCAAAGAAAATAAAGTCTTCTCTAATTCATTACTTTGGGAAAAGAAACTGCAATTGAAACCTAACCGTTAAATTTCCATAACCATCAGGTCTTATAGTATTATGATAAGCGTGCAGATTCATATTAACAGGAAGTTTGCCAAATTTAGTAACTCTACCAAATCCAGCTCCAAATGGTACTATCCATCTATTCTCTGTTTCAGTGTTCCAATCTGCTGTAATTATTGGACCTGTAACAAGGTACCAAGCTTTAGGCAAATTGTAATTAACAAAATATTGGAATACAAATTTATTCTCTTCCTTCTCTCCAAAAGTCCAAGTATTATTTGTAACAAAACCCATTACCCATTTATCTACACTTGTAAGGAGTACCAATGATGGCCCTACACCCCATTCTCCAGTTCCATATTTTACATCAGATGCAGTTGGCACTTGAATAACTGGCCCTACTCCCCAAGTAACTTTAGATGCTTTGCTTGGCGAAAACCAAGCCGACCAACTTGTATCTCCTGTTCCTGTAGAATTACCACTATCAGCATCTGGTGCGGTAATAACAGGTAATATAATTCTACTAATTAAGTTTATATTTTCTCCCAAACTAACAGGAATCACAGGCTGAAT
>JADGDT010000171.1 GCA_016744755.1 Ichthyobacteriaceae bacterium | reverse complement strand
CCACAGGGATTTAAACGTTTAGAGTAGCTTTGCTACTGTTTATTTGTGCTACGCACTTTTGGTTTAAATGTTTAAGCTTTGTGTTTTTGTTTACCCATCTAGTTTAAACAAAATCCCACAGGGATTTAAACCCATAAGATGCAAAGCATCTAATAAACTGCACCGCAGGTGCTTAAACACTTAGGAGAGTTGCGCTGCAACAATCCAAAATTTTACACGTAATTATTAAGTATTCATAAATAATATAGATATGTTTTTAAAAAAATTATTAGTAGTATTTTTAGTAATAGCAACAACTTCAACAGCTTTTGCACAAGATTCTGAAACACGTGGTTTAAGAGAATTTGACAGAGTATTTACTTACGATGGAGTTTCTATCCAGTTAGTCCCATCAAATAAAAATGAAGTTATTGTTTCTGGCCCTTCAACGGAGAAAGTAACAACACAAGTTTCGGGAACAACTCTAAAAATAAAGATGAACTTTGGAAGTAACTTTAAAGGGGAGGATAACCATATTGTTGTTTACTACACAAATAACCTTAAAGAAATTAAAGCTACAGAAGGAAGCTCTGTAACATCAAACAATGTAATAAAATCTGATAACGAGTTAACTATTAGATCTATTGAAGGCGCAGATGTTGATTTAAAGGTTGATATAAAAAATATAACATCAAAGATAGCAACTGGAGGAGGTGTTAAGGTGAGTGGTAAATCTGAAAATATTTCAGTAAGCATCAATACAGGCGGAAGTTTCGAGGGAAAAGAACTGATAAGTAAGTTTGGAGAAGTGAAAATAGCTACTGGAGGAAAGGCTAGAGTATATGTAACTGAAGTGCTTGATGCATCGGTAACTATGGGAGGAAATATCTATTATTACGGAGACACAAAAACAGTAAATGAAAGCATAAGTTTGGGAGGTACTATTGTATCAAAATAAGTTTTATTGATAATTGTATAAAATTGTTATATTTGTCCGCTTAAACAAACTAAAGAAACACGATAAAATAATCATTAAATATTGGGAAACATGATTATCTCTTTGTGTACAAAACGAGTTAATTAAAGAATTAAAATAAAATATAAATGGCTAATAATTTATTAGAAGGAAAAAGAGGAATCATTTTTGGAGCTCTTGACGAGAATTCAATTGCATGGAAAGTTGCTGAAAAAGCAATGGAACAAGGAGCAAAATTTGTACTTACAAATGCACCTATTGCTATGCGTTTTGGAGAAATTGACAAGTTAGGCGAAAAAACTGGCGCAACAATAATTCCTGCTGATGCTACTAGTGTTTCGGATCTTGAAAATCTTTTTGAAAAATCTATGGAAATTCTAGGAGGGAAGCTTGACTTCGTTCTTCACTCTATAGGTATGAGTGTGAATGTACGTAAAGGTAAACACTACACTGAGTACGATTACAATCACTTAACAAAAGGGTGGGATGTTTCTGCTGTATCTTTTCATAAGGTAATGAGTGTTGCTAAGAAAATGGATGCTGTAAATGAATGGGGATCAATTGTAGCTCTATCTTACATTGCAGCTCAACGTACTTTTCCTGGTTATAACGATATGGCTGATAATAAGTCTTACTTAGAGTCTATTGCTCGTAGCTTTGGTTACTACTACGGTACAGATAAAAATGTTAGAGTAAACACTATTTCTCAATCTCCAACACCTACAACTGCAGGATCGGGAGTAAAAGGATTTACTGAGTTCTTAAACTTTGCTGAAGAGATGTCTCCATTAGGAAACGCTACTGCTGCTGAGTGTGCTGATTATACAATTATGATGTTCTCTGATTTTACTAAGAAGGTAACAATGCAAAACTTATTCCACGATGGTGGTTTTGCCACAACTGGAATTAGTGAAAAAGTAATGAAGAACTTTATCGAAGGAAGATATACTAAATAATAAGTTTAGTTAAAAACATATATTTAAAACTCGATTATTTTTTGATCGAGTTTTTTTGTGGTTATTTTGTATTTAAATATTACTGCTAATAACAAGAAGATGTCCGATAACGATAATTTTTTTCAAAGGGTTTATGAAGTTTCAAGGTTGATCCCTTATGGGAGAGTTACAAGTTATGGGGCAATTGCAAAATATTTGGGAGCTACAAAATCAGCAAGAATGGTTGGTTGGGCAATGAATGCTTCAAAGAACGATGATACTGTTCCGGCACACAGAGTAGTAAACAAACAAGGATTGTTGACAGGCAAGATTCATTTTCAAGGAAAAAATCTTATGCAACAATTGCTTGAAAGCGAAGGAATAGAAATTGTAGATAATCAAATTCAAAATCTAGAAGATAAATTTTGGGATCCTGCAGATTTAGATATTTGAAAATATATACTGTAGAGACGCCATGCTTGGCGTCTTAAAGAAAAGGCACAATGCTTTGCGTCTCAGAGTAAAAGACACTTATAATAATGAAAAAGTTTTTAATAGTAGGTTTAGGTAATATTGGGAGTGAGTATGCAAATACTCGCCACAACATTGGTTTTAAAATATTGGATGAACTAGTCAGAAAATATGATGTGAGTTTCAAAACTGATAAGTTGGGAGATAGAGCAGAGTTTAAACTTAAAGGGAGAACTTTTGTGCTTATAAAACCTAGTACCTACATGAATTTGAGCGGTAAGGCTGTAAATTATTGGTTGCAAAAAGAAAAGTTAGAATTGGATCAGCTACTAATAGTTACTGATGATGTGGCTCTAGAATTTGGGGCAATCAGATTTAAAATGAAAGGTAGTGACGGCGGACACAACGGTATGAAAAGTGTAAATGAAGTTATGCAAACTCAGAAATACGCACGTTTTCGTTTCGGTATTGGAAATGAATACCCCAAAGGTGGACAAATAGATTTCGTACTTGGTGAATGGGAATCGGAAGAAAACAAAGCCTTAAAAGAAAGGCTAGAAATTAGTGCAAAAGCAGTTGAATCTTTTGGACTAGGAGGCTTAGCAAATACAATGAATACTTTTAATGGTAAATAGGCGTAAACTAAATACTTAGACTAAGTATAATGTCGTTCGTAATCTCGAGGACTAAGTTTTTTTTCAAAAAAAACTCCAATGAACTAATGATAATTTGAATCTCGCAAAGTCACCAAGGCGCTAAGGAAATTAGCTTTGCGACTCTCCGACTTTGCGAGATAAATACAAAGTTGTCGTGGGCACTAAGTAATAGCACATGAGGAGACCTTCTCGTTAACAACAAATATTTCTCCACACCACTGCGTTACTTTCGAAATGACGTGAATCAAAATACACTACATATTAGTTTTCTCTGAAACAATTTTTATCCCTACTTTTGATATCTCACAACACACAAATTAATGTTAGATAATCAATATACTTTAGCTGATGTAGCTTCTGCTTTGAATGCAGAATTGATAGGCGATAAAGACTCTCTAGTAGACAAGTTTTCTATAGACAGTAGAGTTTTAGGTAAGAATAGAAGAACCTTATTCTTCGCACTTAAAACTGCCAAAAATGATGGGCACAAATATATTCAGGAGTTAATAGATAGAGGTGTTGTAAATTTTGTAGTTGATAAAATCCCCGAAATAAATAATAGAAAGGCAAATTTTGTAGTAGTTGATAATACTTTAATTGCACTACAAAAACTAGCTAAGTGGAAACGAAATTCTTCTTCACTAAAAACCATAGGGATAACAGGAAGCAACGGGAAAACCGTAGTTAAAGAATGGTTGTATCAGCTTCTTAAAAAGGATTTCAATATTGTTCGTAGTCCTAAGAGTTACAATTCTCAAGTTGGAGTACCACTTTCTGTTTGGAATATTAAACGAGAAAATGACCTTGGAATTTTCGAAGTAGGAATTTCAGAACCTAACGAGATGGATGTGCTTGAGGAAATTGTACATCCCGAAATTGGGATATTTACAAACATTGGTAATGCCCATTCCGAAAATTTTGAAAATCTAGAACAAAAGATTCAAGAAAAAATAAAACTTTTTAAGAATTCAAAAAAGCTAATTTATAAAGATGGGGGTATACTAGGAGTCATTATTAAAGAATCTGAATTGCTTAATAATGTAGAAAAACTATCGTGGTCTCTAACTTCAAAGTCTGATTTACAGATATTGGGAGTTTCAAAAAATAAATCAAAATCTACAATTACGGGATTTTATAAATCGGGAGTTTCTACTATAGAAATACCTTTTATAGATAATGCATCTGTAGAAAATGCTATCACTTCGTGGTTGCTGATGCTAGATTTAGGTTACTCTAGAGAAGAAATTAGCAATAGGATGCAGTTACTGACTCCTATTGAGATGAGGTTGGAACAACTAGAAGGAAACAACGATTGCACACTAATAAACGATGTTTATAGCTTCGATTTAAATTCTCTGAAAATAGCCTTAAATTTTTTAGATACACAGATTCAGCATACAAAAAGAACTGTAATACTTTCAAGCATAGAGCAATCTGATATTGCTCCTAAAAATCTGTATAAAGAAGTAGCAAGTTTAACCCTGCAGTACAAAATTAATAAAGTTGTACTAGTAGGAAATGAAATCTCAGAATTCAAAAAATTGTTTTCTTCTGATAAAATATTTTGTTTCGAAAATACTGAAGAATTAATAGCTTCGATAAATACTCTAGAATTAAATGATGAGGTAATTCTAGTGAAAGGAGCTCGTTCTTTCCGTTTCGAAAGAGTGGTAAAGCTACTTGCAAAAAAATCTCACGATACAGTTTTAGAGGTTAATCTTTCGGCAATTGTTAGAAACCTTAATTTCTTTAAAAGTCAACTGAAACCTGAAACCAAAATGATGGTAATGGTTAAGGCTTTCTCTTATGGAGGAGGGAGTTATGAGATTGCAAACGTTTTGCAATATCACAATGTAGATTATCTTGCCGTTGCCTATGCCGATGAGGGAAAGGCCTTGAGAGATGCAGGAATCAGTAGTCCTATTTTAGTTTTAAATCCAGAGGTTTCGAGTTATCAAACATTAATAGATTACAACCTAGAACCTGAGATTTACAGCATCAGAGTTTTAGAAGAATTCCAAAAAACACTTGCAGGAAAGCAGTTTCCCATCCACATAAAAATAGATAGCGGGATGCACAGGCTAGGTTTTCAGCAGAATCACATTCCTGAACTATTAGAAAACCTAAGTCAAAATAAAAATATAGAAGTAAAATCTATTTTTTCACATTTATCTTCTGCCGATGATATAAATGAAAGTGATTTTACAAAAC
>JADGDT010000170.1 GCA_016744755.1 Ichthyobacteriaceae bacterium | reverse complement strand
AGTTAAAAATGGTATTCTGGCAGATGTAGCTCCTACAATTCTTGAATTGATGGGGATCACAAAACCAGAATTAATGGAAAGAGAATCGTTGATTGTTAAGTAAAACTATTAAGTGTATCGTCATTTCGACCGACGTAAGGAATGGATAAATCTTTATTTTGTGTAGAATATATTTCTAATTAATCTACAAGGGTTGGAATGATTATAAAGTAACAAAAAACCGACTAGTTTATGCTAGCCGGTTTTTTGTTGAATATACCCCAGATATAAATGTTGCCCTGCAGGAATTAAAGTATATGAACAAACGCATATATTGGCTCTGACTTTACGGAAGAGACAAATATATGTGTATTGTGAATTGCTTTGATAACGAAGCGTAAAAATGTATAGCTGGATTAGGTACAAAAAAAAGCTGAAACATAATTAAATGTTCCAGCTTGTTAAGTTTTATAAAAATTGAATTTTTACATCATAGAATCAATAATCTTATTAAGTGTAGCACTTGGTCTCATTGCTTCAAAAGCTAACTTATCGTTTGGCATGAAGTATCCACCAATATCAACAGGCTCTCCTTGTGCAGAAATCAACTCATCTAAAATAACTTGCTCGTTCTCTTCAAGTTGTTTTGCAATAAGAGCAAATCTTTCTTTAAGCTCTTTGTCTTCATCCTGATTTGCTAAAGCCTCCGCCCAGTACATTGCCCAGTAGTAGTGACTTCCACGGTTGTCAAGTTCATTAACTTTACGAGATGGAGCTTTTTTGTTATCTAAGAATTTAGCAGTTGCTTGATCTATTGTTTTAGCTAAAATTTCAGCTTTAGGGTTGTTGTCGGCTACAGCTATATGCTCTAGAGATACACCTAATGCCAAAAACTCTCCAAGAGAATCCCAACGCAAATGACCTTCTTTGTTGAATTGCTGTACGTGCTTTGGAGCAGAACCTCCAGCACCAGTTTCAAACAATCCTCCACCATTCATAAGCGGTACGATAGAAAGCATTTTAGAACTTGAAGCCAACTCTAAAATAGGGAATAAATCTGTTAAATAATCACGTAAAACATTACCTGTAACAGAAATAGTATCTTCTCCTTTTCTAATTCTTTCTAAAGAAAAAACTATGGCATCATCCGGAGTCATTATTCTAACGTCTAACCCTGAAGTATTGTGATTTTTTAAGTATTTTTCAACCTTTACAATTATCTCAGCATCGTGACCTCTATTTTTGTCTAACCAGAAAATAGCAGGTGTCCCTGTAGCTCTAGCTCTTGTAACCGCAAGCTTAACCCAATCTTGTATTGGAGCATCCTTTGCTTGCGACATTCTAAAAATATCTCCTGTTTCAACATCTTGTTGAAGTAATACTTTTTCTGAAGAATCAACAACTCTTATTTCTCCATCACTTACAGCTTCGAAAGTTTTGTCGTGAGAGCCATACTCTTCAGCTTTTTGAGCCATCAAACCTACGTTTGCAACCGACCCCATAGTTGAAGGATCGTAAGCTCCGTTTAGCTGACAGTCTTCTATTGTTTTCTGATACATTGTAGCGTAGCACCTATCTGGAACCATAGCCTTGGTATCTTTTAATTGTCCATCGGAACCCCACATTTTTCCACCATCTCTAACAACAACTGGCATAGATGCATCAACAATTACGTTGTTAGGAACATGTAGGTTTGTAATACCTTTATCAGAATCAACCATGGCTAACTCAGGTTGAGTTTTGTAAACAGCAAGAATATCAGCCTCTATTTCTGCTTTTTTATCGGCAGGAAGACTCTCAATTTTTGCATACAAATCGCCAAGTCCATTTCTAACATTAACTCCTATATCGGCTATAGTTTTGGCATGTTTTTCGAAAACATCTTTGTAGTAAACCTCTACTGCATGACCAAACATAATTGGGTCAGAAACTTTCATCATTGTTGCTTTTAGGTGCAACGAAAGTAAAACATCTTTTTTCTTAGCATCATCTATTTGATCCTGATAAAACTGACGTAATTTTTTGACATTAATTACTGATGTGTCAATAATTTCACCTTCAAGTAATTCTGTTTTTTCTTTTAGAATTGTAGCAGTTCCATCTTTAGCAAGAAACTCAATTTTTACAGATCCTGCATTGCTTATTGTAATTGATTTTTCGCTACCGAAGAAATCTCCATCATTCATGTAAGCTACGTGAGCTTTAGAATCCTTCGTCCACTTTTGCATGCGGTGAGGATTTTTCTTAGCGTATTCTTTTACAGCATTTGCAGCTCTACGATCTGAATTACCTTCTCTAAGAACAGGGTTTACAGCAGATCCAAGAACTTTTGCAAAACGAATTTGAAGAGCTTTATCTGAATCGTTTTTTGGATTTTCTGGATAATTAGGAATATCGTACCCTTTACCTTGAAGCTCTGCAATTGCAGCTTGAAGTTGAGGGATTGATGCCGAAATATTTGGAAGCTTAATAATATTGGCATCAGGATTTTTAACCAAATCACCTAAAAAAGATAGATTATCAGGTATTTTCTGATCGTCAGTTAAATTATCAGGGAAATTAGAAATAATTCTAGCTACCAACGAAATGTTTATAGTGTCAACATCTATTCCTGTTTTGGTTGTAAATGCTTGTACAATTGGAAGCAAAGAGTATGTTGCCAAAGCAGGAGCCTCGTCAATCTTTGTCCATAATATTTTAGAATTGCTCATTATGATTTATTATTTATATTTTAGTGGGCCTAATTTAAACAAATGACTTGTATAAACCTATTTACAAAACTTAACTAAAATGTGATTAATGTCAGTATTTACTATTGATGATAGGAATTTACTATTCTAAAGTATGTGTTTTTATTGATGTAATATTTTTTGTAGGAATTAGATTGTTCTGTTTCTACACATGCATAAAATTTGAGTAAAATTGACAATTTGAATTTTTTTTTAATAATTATTTAAAGTTGAACTATTCAAGGCAAAAGATGAAGGTGTTGGTTGAAAAACATTAATTGATATAGGTAAGTATACCGTGAAAGCTGTTGTTAATTCGCTTTCGTAATAACCTCATAATAATTGTTTAGCAGTAGTGTAATGTGTGTGTGTGTGTGTGTGTGTGTGTGTGTGTGTGGATAAATATATTGGAACCTAAGAGAGGTATCTTCTCTTTCTGGTTCTACCCTCTGATTTGTGTGGAAAACAAAAAAGCATTAGAGTGAAAATTAGATTATAAGATTACATAGTAAAGACAATAGGTACGGTAATCCTTTAAACCCTTAATCTTTTATTTTATTTATAATTGAGTAAATTGAAATATTAGCAATAACTATCTAATTCTATACAATGTAGAAGTAGTTTTATGTTCAGACAAAAAGTCTACTACTTGTCCTTTTTCATTAATTACACACGATATTCCTTTATAAGCAGATTTCATAATAAACCTACCGCTTTCTATTGCTTTAAGCTTTATCAAATTTAAATACTGTTCTCTTCCATAATTTGAACTACCAAAAAATGATTCTGATGTTAAAAGTATAATAAATTCATATTTTCCAGAATAACTACCAATATAGTCTGAGAAGAAAGATTCGTAACAAATTAAAGGTAGAAATTTATATTTGCTAATTATTTCAGATGAATTATCTTCAACTGTTTTCATATAATATGTTTTGTCTGAGAATTCTAAATACGAAGGGGTATATTCTAAAAATGGAACATATTTAGTCTTTACTTTTTGAATTATATCCAAACTATCCATTACTATAAGAGAATTTACCTTATTCTTTTTAGAAATTTTTATTTCACTCCCAATTATGATTTTTGTTTTTGGAAACTCCAATTTAATTCGTCTAAAGTATGGGAGCTTTTTACCCTTAAATAATTCACTCATTGATATATTTTGCATCGATGTTTCTGGTAATACAAAAAAATCAATGTTTGAATTAGATTTCAACAACTTATACACTTTTTTACTAAGATTATGTCCATTATTCTCACTTAGATATTCTGGAGAGAGATATCCTATTGTAATTAAATCAGATTTCTCATAAATACTAACCTTAGTATATTCATATACAGAATAAACAAATGGTAATACTGACATTAATAAAACTCCTGAAATAATTATTTTACTAGATTTGTATTGATATATATAAAATAATAAGTAACCAATTATTAATAAAAACAAACTACCTCCAATAGTTCCAATACTAGAATATAGTTGAGCAAAATAAATTTGATTACCTAAAACATTACCAAAATTTAACCAATTAAAAGAATACTCCTGGTTATTGAAATAATACTCAAAAGAAATAAATATTAATATAATAGAACTAATTGATACTTCTTTCCAAAGAGATACTACATAATATAATGATAATAAAAGAGTTAATAATATAGGATTTAAAAATAATGCAATTAAAAAAGAAGTAGTATCTATATAAAAAATCCAATAAGCACCAGTAATATTAAATATAAGTAGAATTGAAAATGTTGATATTACAAAGTGTAAATACCCTAGTTTTAGATTATTAGACAAGTACAAAAATAGAGTAGCTAAAGCTATTGGCAAAAGAATACCTACATACGTCCAACTAATAAAATTAAGTATTGCAAATAGGGTAAGTAGAAAAATATTTTGTTTCAAAAGGAAAGAGGTAATAATATACTCATGGCTTTAATAATATTTTAAAGCCATGAGTGGTAGTGTTTTTATTTTTGAATTACATATTGTGTTGATGATACAGTATATCCAGATAGAGAATGGTCTTCTCCTTGCTCATCAGTAACAATACCAAAACCTGCTCTGCCTACATAAAAATCGAGTATTGCATTATTTGGCAAATATTCTAAATCTTCTGCTGTAATAGTATATTCTCCAATATCCTCTAATGTAAAACCTGTCATAAAAGATTCTAAATCAGGATATTCTTCTAATATATCGGCACCTTGTGCATACGTTTCGTATTCTATACCTACTACAACACCATTTACATTCAAATCGTCTTTATTCCATAGAATCTTAGTCCCCGATTTTAATATTCTGGTTTCTTCTTCTATACCAACAAATTCAACATCTATTTCCTTAGGTATATATACAGACTCGCCATCTATTGCAGTTTTTTTAGATACATTAATACTTAATCCATCGTAAGAAACACTAAAGGGGACTTCTAAAAACTCCATTTATTTAGTTTGTTAAAAATTATGTAGTTTTTTTTATTTTTCTAACTATCTATTTCATAGTTCACTATTTATCA
>JADGDT010000037.1:24216-27405 GCA_016744755.1 Ichthyobacteriaceae bacterium | reverse complement strand
TACAAGATTACTCTTAGAGCTGCAATGATGATAGTTGGATTCTCTGCTTTGAGTGTCGAATTAAAAAATCCTTTTGTTAAAAATTTGCTTTACAACAAAGGTTTAAGAAATCTTTATTGGTCAATGGAATTAGCTTTTTCTAGTTTGCCAGCAGTTATGAAAATAGCTAATCCAATTGAAAGCATTAAAAGCCCTTTCAAATTCTTCCCCCTAATGCTAGTACAAGCAGATAAATTATTAGATAATTTTGAGGGGCAAATTGATAGTAATATTGTAATTATTTCTGGTGATACACAAAGTGGTAAATCTGGTTTCTTAACCGAAATTCAGCAAGCACTAGAAAAGGGTTCTATAAAACAAGTTGGTTTTATTACTGATTCTATTTACGTCAATAATGAAATTAATGGTCATGTTGTAAAAGATTTATCTAATACTAGTGAGTTTAGGATTTCGTATAGAGAGCCAAAAGAAAATGCTCAGAAAATTGGTCGTTTTTATCTACTTAACGAAGGCTTAGAATTTGGACAAAACATTATAAAGGAAATTATTAATTCTAATTCTAACGCAGTTGTAATTATTGACGAAGTTGGTAAATTGGAACTAGATGGCGGTGGATGGTCTGCCGAAGTAAAAGAGCTACTTTCCGATAAATCTAAAACTATAATCCTGATTGTTAGGGGAAAATACCTAGATGAATTTGTTGATAAATTTGGGGTTAATTCACCTTACATTTTCTATCCAAAAAGGCATAGAGTTAAAGATGCTGTTAAAGCTGTTGTTAGTAGCTTGGGGTAATCTCTTTCTAATCGTCATTTCGACCGAAACGCAGTGAAGTGGAGAAATCTTTTCAACTATTAAATAGACCTCTCCTCTTCGTTACTCTACAGTCTAGGTGACGCAAATTACAAAATAGCCATAGACACCAAACGAAAGCACTTGTAGAAATATGTTGGAATCTAAGAAGTATCTCTACTCTCCTCCTCCCTGTACCTACAGGAAGATTCGGTAGGAATGACGATGATTTCTGGATTACCAACCACTACGCTAGGGATAGCAACGACAGCTTTTTTGATGAAAATATTGTAAGGCTTATTGCCAAAAGAGCTAGAGTGCAACGAAGCTCCTTTTTGCAAATTTTAGCCGAACATATTTTTAGCAAAAAACTATAGTGGATAGCCCGTTAAAGCGCAATAAGTAAAATATTTTAAAATTAAAAATCAACTACAAATCCCATGTTGGTGTATTGGTAGGGATCGCCTAAAAAATTACCTTCCATATCAATTTGTATTTTAACTCTGTTGTTTAATTGATATGCTATCCCGAAATTATACCAATCCCAAACTGTAATATCAGAAACAAAATCGTAGGTGATATTTGATAGTATAAATAAACTTATGGGAATATCGTCTGAGATATCTGGAGTACCAAAACCATATTGCCACCTTAATCTTGCCCCTTGCCCCGTATCGAATGAGTAACTTGCCCCTGGTCCCATGAAAAAACCAAAATTAGATTTCTTAGTTAATGGAAGGTTGTAAGAGTACCAAACAGTCATCTCATTTACAGTTCCCATTAAAATTTCAGGTTTTAGAACAACGTTCTTTTGAATTGGTAAAACAGCCGTGTAAAAAAAACTTTTTACTCCCAAAAACCTAACTACATTACTCCATGTATATTCTGGATCGTGAATTTTGTAATTAGAAAACATGTGACCTTTTTCTTGTGAATATACTTTTTGTGATGAAAGTGCAAAAAATGTAATTAGAAGAAAAATAGTGTAGATTCTTTTCATAAAAATTATTCGATTATTATTTACAACTAATATAGTACTATTAATAAATCAATTCGAATAATCAATAACAAAAAAATTTAGAGTACTATCCTTTGTAAAAAAACAAATAGCCAAAAAACAAATCACCCCCTCACATGGCGTGAGAGGGTGACTGAAAATATGTATGTTTTCGTGAAATTACTTTCTTGAAATAGCTTTCTGTGCTGCAGCAACAATAGCTTTAGCATTTAACTCATATTTATCCATTAGTTGTGCTGGAGTACCAGACATACCGA
The DNA here is from genome assembly GCA_016744755.1 of Ichthyobacteriaceae bacterium. Lineage (GTDB taxonomy): Bacteria > Bacteroidota > Bacteroidia > Flavobacteriales > JADGDT01 > JADGDT01. The sequence goes on along the minus strand of JADGDT010000037.1, from coordinate 25,338 downwards.
ATGAATCGTTAACACCAACAAACTCTTGTGGTACAGGATTAACTTGCATCAACTCGCGAGCAACACTTTCTCCAAAACCTCCCATTACATTGTGCTCCTCGGCAGTAACTACACAACCTGTTTTAGCAACAGATTTAAGTACAGCTGGCAAATCAAGTGGTTTGATTGTGTGAATATTTATTACTTCAGCACTAACACCTTTTGCCTCTAATTCCTCGGTAGCAATAAGCGCTTCCCAAACTAGGTGACCTGTAGCCAAAATTGTTACATCAGTACCTTCGTTTAGCATTAATGCTTTTCCGATTTCGAACTTCTGATCGGCTGGAGTAAAATTAGCTACTTTAGGACGACCGAAACGTAAGTAAACTGGCCCAACATACTCAGCAATAGCCTTTGTAGCAGCTTTAGTTTGATTGTAATCACATGGGTTGATAACTACCATTCCTGGTAACATTTTCATCAAGCCAATATCTTCAAGAATTTGGTGAGTAGCACCATCTTCTCCAAGAGTTACACCTGCGTGAGATGCAGCAATCTTAACATTTTTGTTTGAGTAAGCAACCGACTGACGAATTTGATCGTAAACACGACCCGTAGCAAATGCAGCGAAAGTTCCAATAAAAGGTATTTTACCTCCTATTGTTGAACCTGCAGCCATACCTACCATGTTTGCCTCAGCAATACCTGCTTGGAAAAATCTTTCTGGGTGATTCTTAGCGAAAGGACCCATTTTTAATGAAGGAGTAAGATCTGCACAAAATGCAATTACATTTTCGTTCTCTTGTCCTAATTCAGTCAACCCATCACCAAAACCAGAGCGAGTATCATTTTTACCTGAATCTATATATTTTGTCATTTTATTTGTTTTTTAACTTTTAGCCTTTAGCAGTTAGCCTTTGGCAAATGCAATTTGAAATAAACTATAAATTTGTCTAAAACTAGACCTGTTTATGTGCCTTTGGCACTGTTTAAGCAAAACTTCGTTTTGGCTTGGTTATGTAAAAGCTTTTAGCTTTTACTGTTTAAACTTTGTGTTTCCACAATCCTTTACACTAAGTTTAAACTGTAGAAGCAAAGCTTCACAAACCAAGAGCGTAGCTCTCATAACCAGCGAAGCATAAA
>JADGDT010000037.1:22549-24116 GCA_016744755.1 Ichthyobacteriaceae bacterium | reverse complement strand
GTAGAAGCAAAGCTTCACAAACCAAGAGCGTAGCTCTCATAACCAGCGAAGCATAAACTTTGTGTTTCCACAATCCTTTACACTAAGTTTAAACTGTAGAAGCAAAGCTTCACAAACCAAGAGCGTAGCTCTCATAACCAGCGAAGCATAAACCTTTAGTAGTCTCCTAAAGAAGTTTCTAGATTTTGCTCCAACGCTGTAGCAAGTTGTTCATCGTTTGGTGCTTGTCCGTGCCAGTGGTGAGTACCCATCATGAAATCAACACCATTACCCATTTCAGTATTCATAACAATACAAACGGGCTTACCTTTTCCAGTATGAGCTTTAGCCTCAGCCAAAGTTTCTACTAGTTTAGCAACGTTGTTTCCTTCAGCAAGTTCAATTACATCCCATCCAAAAGCTTCAAATTTAGCTTTGATACTTGATAAATTAAGAACATCTTTTGTAGGTCCATCAATCTGCATACCATTTGCATCGATAGTCATAATCAAATTATCAACTTTGTTGTGAGCTGCATAAAGTGCTGCTTCCCAAATCTGACCTTCCTGAATTTCGCCATCACCGTGAAGAGTATAAACTAGTTTATCGTCTCCGTTAAGTTTTTTAGTTAACGCAGCTCCAATACCATTAGAAAGACCTTGACCTAACGATCCAGATGCAATTCTAACTCCAGGTAAACCTTCGTGAGTAGTTGGGTGACCTTGCAATCTTGAATCCAATTTACGGAAAGTAGCTAATTCGCTTACTGGGAAATATCCCGAACGAGATAAAACTGAGTAAAACAAAGGTGAAGTGTGACCGTTTGATAGGAAGAATAAATCTTCTCCTTTTCCGTCGATAGAAAACGAATCACTGTTGTAATCCATTACTTCTTGGTACAAAGTAGAAACAAATTCAGTACATCCCAAAGAACCTCCTGGGTGACCCGAATTTACTGCATGAACCATGCGAAGAATGTCTCTTCTTACTTGAGTACAAAAATTTTCTAATTCTTGTGTCGATGCCATAACTAATAGTTAGTGTGTTATATAAAATTTGCACAAAAGTAATGCTTTTTATTAAACATGTATAATATTTCAATTGAAGTTTATTCGGCTTATAAATATGGTTTTCAATAACCTATTTCCGGCTTTACACTTATAGTTTTACATGCCTGTAATTGTTCTCAATATATTTATGGGGTCACTCACTTTTGTTCGTGCCACCACAAATATTTGTTCACAAATTACGGCAAGCAAAAGCTACCGCTACAATCCGGGGTAGGTGATTTTGGTTTAACACTAAATACATATCATAAATACATATCCTCAATCCATTTTTGTGGGTTTCTAATTATGTAATTAGATATTTGTAGATAGGCATGTGTATTCCTTATCACATGATCGTAATACCTTGTTTGCCACGAGAATTCTTTTTTTAACCTGCGTGCATTTATTGTCACCGCCGATTTGTATCCACGTATTATCGATGCAATATTCTTCGATTGCGATGAAAATGTATTTTTATATTCCGAATTATTGTTTTCACCACCCACCGTCGTCGTAGAGACATGATGCTTCGCGTCTCC
>JADGDT010000037.1:0-22449 GCA_016744755.1 Ichthyobacteriaceae bacterium | reverse complement strand
ACAGGTACAAATTCGTAACGTCCATGGAAATTATGTCCTCCTGCAAATATATTTGGACAAGGTAATCCCATGTACGACAATCTAGAACCATCGGTACCACCTCGTATTGCTTTTATATTTGGTTTTATACCAATGTTTTTCATTGCTTGTTCTGCAATATCAACAATGTGCATTTGTGGCACAACCATTTCTTTCATGTTGTAATACTGGTCTTTAATATCTACTGATACAGCATCTTTACCATACTTTTCCTGAAAATCAGAAGTAAGTTTCAACATAAATTCTTTTCTATTTTCGAAAAGTTCCCTATCGTGATCTCTGATAATGTAGTCCAAAACAGTATCCTCTACCTCACCATTTACACTCATCAGGTGATAGAATCCTTCGTATTTAGTTGTATGCTCTGGAACTTCCATTTCTGGCATAGCTTTAATAAACTCAGCAGCTCTTGTCATAGAATTCACCATTTTATTTATGGCGTAACCAGGGTGAACTATTTTTCCTTTGAAAATAACTTTTGCTCCAGCAGCGTTGAAGTTCTCGTACTCAAGTTCTCCAATTTCCGAACCATCCATTGTGTATGCCCACTCTGCTCCAAATTTCTTTACATCAAACAAATCTGCACCTTTACCAACTTCTTCGTCAGGAGTAAAACCTATTCTTATTTTACCGTGCTTAATTGTATTATCAGCCAACATCTCTTCCATTGCTGTAATGATTTCAGCAATTCCTGCTTTATCATCGGCTCCCAAAAGTGTTGTGCCATCGGTAGTTATCAAAGTTTGACCTTTGTATTGTTCCAACTCAGGAAATTCTTCTATTGACATTTCTATACCTAACTCCTCGTTAAGTACAACTTTTTTACCATCGTAATTAACTCTAATATTTGGTTTAATGTTTGCACCAGTAAAATCAGGGCTTGTATCGTAATGAGCTACAAATCCTATAGTAGGAACTTCTTTATCTATATTGCTAGGTAGAGTTGCCATTATATATCCATTCTCATCTATGGTAACATCTTCCATACCAATTCCATCTAGCTCAGACTTTATGTAGTTAGCTAGTTCGAATTGTTTTTTTGTACTTGGTATTGTTTCTACATCAACTTCAGATTGCGTGTCGAAACTTACGTAATGTAAAAATCTATTTACTAAATTGTTCATGTCGGTTATTTATAAAGTTATAGCAAAGGAATAAAAAAAATCGCTATTGAGATATCTCAATAGCGATTAAAATAATTAATGTTTTGTTAATTTTTTTCTATAAATCCAAATAGCCTTTTTTTCTTGATAGTTTCAGCTACCCCCTCAGGAAGCATTTCTTCCCAACCCTCTTCGTGATTCTTTATCTTTTTAATAACATCCCTAGAATATATCCCGAGTACTTTTTCGTCGTAATTTTTAATATCAACAATACGTTTATTTAACTTAAAATAATTGTAAAGCTCCTGATACCTAGGGTGTACCTTTATTCTATCAGCATTTATCATATCGCCATTTTTATCAAACTCAGGATATAAATACAATTTAAGATCCTTCATAAACAGCTTACCAAATGCTTCAAGTATTCCTCCACTCAACTCTCGATAATATTTCTCGTTAAAAATTTCAATTAGATTGTTTGAACCAAGAACAATACCCATCCTAGCCTTTGTGAAAGTTGAGAAATACTCCATTAACTTATAATATTCAGAAAAATCGGAAATCATAACAGTTTGCCCCAATGAGCATAAAATATCTGCTCTTTCTAAAAAGTCTCTTTCATTAATTTTTCCTAGAGCTTTTAAATTAGAAAGAGTTATTTCTGTAATTAATCTAATATCCTTCTCGACAACCTTATTCTCCTTAACAAACATTTTGTAACCCTTATCAATAATATCTCGGTTTACTTTTGTTACAGGTCTGAAACTACCTCTAATTGTGAGTATATTTTTTTTGTAAAGATGTTGGGCTGGTAATAAATTCTTACCATCAGGACCAAACATTACAGCCTTAGTCATTCCATTTTTAACTAATTGCAAACTCAACAATCTATTATCAACATGAGCAAATCTAGGGCCATTAAAATCTATCATATCAATTTCTACTCTATCCTTATCAATATTATCATATAGAGATTTCAATAATTTATTTGGATCATCTTTGTAGTAGAAAGCACCATAAATAAGGTTAACCCCTAAAACTCCTAAAACTTCTTGTTGTGATCGAGCATCGTTATCATGAAAACGAATATGAATCATTATTTGATTATACCCTTCTAAATAACCAAGTTGAAACTTCATTCCCAACCATCCGTGACCTTTGTATTTCTTAGCCCAATCAATAGTAGTAACTGTATTAGCAAAAGCGAAGAATGTTTTTTGTGGATGTTTATCTCGCGATAATCTTCTATCTAATAAATCAATTTCCCAATCTAGCATCTTACCTAATCGAGCTTGAGTAACATACCTACCATCATTCTCTATACCATAAATTGCATCAGAAAAATCTTTATCATATGCAGACATTGCTTTTGCAATTGTCCCCGATGCACCTCCTGCTCTAAAAAAATGCCTTACTGTTTCCTGTCCTGCTCCTATTTCTGCAAAAGTTCCGTAAACATTAGTGTTAAGGTTTACTTGAAGTGCCTTTTGCTTAGACATTAATACTTGTTCCATTGATATATAGTTCTTAGTTCTAACTTGTACACCAACTACACATCAAAATGCAATTGGTATTACAAATTTACATCAAAAATAAATGTGAGTAATACATTACAATTGTTTTTATCTATAGCTGTCTTAAAATCAAAAGAAACAAAAGGTAACTCAATAATTTTCAAACAATCAATTTTTAGCTACATTTGAATTCTACTAATAATTCATAATTCTATGAGACTATTAACTTTCATCATATTAATAATTTCTTCGTCTGCTATAGCTCAGAATGATTTGAGATCTACATTAAATAAATTAGATGATAAAATTTTAGAACGAGAGCAGTACTTCAATAGCAGAGAACAAAGAATAAATTCATTACAAATTCTACTTGAGGGAGCAAATAACTCTAACAACATCTACACAATTTATAAAGCTCTAAATAAAGAATACTTACCATATAATAGTGACTCTGCCTTGTTTTACAGTACAAAGTGTTTAGAAATTGCTAAATCAAATTCAAAACAAATATCTGTAAATGAAGCAAAAATACTACAAGCAAAGTCTTTGGTACAGCTTGGCATGTATGAAGAATCAAATGATATTCTATCAACTATAGATACTAGCAAAACCTCGAAGAATGAAACAATTGAATACCTTGTAGCCCAAGTATCTTTAAATAGATTTAAAAATGTGTACCTACCCAAAAATGATTTTTTACCAAACTACGATTCTATTAGGTCATCCTATCAACAAATGTTATTAAAACTATTAGATAAAGATAGTCCTGTATATAAAGTAACACTTGCTGACATAAAAAAAGATATTGGCGAGTACTATCAAATGCGAGATATCATGCTAGAATCTATTAGTAATCTTACAATTACCGATAGAGAATATGGATACACTGCATACACACTAGCTGAATCCTATGGATACTTGGGTGATGATAATAGTAAAATGAAATACCTAGCAATGTCTTCAATTTCAGATATTGTTGGAGGGGTAAGAGAAAACTCTGCAACTAGAGAATTAGCTTTATTGCTGTTAAATAAAGGAGATATTACTCACTCAAACAAATACATACAAATTGCTTTTGATGATGCTATCTACAGTAATGCAAAGTTACGTAGTCATGAAGTAGTACAAATTCTTCCGCTAATTAACGTTAAGTACGAAGAAATGAGAGATAGAATGAGTAATAACAAAACAATTTTTGGATATACTTTAGGTGTTTTGGCTTTGATACTTGTTGTTGCATCGTATTATATTCTTAAACAAAAAATGAAACTTCAAGATGCTTTTGAACATAACAGAGTTGTAAATGAGCAGATGTTTGATCTAAACAACACTCTAGAAGAAAACAATAAAAAGGTCTTATCGTACAACCACTCCCTTGAACTATTAAACAAAGGTAAAGAAGATTACATTGCTCACTACTTGAAATTGAGTTCATCATACATAAGAAAGATTGATGATTACCGAAAAATGCTGTATAAAAAAGCACAAAAAGACAAAAAAGAAGATTTAATTAAAACACTACGATCAAACGAATTTGTAAATAATGAATTAAAGATATTTTACAAAGATTTTGATAAATCATTTTTAGAGCTTTACCCTAATTTTGTCAATGACATTAATATACTTCTTAAAAAAGATGAACAAATAATATTAAAGCCTAATGAGATATTAAATACTGAATTACGAATATTTGCACTCGTGAGATTGGGAGTTACAGATAGCACACAGATAGCTAAATTCCTAAGATATTCTGTGACCACAATTTATAATTACCGCACCAAAACTAGGAACAGTTCTTTATACTCTAAAAATGAATTTATAGCAAAAATAGAAACCATAGGAAATTAGTTAGCAATTATTGTTGTACTTTATACACCAATAATTAAAAATGCACTTTTATCTATTAAAAAATAATTTGCAAAATCTAAAAAAACCACTTTTCAAGCAAAAAAACACCCTATTCATCATTGATTATATGTGTCTTATCATTAATAATACATTAAATATAACTACTTTTTAAATACACACCTTAAACGCTTAAAGCCTTATTAATAAGGCATTATATATTCATACCACTACCTTTTAACTACTTTTTTACTACCTAAGTAAAAATCAACAAATCTGCTACCTATTTTTACATCAGTAAATAATAATAGATTAAAACAGATTTCGATGAAGAAGTTATTACTATCATTTGCACTCTTGTTAGTGTCATTAGTATCAAATGCAGAAGATATTAAATCGCCTAAAGGTAATTTTAATTTGCATTTCAACCTAAAAGAAGGTGTACCTACTTATAGCTTAGATTTAAACAATAAAGCTATAGTTAAAGAAAGTAAATTAGGTTTCGATATAAAGACTATTGATTTCGGATCACTAGTTGAAGCTCCATCACTTACAAGTGGTTTCACATTAGTAGATTCTAAGACATCTACTTTTGATGAAGTATGGACTCCAGTTTGGGGAGAAGAAAAAGAAATCAGAAACCATTATAACGAATTAGTTGTTACTCTTAAACAAGAAACAACTGAAAGAGTAATGATTATTCGTTTCCGTGTATTTGATGATGGTTTAGGATTTCGTTATGAGTTTCCTGCACAAAAAGAACTTACATACTTTGTAATTCAAGAAGAGCGAACACAATTTGCAATGGATGGCGATCACACTACATGGTGGATTCCTGGTGATTACGATACTCAAGAGATGGATTTCAATAAGACTAAACTTTCTGAAATTAGAGGAATTCAAGAAAAAATGAACTCATCTAATGTGTCAAGTAAATTCTTTTCTAATACAGGTGTACAAACATCTTTAATGATGAAATCTAATGATGGTTTATACATTAATCTTCACGAAGCTGCATTAGTTGAATACCCTGCAATGCACCTTAATCTAGACGACAAAAACATGGTTTTTGAATCATGGCTTACTCCTGATATGCAAGGTAATAAAGGATATATGCAAGCTCCACGTACTACTCCATGGCGTACTGTAATTGCAAGTTATAACGCTGGTGATATTCTTATGTCACGCATTACACTTAATCTAAACGATCCTTGTAAAATTGAAGATACTTCGTGGATTAAACCTGTAAAATATATTGGTGTTTGGTGGGAAATGATTACAGGAAAAAGTTCTTGGGCTTATACTGATGAAGTTTCTACTATTGAATTAGGAGTAACAGATTATACAAAACTTAAGGCTAGTCCTAAACACGCTGCAAACACTCAACACGTAAAAGATTATATTGATTTTGCTTCGGAGCATGGTTTTGACCAAGTTCTTGTAGAAGGATGGAACGAAGGTTGGGAAGATTGGTTTGGAAAATCTAAAGATTATGTTTTTGATTTTACAACTCCTTATCCTGATTTTAATGTTGTAGAGCTAAGAGATTATGCAAAAAGTAAAAATGTAAAATTAATGATGCACCACGAAACTTCTGGAGCAATTAGAAACTATGAGCGTCACTTAGACAAAGCATTCCAATTTATGGTAGATAACAATTACAACTCTGTAAAAGGCGGATATGTTGGCCCAATTATTCCACGTGGAGAAACTCACTATGGTCAATGGGCTGTAAACCATTACTTGTATGTAGTAAAGAAAGCTGCGGAATATAAAATTATGATTAATGCACACGAGGCTGTACGCCCTACAGGGTTGTGTAGAACTTATCCTAACCTTATAGGAAACGAGTCTGCTAAAGGAACAGAATACGAATCATTTGGAGGAAACCATGTAGATCACACAACAATACTTCCATTTAATAGATTACTTGGCGGACCAATGGATTACACTCCCGGAATATTTGTTCCTATAAACGAAACAAATCCAGAGAATACATCTTACGTACGCTCTACCCTTGCAAGGCAGTTAGCTCTTTACGTAACAATGTATAGCCCATTACAAATGGCAGCTGATTTAATAGAGAATTACAAGCAATTTCCTGACGCTTTCCAGTTTATTAAAGATGTTGCAATTGATTGGGATAAGAGTCTAGTTTTAGAAGCTGAACCAGGAGATTTTATCACATATGCACGTAAAGAAAAAGGTGGAGAAAGATGGTTTGTTGGAAGAACAAATGATGAAGAAAAAAGAACTTCAAAAATTGAATTTGATTTCTTAACTCCAAAAATAAAATATATCGCAACTATTTATAGCGATAAAAAGGATGCTCACTATGAGACTAATCCTCAGGCATACCAGATTACAAAATATGTAGTTACAAACAAATCTAAACTTAAGCAGTTTGTAGCTCCTGGTGGAGGATATGCAATAAGCATAGTTCCAGTAAAAGATAAAAAAGAAACAAAAGGTCTTAGAAAATTATAATCTAAGCAATTAAGATAAACAGGGGTGGCCCTGATCAAGCTGCCTCTGCTTTTAAGTGAAACAATAACTAATAATGTTTAATTAACTAAATCAAAAATGAGAAACAATTACTTTAAAGCAACCATTTCTATGGTTATGCTTACTCTTTTTTCGTTTACTGGCTTGATAGCTCAAAATATATCAGGTGTAGTTAATGATGAGAATGGAGAACCCCTTCCTGGGGCGTCTGTACTTGTCGTAGGCACGACAAATGGTACAACAACAGATTTCGATGGTAATTTTTCTATCGATATAAGTGATGATCAAGCTACAAATGGTCAGTTTACACTTAGTGCTTCTTTTATGGGATACCAAAATGCCGAAAAAGCATTTAGTGTTGGTTCTGACCAAACATGGAGTCCACAGCTACAACCTGATGCTTCTATTTTAGAAGATGTTGTTGTTATTGGATATGGTACTGTTAAAAAAGAAGATGCTACTGGATCTGTATCTGCTATTTCTGCTAAAGATTTTAATCCTGGAGCAATTACTTCTCCACAAGATTTAATGAATGGTAAGATTTCTGGTGTACAAATTACAAACTCTGGAGGGGCACCTGGAGCTGGTTCTACAATTAGAATTCGTGGCGGATCATCATTATCTGCTTCAAACGATCCATTAATTGTAATTGATGGAGTTCCAATAGATTCTGAAGGTGTATCAGGAATGCAGAATCCATTAAATACTATTAACCCTGACGATATTGATACTTTCACTGTATTAAAGGATGCTTCTGCTACTGCTATTTATGGTTCTAGAGCATCAAATGGTGTTATTATCATCACAACAAAACAAGGAAAAGTAGGTGGTAAACTTAAAGTAGATTACAGTGGTCGATTCTCTTTAAATACAGTACCTAATAAAGTTAATGTATTGGACGCTACTGAATACAGAAAAATGGTTAAAACCAAACTTGGTGACGATGCATACAACGACTTAGGTGATGCAAGCACTGATTGGCAAGATGAAATTTTAGGTTCTTCTTTTGGTATGGATCACAACATTAGTTTATCTGGAAGCACAGCTAATATGCCTTATAGAGTATCTATTGGATATTCTGACCAAGATGGTATTCTTGCAACTTCTAATTTAAAAAGAACAACTGCTTCTGTTAACTTAAACCCTTCTTTTCTTGATGACAAGCTAAAAATTAGTGTTAGTTTAAAAGGTGTAAATGTTAAAAATAGATTTGGAGATACAGGAGCAATAGGTTCTGCTGTAGGATTTGACCCTACTAGACCTGTTAAAGATGGTTCTGCTTGGGATAAAGGTTATTTTACTTGGTTATCTGGTGGTAACCCTACATCAAACGTTGCTAGGAATCCTGTTGCTATGCTAGAACTTAAAAATGATGAGTCTAACGTAAACAGAGCTATTGGTAACTTTAAAGTTGATTATGAATTACCTTTCTTACCCGAATTAAAATTAACTTTAAATACAGGTATAGATTACTCTGAAAGTGATGGAGATAATATATCTGACCCTGATGCTAGTTGGACTTATCCTGACAACGAATCAAGAAGACATTATGAACAGACTAAGAAGAATGAATTATTAGATGTGTATGCTCAGTATGTAAAAGATCTTGATAATATAGAATCTACAATTGATGTTATGGCAGGTTACTCTTGGCAACATTTCTATAGAGATGGTTCTGATTTAGGATTAAATAATGCAAATGATACAACTAAGAATTTTACATATGCTACAGAGAGTTATTTAGTATCATTTTTCGGACGTGTTAATTATACTCTAAAAAATAAGTACTTATTTACTTTCACTGTTAGACAAGACGGAACTTCAAGGTTCTCTAAAGATACAAGACAAGGTATTTTCCCTGCAGCAGCTTTTGCTTGGAAAATGAAAGAAGAAACTTTCTTAAAAGATGTAGAGGTTTTATCTGACCTTAAACTTAGACTTGGTTGGGGTGTAACAGGACAACAGAATATTGGACAAGGAGATTACCCTTACCTAGCTGTTTACGAAAATGGAGAAAATTCTGCTAGAGCTCAAATAGGTTATAATGCTGATGGTACTCCTAGGTTTGTAAATACTATTCGTGCTAACGGATATGACTCTCAATTAAAATGGGAAGAAACTACTACTTATAATATTGGTGTAGATTACGGTTTCTTAAACGGTCGTGTACGTGGTTTAGTTGATGTTTACTACCGCGAAACTACCGATTTATTAAATAGAACTCCTGTTGCTGCATTATCTAATTTAACTGATATTGTTTTAACAAACGTAGGTAACTTAGAAAATAGAGGTGTAGAACTAGAACTTAATGGTGCAATCATTCAAAAGGACGACTTACATTGGAGTATGGGAATAAACGCTACTTACAACAAGAACAAAATTACAAAACTTCAAACTGTTGATAATCCTGATTATGACGGTGTTTATGTTGGTGGAATTAATGGTGGTACTGGAATAAACGCTCAAGTTCACAGTGTAGGTTATTCTACAAACACATTTTTTGTACTAGAGCAAATTTACAACGCTGATGGTAAGCCAATAGAAGGAGCATTTGTAGACCAAAATGAAGATGGTGAAATTAACGAAAAAGATAGAATTCGTTATAACGATCCTAATGCTGATTGGTCATTTGGTATAAACTCAAACCTATCATACAAAAATTGGGACTTCTCTTTCTCTGGTAGAATGAGATTAGGAAACTATGTTTACAACAATGTAGATTCAAATAATGGCACTTACGATAGACTATTTATGAATGCTGCTTATGGCAACATCACTACAGATATCTACAACACTGAATTCCAAACTGCAAATACTAACCAAAAGTGGTCTAACTACTACGTACAAGATGCTTCATTCTTTAGAATGGATAACATCATGATAGGTTACAATTTTAATGAATTATTTGGAGGTACAGTTAATGCAAGAGTTTCTGCTACAGTAAACAATGCTTTTATTATTACAGGATACGAAGGATTAGATCCTGAAGTTGACGGAGGAATTGACAACAATGTTTACCCTCGTCCAAGAGTATTTACACTAGGTGTTAATCTTTCTTTTTAATAGCTAAAATTAAGAAAAATGAAAATATTTAATAAAATAAATAAGTATATGATAGTTGGATTTGCTTCTCTAGCAACTCTATCGTGTACAAAAGATTTAGATACAAGCCCTATAGATTCAAACATAAATGAAACTGAGGCAGTGTATTCAAATCCCGAAAGCTATGAAGGACTTATAGCTAAAATGTATGGAACCTTTACCCTATCTGGGCAAGAAGGACCAGCTGGGAAACCAGATATTACAGGTTTAGATGAAGGACATAGTCAATATCTACGTGCATATTTCTATGCTCAAGAATGGACAACTGATGAAGCTGTTGGTGCTTGGGGTAACGAGTACGATTTATCTTGGGGATATTCAGCCTTAGAACTTACTGCTTCTAACGGTTATATCTACGCTCTTTATAGCAGATTATTTGTACAAGTTGCTTATACCAACGATTTCTTAAAACAAACTACCGATGCTAAACTAGAAAGTAGAGGACTTGATGGTGATGCTGCTTTTGTAGCACGTGTTAAAGAATACAGAAATGAAGCTAGATTTATACGTGCACTTTCTTATTGGCATGCAATTGATATATTCGGAGATATTCCTTTTGCTACAGAAGATCACAAAATTGGAACATTACCTTCTCAAAAGCCACGTGCCGAAGTTTACCAATTTATTGTTGATGAATTAACAGCTATAATCCCTGAAATGAAAGCTGCAAGATCTAACCAATACGGAAGAGCCGATCAAGCTGCTGCACAAATGCTACTTGCTAAATTATACTTGAATAGTAAAGTATATACTGGTACAGAAAACACCGCAGATTATACAAAAGCTATTGCACTACTTGATGAAGTTATTGGTGGAGGATATACTTTAGAACCAAACTACAAAAATAATTTTGGAGCAGATAATGATAAATCTCCCGAGGTTATTTGGGCAATGACTGCTGATGGACAGAGTACAAAAACATGGGGAGGAATGACATTTATTCTTAATGCTTCTTACCACGGTAACTGGTACAATGTTGATGGATTTCTTGATCAACCAAAATTTTTCGAAAATACTTACTCTGGTCTTGGAGGAGGTTGGGGAGGTCAACGTACTACAACTCAATTTAGAGATAAATTTGAAGCTGCTGATAATAGAGCATTATTCTTAACAAAAGAGACTAATGGAGCTGGTGAAGAATTTGTTTACCAAGATCAAGAAGAAATTGATGATGTTTTAAATTTCTTACAAGGTGTTGGTGTTCATAAATGGACTAATCTAGATCGTAATGGAGTTACAGGTATAGATGGGTCTCATCCTGATACTGATTTTCCTTACTTCAGACTTGCTGATGCCTATTTAATGTATGCTGAATTAGTAGCAAGAGGTGGTTCTGCAGGAACTAACAACCCTCTTACACTAGTTAACGAAATTCGTACCCGTGCAGGTGTTGCTCTAGCTACACCTTCTGATATCACCAATTTTGAGTGGTTATTAGACGAAATGGGTAGAGAACTATACTGGGAAGGACATAGACGTACTGACTTGATTAGATTCGACAAATTCACTAAAGGCTACAACTGGCCTTGGAAAGGTGGTGTAAAAGAAGGGAAAGATGTTGATAATAAATACAACTTATTCCCTATACCTACTAATGACTTAGGAGCTAATCCTAACTTAACTCAGAATCCACTTTGGGAATAATATAAAAAATACTAGTTATGAAAAAAATATTTTTAATGATATTCCTTATTGCAGGCTTTATGTCGTGTAAAAAGGAAACTCCAACACCACAGTTGGATTCGAGTAAGTTTGTTGGGCCAGAATTGACCCAAGTACCTACCGATGGACCTTACGAATTAAAAGAAAGAAACGGAGACGAAGAGTTTTCTACTATTGAGTGGAACGCAGTAAGTTTCGGATTACCTACTGCTAACAAATACAACTTGATGTTATCTGTTGAAGGATATGAAGGTGTGACAAGACTGGCAGATACTAAAGGTCTAACTCTTGAAACTACAATTCTAAACAAGGAGCTTAACGCTGCATTAATGAAGGTAATGAAACCTGAATCTGCAATTGAGGTAAAGCAAGTAAAAGCAATAATATCTGTAATCGGATCTTTAGACGAAATGCAACCAGATCCAGATAATGCTTTAGCTTCTCCTACAGCTGATTTTCTTGTAACTCCTTATTTCCAAGGACCTACTGCTCCTCCAGAAGTTGAAGGTAGTTACCTAGGTGTACCAGGAGACCACCAAGGATGGAATCCATCTAATGAGAATACAATACTTGCTGAACTAGTTGATGATTCGAATATATTCGAAGGATATGTAGTATTGAAAAGTCAATGGAAAGTATCGCAAACAACTGGTTGGGATGGTCCTAACTACGGATCTGATGGTAGTGGATGGGCAGATAATGGAAATGGAGGTTTTACAACTACATTTGATATTGAACCTACTGCTGGTAACCATACTCCTCCATCTGGGGCAGGTATGTATTATATCAAACTTGATATAAATGGAGGTACTCTTGAAGCTACAAAAGTAGTTTGGACTCTAGAAGGATCTGCTCTTGCTGCTTCTTATGAATTGGTATATGACGCAAATACTTATAATCTAGTTGCTAAAACTGATTTCTTAGATGGCGATTTCAAAATGGTAGGTTCTCATGGTGTAAACTTAGGAGATGGTGGTGAGCCAAATCTTTTAACTATAGAAGGTGCAAACCTTAATATTACAGCAGGAAACCACGAATTCTATGCTAATATTACAAACGTTAAATCATTGTTCTATCGTTGGGGAGTACCTGTTGCTCAAGAGCCATCTGTAATAACTGCACCAAATGCAGGAACAGAATTTATTCTTGATGCTACACAGGCAGACGAAGTACTTACGAACTTTGTTTGGACTGCTGCTACTTATGATGGTGATTTAATTCCTACTGAGTATAAACTTCAAATTAACGATGAAGTTATTATTGGAGGCATAACTGAACTTAATTCTGATGTAACTCATTTAGAATTTAACATAGCAGCTTT
The DNA here is from genome assembly GCA_016744755.1 of Ichthyobacteriaceae bacterium. Taxonomy (GTDB): domain Bacteria; phylum Bacteroidota; class Bacteroidia; order Flavobacteriales; family JADGDT01; genus JADGDT01. The sequence continues at coordinate 9,358 of JADGDT010000037.1, read as the reverse complement.
AACAGCAGGTTATGCACCTAGTGTTGCTTCTGATATTCCTGTTACTGTTGTAGCAATTATTAGTGATGAAGTTAGCGTTGTATCAGAGCCAGTTATCTATAAAGTTACTCCTTTCGAAAATTCATGGGGACTAATTGGCGATGCTACTCCTGGAGGTTGGGACAATAGTACTGCCTTAAGTTATGATGGCGATGCAGGTACTTATAGTGGTATTATTGATATCGTTGATGGAAGCATGAAATTCAGAAAAAATAATGCTTGGGCAGATCAACTTGGTTCTGCTGATGGTACAACTATAATGGGTGAAAATAACCTTACAAGAGGAGGAAACGAAGCTACTTTCACTATGCAAGCAGGTAGATACAATTTCATTTTGGATGTTGTAAATCAAACTGTTCAAATAATACCTGTAGATTCATGGGGCTTAATTGGCGATGCTACTCCTGGTGGTTGGGATTCCAGCTCAAATTTGTTCTTAGATTCTGAAACTAATACTTACAAAGGAACTTATACTATTACCGCTGGATCACTTAAATTTAGATTTAATGATGAATGGACAGATCAGCTTGGGGCAGTTGATTCTACACCTATTATGGGAGATAATGCTTTAACTAGAGGTGGTAATGAAGGAACTTTCACTATGGAAGCTGGAAACTATACTTTTGAGTTAGATGTAGATGGATTAAATGTAAACATTACAAAGAACTGATAATTCTTTAATTGAATAAGAAGTTATAAATACTTCATATTGATACTTAATATAAAAGCCCACTAATTTATTTAGTGGGCTAAGTATCAAAAAACACTTTAAAAAAGTGATTGTAAATTTTAAACTCTTTCTATCATAAAACACTTTTCAATAAAATGTTTTTATGCAATTAATTAAAATTAGGTTATTTCAGAAGATAAATAAATGTCAAGTTCATTACTGTTAACTTTTGAAATAACCTCATTTCTATTTCAGGGATAATATACACTTTATGTAAAATAAAAGTGTGTATTTAACCTGATTTGCAAGAAAAAATAAGAATTTAAAAAGAGAACTAAAATAGGTATTCTAGGTGATTAGTATCTAAAACTATTTAATTATTTCAACTTGATACTATCAATTACTCAATTCATAAATTACTATCTAACCCTAGATAAAAAAGACAACAACAAATGAAATATTTTATAGTATTCACTTCTTTATTCTTCTTGATTATTACAACTAGTTGTAATACCTCATCTAGTGCTAAAGAAATAACTGCTGAAAAATTATTAGCCATAGAAAAAGCACCAGAATGGTCGCAAAATGCAATTTGGTATCAGATATTTGTTGAACGTTTCCGAAATGGAGATACTTTAAATGATCCTACTTTAGAAGACATAAAATCATCTTACCCTCACTCCTACTCAAAAAACTGGGATATTACTCCTTGGAGTCAACAATGGTATAAAATGAGCTCGTGGGAAACCGAAGAGTATGGAAATGATTTTTACAAAGCAGCACAATCACGCAGATATGGAGGAGATTTACAAGGAGTTTTAGATAAACTTGACTACCTAAAAGATTTAGGAATAACAGCCATTTTCTTTAATCCACTAAATGACTCCCCTACTCTACACAAATATGATGCTACAAACTATGCTCATATAGATCATAATTTTGGTCCAGATCCGAAAGGTGATTTAGAGCTTATGAAATCAGAAGACCCAACCGATCCGAAAACATGGAATTGGACATCGGCAGATAAATTATTCCTTAAAATTATTGATGAAGCTCACAAACGTGGAATAAAAATTATACTTGATTACTCTTGGAATCATACAGGAACTGACAATCCAATTTTTAAGGATGTAGTTAAAAATCAAGAGAAATCTAAATATGCAGATTTTTACATGATAAAATCTTTTGATGACCCAACAACACCAGAGGATGAATTTGATTACGATGGTTGGTTTGGTATAAAAAGTATGCCAGAAATAAAAAAGATAAATGTTGTAAACCGTATTAGTGGTAATCCTTACGAAGGGAATATTCAAGATGATGCTAAACAATATATTTTTGACGTTTCCAAACGTTGGTTAGACCCTAATAACGATGGAGATACATCTGATGGATTAGATGGTTTCAGATTAGATGTTGCAGACCAAATACCAATGGGGTTTTGGCGCGATTATAGGAAATTTGTTCGTTCGGTAAATCCTGAAACATATTTAGTTGGTGAAATTTGGTGGAAAACATGGCCAGATTCTTTAATGAATCCACGACCATACACAAATGGAGATATTTTTGATGCAGTAATGCACTATCAATTTTACAAACCTGCTCGTAGATTTTTTGCTAATACAAATGGTGGATATACTCCAAATGAATACAAAAAAGAACTAGAAAAAGTTTATTCCGGTTACAGACAATCAACTAGATTGGCAATGATGAATATGTCTGCTGGCCACGATTCGCCAAGACTATCTACTTCGTTCTACAACAAGGATAAATATAAATTTAATGCAAAGCCACCAGACGATAAAACCTATAAAACAAACAAACCTGATAATGCTACTTTTCAAGAGGTAAAACAATACTTGATACATCAATACACATTTGTAGGATCACCACAAATTTGGCAAGGCGATGAATTTGGCATGTGGGGAGCAGATGATCCCGACAACAGAAAACCTGTAATTTGGGATGATTATAATTATGAAAATGAAACTCTGAATGCTTTTGGCGATAACAGTTTTAATGACAAAGTAGAAGTTAATGAAGATTTATTATCGTTATACAAAAAGTTAATCCTTATCAGAAAAAATAATATTGAACTAGTTTATGGCGATGTAACATACATAATTACTGATGATGAAAACAAAACATTTTCATATAGTAGAAACTACAAAGGAGTTACTAGTTATGTCATATTTAATTTAAGTAATTCTAAAAAACATATAATTATTGATGTAGATAAACATGGAAAATTTAAAGATTTAATATCTGACAAAGAATTCACATCTACATCAACAGTACTGTCTATAACTTTAGATAGCAAATCATCAATGATATTAAAATAAAATAATTATGAAGCATTTACAGACCATACTATTAATGATGTTTTTATCGCTAGGAGCGATAGCCCAGCCTTTGGGAAAAACAACCGATATACTATCAGACGATATAGTTGTAACTCCTTTCCCTTTTGGTGTTAATGATGAAATCACCATTACAATAAATACTGCTAATGGGTGCAATACAGGACTCGGAATAAATGATTTATACCTCTACGGAGGAATCGGTACAGAAGCAGATCCATGGAAATATCAAATTAGTGGTATTGACTGGAACAATCCTACAGCCACCGAAAAATTGGAAAACAACGGAAGTGGTTTCCAAAAAATAACCCTTACACCTAAAACATATTTTTCTATTCCTGATGGTGAAGAGGCAAGTATAAAGAAAATGGGACTCCTTTTTAGAGATTCTGAAGGTGGAAACAAATTTAGCTATAAAGAAGGTGGTGTTTGTAGCAGTGCTGACTATTTTGTTGGTGTTGGTAATTTTCAAATATCTCTTATTTCTCCCGAAGTTTCTAATGAAGATGTAGTTTTGATGAATTCTGGCGAAAACCTAAATATTAGAGTAAATTCTACAGAAACTGCTGATTTTTCTCTTAAAGAAAACAATATTGAGATAGAAACATATACAGGTGTTACTGAGATTAATTTTAATAAAATTATAACATCTACATCGTCATATTCAATTGATGTAAATAATGGTAGTGAAACAAAAAACATATCATTCACAGCTGTAATACCTCCTTCTGATATTGTTGAAACTTTACCTATTGGAATGAGAGATGGAATCAATTACTATGCTGATGATGACACTAAAGTAACTTTAGTACTACACGCTCCAAACAAAGATTTTGTTTATGTAAAAGGCGATTTTTCTGATTGGAAAATTCTTGACGAAAATCAACTAAAAGTTACACATACTGATGCAAGTAACCCTGATATTAGATATTGGATAACACTTAATAATTTAGAAAGTGGAGTAGAATATGCATTTCAATATGTAGTTGATGCCGAAAAAATAATTGCAGATCCGTACACCGAAAAAGTACTTGACCCTTGGAACGACGGTAGAATACCTTCTGAAGTTTATCCAAACCTGAAACCTTATCCCAAAGATAAAACAGAAGGAATTGTGAGTGTTTTTCAAACTGCTCAAGTTGCTTACGATTGGAAAGCTACTGAATACGTTAAACCAGCAAAAAACAACCTAATTATTTACGAATTATTAGTTAGAGATTTTGTTAATAATCATTCTTACCAATCAATTTTAGACACGTTAGATTATATAGAAAAACTTAATGTAAATGCAATTGAGTTAATGCCAATAAATGAGTTCGAAAATAATGAAAGTTGGGGTTACAATCCTTCTTTTATGTTTGCTCCAGATAAATACTATGGAACAAAAAATAAATTAAAGGAACTTATTGACGAGGCTCATAGTCGTGGCATAGCAGTAATTATTGATATAGTAATGAATCATTCTTTCGGACAATCACCTTTTGTACAAATGTACGATTGGCATGATGGCGATGATCAAATAATAATGGATGAACCTACTCCTTGGTTTAACCTAAGTTCTCCAAATCCTGATTATCACTGGGGTGCCGATTTTAATCACGAAAGTGTTTACACACAAGCACTACTAGATAGTGTTAACCATTTTTGGATGAAAGAGTACAAAGTAGATGGTTTTAGATTTGACTTTACAAAAGGATTTACAAATACTCCTGGTCCAGGTCATGGTCATGACGAAGCCAGAATCACTATCCTAAAAAGGATGTATGATAAAATTGAAGAAATTAACCCTAATGCATACGTAATACTAGAACATCTAGCTGCAAATTCAGAAGAAAAAATCCTTGCAGAATATGGAATGATGCTTTGGGGTAATATGGTTCATAATTATGGAGAAGCTGCCATGGGGTACAATGATGGGAATAAGTCTGATTTAGGTTGGGCATCATATAAAAATAGAGGATGGGCAGAACCAAATCTAATTGCATATTCTAGTTCCCATGATGAAGAGCGTATCGCCTACAGAAACAGTGCATATGGCAACTCTAGTGGCTCTTATAATATAAAGGAATTAGAAACAAATATGGAGCGTATGCAATTGCAAGCTATGTTTAGCATCCCTATTCCTGGACCAAAAATGATTTGGCAGTTTGATGAGCTAGGATACGATATTAGTATTGATGATCCGTGTAGAGTGTGTAACAAACCTATTAAATGGGAATACACTAGAGATGCTGATAGAATTAGAGTTTACAATTTGCATAAGGCAATAATGAAATTGAAGAAAACTGAGCCTGCATTTTCTACAGATGATTTTACTTTAGATGTTGATAACGGTGCTTTGAAATCAATAATTTTAGAGCATAGAGATATGAATGTTGTGATTGTAGGAAATTTTGATGTAGAATCACAAACTATCAATGTAACTTTCCCTAATACTGGTACATGGAATAACTTTTTTGATGGAACAGAGTTTGAAGTTTCAACTACTCTACAAAGCATAAATTTAGCTCCTGGTGAGTATAAAATGTTTACTACAAAAAAATTAGATACTCCAGATCTAGACGAAGATATAGCTTTAAGTATAGAAGAAATTAAGTTTGACAAAACTACAGAGGTTGGGTACATAAATGTATATCCAGTACCAACTAGAGGAACTGCTACAATAAAATATAGCATTTCAGCAAAAAGCAATGTAAAACTAGAAGTATTTGATTTACAAGGGAGAGTTATTGAATACCAGCATTTCAAAAATCAAAAAAGCGGGACTCACACTCTATTGTGGGAAATAGATGATTCTATAAAAAAAGGGACATATTTAATTAGAATTTCAACCCCTCTAGAAACTTTATCGAGGATGATTAATATTTCATAGAATAGGCAAGCTGTGTCTCTCCCAAAGATACAGCTTGTTAAATATCTTAAATAACCCTCAAAGTTTTTAAAATGAAAAAAAACTACATTTTAGCAATTGTAATATTTATCGGAACTAGCATTTTCGGTCAACAATACAATCCTGAATTTGGAGAAGAATACATTCAAGATTATTTACCTTCTATCAAAGTTACCATGGCAGAAGAAGATTATAATTGGATGGTACACCCCGATAACATTTGGAGTTCAGACTATCAGCATGCTACAGTTATTTATGAAGGCAGTAACGGGTTTGTAGAAAATTATTCTGATTTAGGAATACGATTAAGAGGAAATACTTCAAGAGATAAAAACAAGAAATCTTTTAAACTACATTTTGAGAAATTCACCGATGACCAATATTTCTTTGGTTTAAAAAAAGTAAACCTTAAAGCTGAAATAAATGATCCATCTACTGTAAGAGAACATTTAACAATGAACTTGTACAGAGAAAATAATATTCCTGTAGCTAGAGTTAACCATATAAAATTTTATATCAACTCCAATTACATGGGATTGTATTCTAGTGTAGAACAAGTAGATAGTAGATTCCTTACAAGTAGATTCAACAATAAATCAGGTAATTTATACAAGTGTACTTATGGTGCAGATTTAAATAATATTGTAGAGGTATATAACGATGATGTTTATGAAATAAAAACTAATGAAGATGAGAATAATAGAGAGCAGTTAGAAAACTTTATCACTTTCTTAACTACATCGTCAGATACTGAATTTGAGACTAACATTTCTTCATACATAAATATTGATAGTTACATTACTCAATTAGCTATTGAAATATTAACTGGGCATTGGGATGGATATTCTTACAACAAAAACAATTTCTACCTCTACTACAACACCGATAAAAACTGGTTTGAGTACATTCCTTACGATACTGATAATACATTAGGAATAGATTGGGTTGATAGAGATTGGAGTACAAGAAATATCTACGATTGGTCAAAACATGGCGATACCGGACGACCATTAACTTCTAGATTAATGGATTCTGAAAAATATATTGTTCAATTTTCAAAAGCAATAGATGAATTATTGAAAACAAATTTTACTACTACTCATCAAATGAGCATAGCAAATTCTTATAAAAGTTTGATTTCTAATGCAATTTATACTGATACTTATTACCCACAAGATTTTGGATATTCTACACAAAATTTTGAAGATAGTTATACTAAAAACAACACTGTAGGGCATACTAAGTACGGAATAGAACCTTTTATTGCAAAACGAGCACAATATGCAAATGACCAATTAGACAAATCGCATCTTGCAATTGGAGATTTAGATTTTAATAATTCGTTTAAGATATATCCGATTCCTGCAAACGGTAGAACAACTGTAGAATATCTCATCTCAGAGAAAGGTAATGTAAAAATTGAGATACTTGATTTACAAGGTAGAGTTGTTAAACATGAGTATTTAAAGAGGCAAAAGAAAGGAAGGCACACGATGTATGTGACCATTGATAAATCAATAAAAAAAGGAGCATATATAATCAGAGTTTCTTCTGTAGAGGGAGTTTCATCAAGAATGATAAACGTATTGTAAATAAGCCTAAAAGCAATATTTACATGTTATAATTAAACCAAAATAATTAAATTTAAAAACAATTATTATGAGAACAAAATTTTACTATTTAGTAGCAATTTTACTTGTATCTATTACAAGTATTAATGCACAAGAAACTTGGTCATTAACAGGTACGTCTGCCGGAGGTTGGGGAACAGATTTAGACTTAATCTGGAATTCGACTTCTAGTCAGTATGAGTACACTGGAGATTTTACTACCGGAGAATTAAAAGTTAGAAAAGACCATGCATGGGATACAGCATGGGGAGGTAATATAATTCCTGGTGATGCTGCTCAAGATTGGCAAGAGATGGATGGTAATAATATTACAGGTGTAGCTTCGGGTAATTATACTTTTATTTTTAAAACTGACGGTACAACAGCTCAATGTAAGTTTATATTAAACTCTGTAGGAGAAGATACTGATTGGACAGATGTACCTGTAGAGTTAGTTGGAAGTGCAGTAAGTACAGATAACAGTAATGCAGTACCTGATGCTGTTTGGAGTTGGGGTAATGTTTTAGATGCTAATAACTCTGGAATGCCTATAGTTTTGGGATCGGTATATACATGGTCGTGGGATGCAACTATATTAGAGGTTGACGGTTTTAAAATTAGAATTAAAGATAATGTAATACCTGCAAATGGTAATGGTAGTGTTTTTGATGTAGGCTACTCTGGTGTTGATGCAAGTGCTAGTTCATCAAATATTGTAGATGATGGTGGAAATATTAAAAGCGCAGTCAAAGGTTCATATAATATTACATTAACAATTGATGCATCAGATTCTGATAAGAAAACGATAGTAATAACGGAACATACTTTAGGATTAGCAAAAATATCAAATACTGAATTCAATATTTATCCTTCACCAATAGTATCTAATGCGACTATTGAATATTCATTAACAGAAAAATCTGATGTGAATATTTCTGTATTCAATGTTGTTGGGAAACTTATGAGATCTCATGTTTCGCAAAATCAAAATAAAGGCATCCATAAAGCTAAATTTGAAGCTTTTGGTAATTATCCAAAAGGGGTATATTTTGTAAAACTTTCAGCTAACAACAGTGTTAGTGTTAAAAAAGTTATTATTAAATAATCCTACCATATTTTTGGTTAGAAATATTAAGCCTCAACTTGTGTTGAGGCTTTTTATTTTTCATGTTTTGTACTGTCTTGAAATATGTTGACATAAAACTGACTTATTAAGAACTAAGAAAAAAGATACATGCTAATTTAAAAAGGTTATCCAGTTTTAAATAAAATTGTTTGATTGTTTATTTCCTATCCTCTCTTCTTATACCGTAGATATGTTCATCTAGATATTCGTTGTTTTTAAACACAGTTCTCTTGAGATGGGCTTCAAATACAAAGTTATTTTTAAGCAATGCATTTTGCGACCCTGTGTTATTCTGAAATGTCATTCCGTAAACTCTATCTATGTCGTAAGTAGAAAATGCGAAATCTAGCATCTCGTTTATAGCTTTACTGACTATACCATTACCCCAGAATGGTTCTGCTAACCAATAACCAATTTCTGCATTCTTCTCATAAATATCAGACTGAGGATGAATACCAATTCCTCCTACCGCTTCTCCTTCTATATCTATGGCAAAAATATGAATAGTATCTTCTGAGTTAGCAAATTCAATAAAAGCTTTTCCATCTATTTCTGTATAAGGATGTGGAAATTTGTTAGTCAAATATTTAGCAATATTTATATTGTTAGCATATTTAACTAAGCTTTCTAAATCTGATATTTCCCAGGGACGTAATGTAAAAT
>JADGDT010000169.1 GCA_016744755.1 Ichthyobacteriaceae bacterium | reverse complement strand
CTTTCTACAGCAATGATTTTTTATCCACTATTATCGTTGAGTATGGGAAACTCAATAATTCGTTTTTACTCTCACTACCAAAGCAATAATGAAAAGAACAAATTTATAAGTTTCACTTTTATTTTTCCATTATTGGTGATACTCCCTTTTTTTATATTGTTTAATATTTTTGGAGAACAGATTAATAACTTGCTAAGTGATAAGAGTGAGTTAGTAAAAGATTACACGGCTTATATTTTAATTTATGCTGTATTTATAGGGTATTTCGAAATTTTTTATTCTTATGCAAAAGTTCAACTAAAAAGTGTTTTTGGTAATATTCTCAAAGAGATTTCAATTCGTGTTTTAGTAACTATTCTAATTTCTCTTCTGTATTTTGATTTTATAACCGATAACGATTTTATCTTTTGGCTAGCAGTAGGATACGGTGTTAGAATGTTAATTATGGCTATCTACGCCATTTCAATTTCAGAATTTAAATTTTCATTTCAAACTTTCAAAAAATATACAAATGTAATTTCGTTTTCAGTATTTGTAATTGTTGCTTCTTCAATATCTCAAATGGTAATAGAGATAGATAAATTTATGATATCTCAGTTTATAGATCTTAGCAACGTTGCATATTATGCTGTTGGAGGGTTTATAGGTATAGTTGTTTCAGTGCCAGGTAGAGCAATGCAACAAATATTGGCGCCTTTTGTATCTAAAGCACTTTCCGATAATAATTTTACAGAGGTAATTTCACTGTACAAGAAAAGTTCTATCAACCTACTTGTAGTTTCTGGGTTGATTTTTATTCTTATAGCTGTAAATGTAAAATTTTTATACATGCTTTTACCTATCGAATTTAGAGGAGGGGAGTATGTGGCAATTATTATAGCTTTTAGCAAATTGTTTGATATGGCTGCAGGGATAAATGGTACAATAATTACTAATTCAAAATACTACCGTTTTGATTTGTTGTTTGGGGTAATATTATTAATTCTTACTATTATTTTAAATGTTATTTTCATTCCTCTTATGGGGATGCTGGGAGCTAGTATTGCCACAGGACTTAGTGTGATTATGTATAATGTTATGAAATTAATATTTGTAAAAGTTAAATTTGGATATTATCCATTTACATTTAAATCGTTATTAATATTGTTTTTAATAACGTTATTAAGCCTAGTTTTTTATATTTTTCCAATTATTATTAATCCCATCATTTCAATAGCTTCGTATTCAGTAATTATTGGGATACTATATTTGGTTTCTATTATAATAATTAAACCTTCCGATGAGATTAATCTAATCTTAACGAAGTATTTAAACTTCTTTAAATAATATTTTAATAAATCTATTATTTGATATTAGATTTATACTTTTGAAAAATCATAAATTGACTTTGAATAAAAAAAATAATGAATAAAAAAACTGTTTATATAGGGATGAGTGCCGATTTGGTACATCCCGGACATTTGAATATAATAAAAGAAGGTAGAAAACTAGGTGAAGTTACAGTTGGTTTACTTACTGATAAAGCAATAGCAAGTTATAAGAGGCTTCCAGTAATGGATTTCGATAATAGAAAAGAAGTTATTTCAAATATTAAAGGTGTTTCAAAAGTAATACCACAATCAACTTTAGATTACGAAGAAAACCTGAGATTAGTTAAACCTGATTTTGTTGTTCATGGTGATGATTGGAAAGAAGGTGTTCAAAAAAAAACTAGACAAAGGGTAGCAGAAGTTCTATCGGAATGGGGAGGCAAATTGGTTGATGTTAAATATACCGATGGCATTTCTTCAAGTAAATTAAAAAAAGTTATTTCTGAGATTGGAACAACACCAGATATACGTAGAGCTAGACTTAAACGGTTGATAGAGTCAAAAGATATTGTACGAATATTAGAATCTCATAGTGGATTATCTGGATTGATTTGCGAAACAACTAATGTAGTTAAAAACGGTATTGTTAAAGAGTTTGACGGCATGTGGTCATCTAGTCTTACAGATTCAACATTGCGTGGTAAACCAGATATTGAGGCTGTAGATGTTACATCACGCTTACATAGTTTAAATGATATTTTAGAGTGTACTACCAAACCTATTATTTACGATGGTGATACAGGAGGCAAACCAGAACACCTTGTTTTTACTGTTCGTACTTTAGAACGCTTGGGTGTTTCAGCAATAATTATTGAAGATAAAATTGGACTAAAGAAAAATTCTTTATTCGGTACCGAAGTAAAACAACAACAGGATACTATAGAAAATTTCAGCAATAAAATTAGTGTTGCACGTTCGGCTCGTGTTACAGATGATTTCATGGTAATTGCACGTATAGAAAGTCTAATATTAAAACAAGGACTCGACGATGCAGTAGAAAGGGCTAAGGCCTTTTTAGAAGCTGGGGCAGATGGAATTATGATTCACAGTCGCGAAAAATCTGAAAAAGAAATCTTAGATTTTTGTCTGCTGTATAATAACATATCTAATAAAAAACCATTAATTGTAGTCCCTTCAAGTTACAATCACATTACCGAGGAAGAATTGATAAAGGCAGGTGTTAATGTTGTTATTTATGCAAATCACATGTTGCGTAGCTCATATCCATCAATGCAAAATACAGCAACATCTATTCTAGAAAATTCACGTTCAAAAGAGGCAGATGATCAGATGATGTCAATAAAAGAAATATTGAATTTAATACCAGGAACAAAATAATTTATGATAAGTCCTAAACTATTTTTTGAAGAACTTAAATCCAATAATATTGATTTTATTACTGGAGTTCCAGATTCATTACTGAAAAACATTATCGCTTACATAACCGATAATTCTTCAGAAGAAAATCATATTATTTCTGCTAATGAAGGTGCTGCAGTAGCTTTAGCAGTTGGTCATCATTTAGCTACAAATAAAGTTCCGTTTGTTTATATGCAAAATTCTGGATTAGGAAATGCGGTTAATCCTATTCTTTCTATTGCTGATGAAATGGTCTACGGAATACCAATGATATTGATGATAGGTTGGCGTGGTGAACCAAATTTAAAAGACGAACCACAACATTTGAAACAAGGTATTGTTACCGAAAATATACTACAATCAATAGGTATTCCTTACCAGATAATAGATGCAGATTCCGATGCAAAAAAAATAATAGCTAAAGCCAAAATGCAAGCCCTAGAATTAGAAAAACCGGTAGCAATTTTAGTTAGAAAGAATACATTCGATGATTATAAATCAGAAAAAACATCAAAGTCAGATTTAGAGTTAAGTAGAGAGCAAGCAATAGAAATTATATTAAATTTTATTGATGATGCAATAGTTGTATCAACAACAGGAAAAACATCTAGAGAAGTATTTGAAATTAGAGAAGCTCTAAATCATGGACATCATAAAGATTTTTTAACAGTAGGAGGGATGGGACATACATCTCAAATAGCAACAGGTATAGCTTTAGCAAAAAAGGAGGAACAAGTTTTTTGTTTAGATGGCGATGGATCTGTAATTATGCACATGGGCAGTTTAGCAACAGTAGGGCATTTACAAAGCTTGAATAACTTCAATCATGTTATATTAAATAATCTTGTACATGATTCTGTTGGAGGGCAAAAAACAGTAGCTTCAACTATTAATTTTTGTGATGTTGCAAAGGCTTGTAGCTATTCAAAAATTATTAGTGTAAGTACAAGAAATGAATTAAAAACTGTTTTGCCAGAAATTATTGCTCATAAGGGCAGAGCGTTTTTAGAAATACTTATAAACAGAGAATCTAGAAAAGATTTAGGAAGACCTACCACAACTACAAAAGATAATAAAGTTGCATTTAAAAATTTTCTGAAAGGATAAACACAAAACTTTATGAGTCAGGAATTAATACAAAGCACAGACCCTTTAGATTTAGAAAAAATAATAAGAAAGCACAATTTTAGTAGAGTGTTTTTGGTTACAGGTAAGGATTCTTATGTAAAGTCGGGTGCAAAAAAGTATATTTCTAATCTGTCTGATGAATTTGGGATGGTTCAATTTTCTGATTTTACTAGTAACCCAAAGTACGAAGATTCAATAAAGGGAATTGAGCTTTTTAATAATTCAGAATGTGATGTTATAGTTGTAATTGGAGGAGGTAGTGTTATTGATATGGCTAAAGTTATTGGTGCATTTGCTTTGGAAAATAAATCAAACTATATAGATATTCTTACTGAGAACAAGAAAAAAAATAAACCTTGTATTCCAATTGTTGCAATTCCAACTACTAGTGGTACAGGTAGCGAGGCAACACATTTTGCAGTTGTTTATTATGAGAACAAAAAATACTCTTTAGCAGATACTGGCTTATTACCTATTGTTGCAATACTCAACACCAACCTAGTTTTAAATCAATCGCAATATTTAAAAGCTTGTACTGGATTAGATGCTTTAGCACAATCCATAGAGTCTATTTGGTCTGTAAAATCAACAAATATTTCTGTTGATTTTGCATTAGAAGCATTAGAACTTTTGATAAACAATCTAGAAAAATCTGTTTTCAGCACTGATATTATTTATAATAAAAATGTTGCTTTTGCTTCGTACTTGGCAGGTAAAGCCATAAATATAACAAAAACAACGGGGGCACATGCCCTGTCCTACGGTATTACTACACAGTACAATATACCTCATGGACATGCCGTGTTTTTTACATTACCAGCCTTTATGCAATATAACTATCAGTTAACAGAAGAAAATTGTAATGATCATAGAGGAGTAGCATTTGTAAAATCTAAGATTAATAAAATTTTTGATATACTAGAAGTAGAAAATAGTATAGATGCAAGAAAAAAATTACAGGTGTTGGCTAAGAATATTGGCGTAGATATATCTTTTAAAAATATAGGAGTAGGGATGGATGAAATGGATAGTATCTATGCAGACATAAATGAACAGCGATTAAAAAATAATCCAAAAAAGCTATATTTAGAAGAGTTCAGTAATATATTGATGAATATGTGATTTGTTTAAAAAAAGCTTACTAAATTATATTGGTACTCTACCACTAATTTAGTGGAACGATCGTCACCTTGAGCGTGGTTGGTGAGCGTAGCCGAACTAGAGCCAAAGCGAAATAAGCGAAGCGATTCACGAACACCAATAATATTATAGTTGGTGAGTAATTCGAAAGGTCTATTCCAAAATAACTTACATTATGTTATCACTGTTGCTATAGATGTTTCGACTACATTTCCTTTTGTTGCACAAAGGAAATTACGCTCAACATGACGAATATTCTAAATTATAAAATCCACACAAATGAGGATAGAACCATTAAAATAACAGTAGAACCATTATATTTA
>JADGDT010000168.1 GCA_016744755.1 Ichthyobacteriaceae bacterium | reverse complement strand
AGCACAAAGAATTTTCTTAGTGAACTTAGTGCCTAACTTAGTGTCCTTCGTGGTTAAATATGAGGTTGTCATAGGTAGCAGAAATATCAGCTACAGACAACTTCCCAACAAACTTGTCATCAAACATGTTTACTGGTAATTTTGTCAGTATGTCAGCTTGGTGTGTTATTACTCCTTCAAAGTTTTCTATTTTGGTAGAAAAACAATATCTACACTAAATCCTTTGTTCGAAATATGGCGAGTAGCAACCATTGCTCCTCCGCCATTTCCTACACTACCTACCATCACTAAAATACTTGTAACACTAACTTTTGAAGAGATTTTACAAGATATGAATTATGTTAAATTTCTACATGTATTTTCCATCATTTGAATAAGGAAAATTCCATGATCCTAAATCATCAATCTGTCCACCTCTATCAACTGTTTAACAGAAATAAATAGTATTTCTTTCATTATTTTTGCTTTTGGCATTTCTTTGGTCGTATTTTTGATAACACATAAAAGTATTACAATTTGTTAGACTACAAAAGATTAATAAACTAACATCTAACCGCTAAAAAATTCAATCATGATAAGAAAAATATTAATGCTTTCAATTTTCATAACTGGACTAGCACTAACATCATGTGGTAGTTCAAAGAAACCACAAGAGAAAGTAGACCACAGTAAAGTTGATAAAGCTTACAATGACTTCAATAACAAAAATCAATAAATATTAAATGGCAAAGTTTGTAAAATGGCTAGGTGCTGGCTTAGGTTGGGCATTTGGTGGACCAATAGGTGCAATTTTAGGATATGCTCTAGGGTCGGCATTCCAGGGGGTGAGTGAGAATGATATAAATGAGTTCCATAAAAGTAGAGAAGGAGAAACAGGAACTCAATCTGGAGATTTTGAAGTAGCATTACTTATTTTATCTTCAACTGTAATTAAGGCTGATGGGAAAATATTACAATCAGAATTGGATTATGTTAGAGGGTATTTTGTACAAATGTACGGTAAGGATAGAGCAAATCAATCCTTCAAACTATTCAAGGAGATTATAAATAATCAGGATGTTTCTATCAGACAAGTGAGTATGCAAATTGCACACCACATGGATCACGCTTCGCGATTACAACTTATACACTTTTTGTTTGGCATAGCTAAAGCCGATGGGCATGTAAGTACTGAAGAGGTTGCAATAATAAAAACTATTGCCGGATATTTGTATGTCAATCAGAATGATTTTAGCTCGATAAAAGCTATGTTTATTGATGATACAGAGAGTTATTACAAAATACTTGAAGTGTCAAAATCTAGTAGTCCTGATGAAATTAAGAAAGCCTACAGAAAAATGGCTAGAAAATACCATCCTGATAAAGTTCAACATTTAGGAGAAGAACATATGGCAGGTGCAAAAGAGAAGTTTCAGAAAGTACAAGAAGCTTACGAAAAGATTAAGTTGGAGAAAAGTTTTTAATACAAGTTTGTTATTTACTGTTTCAAAACAGAAAACTAGAGGTTAATTATAATTAAATTTGCAACTGATTTTTTATGCCTTAGATTCAACCCATAAATGTAGTTATCAAATTATTGGGTTTAAAACCTTAGGTATTAATTATACGATTCAAAAAACACATTATGAGTGATAATAAAAAGATAGCGGTTTTAGGAGGCGGTAGTTGGGCAACAGCAATTGTGAAAATGTTAGTCGAAAACGAAGAAAAAGTAGGCTGGTACATGCGTAGTTCTTATGCTGTAGAACATATAAAGAAAAATAATAAAAACCCAAATTATTTAAGCTCTGTTGAGTTCGACAACGACAAACTAGAGCTTAGTTGCAACATGAAAACCATTGTTGATAATTACGATTATCTAATCTTTGCAATTCCTTCGGCGTTCTTAAAATCAGAATTAGACAAGTTCAATCCAAATTTGGAAGGAAAAATAATATTTTCGGCAATTAAAGGAATAGTCCCCGAAGCAGGTACAATAGTCGGACAGTATTTCCATGACACTTACAATGTTCCTTTCGAAAATATTGGAGTTGTTACAGGTCCGTGTCATGCAGAGGAAGTTGCTCTAGAACGTCTGTCATACCTAACAATTGCTTGTCAAAATAGTGTTCATGCAAATGTTGTTGCCGATAAAATATCTTGTCACTACATAAGAACCAAAATTTCTGATGACATCTATGGAACAGAATATTCCGCTGTATTAAAAAATATTTTCGCAATTGCGGCAGGAGTATCTCATGGTTTGGGATATGGCGATAATTTCCAAGCGGTGGTTATGTCAAATGCAATCAGAGAAATAGATAGATTTCTGAAAGTTGTTTATCCTATACAGCGAGATATAAAAAACCTAGCATATTTGGGAGATTTGTTAGTTACAGGATACTCTGTTTTTAGTAGAAATAGAATGTTTGGGAATATGATAGGAAAAGGATATACCGTAAAATCTGCTCAAATGGAGATGAATATGATTGCAGAAGGATATTATGCCACAAAAAGTATCACCAAACTTATTTCTAAATATGATATCGACATGCCAATAACCGAGGCCATGTACAAGATACTTTACAAAGGCAAAAACCCTAAAACGGTTATGGATAAACTTACCGATAAGCTGAACTAGATTTGTGGTTTTAAGAGCCTAATCCAGCTATACACTTTTACGCTTCGCATACAAAAATATTCACAATACACTTGCAATAGTCTATTCCATAAAAGTCATAGCCATTGCAAGTGTTTGTTCATTAATTTTATCTACTGCAGGGTAACGCTCCTATCTGGGGCAAAACAAAAAAACTCAACTTAATGGCATTCCCCTTTAGTGTTAGGACAAAACAATAAACATAAAATTGAGATAGTTATTATATCTCTATCAATAAAAGCATTATTTCAAAATTGTTTTCGAAACTACTCCGTTACCATCATCAAACACTAAGTAATAAACTCCTTTAGGTATAGCTCCAGTTTTGAGATCAAAGTTTGAGGTTCCATTTATTTGGTCAGAAATTATTATTTTTCCTGTAGTATTGTACAAGTTTATTTTTAATGATTTTGATGAGGAGTTAGCTGTAGTTAATAATATAGAGTAGTCTTTTACTATGGTTGTCCATTGTTCAAAATTGTATTTATCACTTGCCAATTCAGGGTTTAAGACAACAGTATTCCCTTTTGAAATCAACCATCTATTTGGATCAAATTCAATAGAAGAAACTTCAAAATCTACACCAACAGATTGACTATAATTATTCTGATTTACATCAAATTTGACAAATATTTTTTCTCCATCAACTCCATTTACTCCAAGTTCAACAGGCATCTCGAAAAAATCTACCGAAGCGTGAGATTGACTTTGATTTATAAGTATTTCTATTGAATTATCTACTTTCTGTTTCCACTCTATTGCATAACTAGGGTAGCCTTCCATATAAATCCACTGATCAAAAAAAGTAGTTAAATCTTCACCTAAAACACTTTCGCAGTGCTGTTTCAAGTCCTCTGTTTTTGCATAAGAATACTTTAGATTATCATCTTTTAAATAATTTTTAATAGCTACAAAAAAATTATCATCTCCCATTTTCCATCTTAGCATATGTAAAACCATTGCTCCTTTAGAGTAAGAAAGTCTACTACTAAAAATAGAACCTATTGTAGTAGTGTCGGTTACGTACACACTACCTCCAGGCATCCCAGTTACATGTGAAATCTTTCCTTCTAACCATCCATCAAAATCACCCTTATAATTTTCGTAAGTCAGTCCGGTTAGGTAAGTAGCAAAACCTTCGTTAAGCCAAATATCGCTCCACGATCCACAGGTAATTTTATCGCCAAACCATTGATGTGCCAATTCGTGAGCAATTAAATCTTGGGGAAACGATCCCATAAAACTAACTGTAGCATGCTCCATACCCCCACTAAAAGGAAATTGAGAATGACCATACCTCTCATTAGAATAAGGGTAGATTTCAAAAAGATTCTCAAATAGCTCTAAAGCCAATTTTGTGGTTTCAATATTTTCCCTTACCGACTCCAAGTCTTCTGGGTAAATGTGGTTTAATATTGGGAGTGTATTTCCTTCAATATTTTCATAATAAGTTGTGAAATCTACATAGTTTGTAACGGCTATTGCTATTAAGTACGCAGGAATAGGATATTTGTGTTTCCATGTTGTAATACGATTTTCACCATATAATGGTTCT
Organism: Ichthyobacteriaceae bacterium; assembly: GCA_016744755.1. Classification (GTDB taxonomy): domain Bacteria; phylum Bacteroidota; class Bacteroidia; order Flavobacteriales; family JADGDT01; genus JADGDT01. Next base: position 1,177 of record JADGDT010000168.1, on the reverse strand, counting down.
CCAATCAACAAACCATTACTCACAGCCCTATACTCCTTTGGAGTTTCAATAATAACCTCAATAGAATCGACCTTATCTATTAAATCTTGTTTACACGGCCACCAATCTTTTGCTCCGTATGGTTCCGATAAAGTAGAGATAATTGGAATCAAATTATGAAAGCTTTGAGAAATTGCATCTAAACCTGATTGGGGTTCTCCACTGTAAACTACTTTAATGGAATCTAAACTACCTTCGTCTATAGAAGCTGAGAAAGTGCAAGTAAGTATATTGTTGCTCTGTGTAAAATCTAAACTTTCGTCATTGTATAGAACTTCATCTACACTTAATACGTCTGTAAGATCGAATTTTATATTATCTAACTCAACACTTGGTACAAAGTAAGTTGTTATCTCTCCCGAAATATAAAATACAGCGGGGTCAATAATAAACTTCAATCTATGGAATTTAATATCATAATTAGAAGTATGACTAGAATTTACCTGATACTTTTTGGCAAAAGTATTTGATTCATTTTCAATCAAGTTTTCCATCCACAGCTTGTCACTCCCAAGCTCTTGCGAATAAGCAAGTAGTGTAATGGTAGACATTGCGATTACTAATAATATTTTTATTTTAGAGTTCAATTTATTGTAAATTAATTATTCTATGCAAAATAACTTATTTATCAATATTTAAGAAATAATACTTTAGATAAGATCGGTTAGTCTATAATAAAATTGAACAATATCAGGTAAATCAAGACATTTAGCTTTTTATCAGTTTTATTAGACTTTAATCTAATTTTTATTCCCTTACTTAGGTACTGTCTTATATTTGGTATTGAAAGTAAGTCGTAGGATTTACTTTTTCATGGTAAATTTGGGTAGTTACTAGGCTTGTAGATTCTTCTACAAGCCTTCTTTTTTGTCTTTTGTCAAATAAGTCGTTCATTAGCAAAGGCTTAACAAAAAAATCAATCAAAATAGCCAAGTGGTACAATGAAGTAGAAGCTTTAGGTTACAAATCTTTTAATACAATCTCTAAAACAATATATCATAATTACGAGAACATTTTAAACTACTTCAACAACAGAAGTACAAACGCATCTGCGGAATCGTTTAATGCTAAAACAAAAGATTTTAGAAGACAGTTTAGAGGCGTAAGAGACATCCCTTTTTTCCTGTTTAGACTTTGT
>JADGDT010000167.1 GCA_016744755.1 Ichthyobacteriaceae bacterium | reverse complement strand
TTTGATGGCACATTTCTTCCTATACTTTAAGTGAAAAAGTTGTATTATATGGTGATATTGGAGTAAGAACACTTTTACCTCACGAATGGAATAGGTTTGTTATCAGGCCATCAATAAGATATAAATTACCCAAATATTTTCGTCAGGATTTATACTATAACTCAGAACTACATGGAGGTATTGGGCTCTTCTATACTCATAATTTATCAGGTTCAAATCGTTTTGAAATTAGACCATTTCAAGGATATAAACTAATGTGGCCAAATCGACCTAGAATTAAAATTCAGCATTATGTAAGGTTGGAAGAGCGTTTTGATATAGAAATGTCTAACTGGGATAATACTTTTGGCTTAAGGTTTCGTTACCAAGCAGAAATGACACTCTACTTAAAAGGGGATTGGTTTAGTTATAATAACGGGGTCTATATCCCCATAAGTCTAGAACTCTTTTGGAATCTTATTGGAACCAAACAATTTAACGATGCGGTTAGAATTATTCCGGGTATTGGTCGTGAATTCTCTTCTGGATGGAAAGGAGAATTACTTGTTGGTTATTTTTATACTAGAAATACAATTGAAGATTTTTTTGGTACAAATGATTTGGTACTTCGAATTAGGGTTTACCATAAATTATAAAAAAAAGTACTCAACAAAATACACTTATAAAACTTGAATAAGTTGACAATTTGGAGAATAGTATTAATCATGCTAAATAGTAGATTCCTATAATGATATCACAATAAGAGAAGCTTGGTTGTTTTTCGGTATTGCCTAATTTAAACTTTTACAATTGGTGCAAATCTGATGGATAAATCTATTTTTTAAGAGTTTTCTCATAAGGAATCCTATTGATGATTGAACGACCTAAAGTAATTTCATCGGCATACTGTAGTTCATCGCCAATAGAAATACCTCTTGCAATAGTTGAAGTAGAAATGTCGAAATTTTGAATTTGCCTGTATATGTAAAAGTTGGTAGTATCGCCTTCCATAGTACTACTTAAAGCAAAAATAATCTCTTTTATTTCTCCGTCTTGTGCCTTTTTAATAAGAGATTCTATAGTTAGATTTTGAGGGCCAATACCATCCATAGGAGAAATTATTCCTCCCAAAACATGGTAGATTCCATTGAATTGCGATGTGTTTTCTATAGCCATAACATCGCGAATATCTTCCACTACACATACAATAGAATGATCTCTACGAGAACTAGAACAAATTTCACACATGTCTGAATCAGATATGTTGTGACAATTTTTGCAGTATTGTATTTCTCCTCTAAGTTTTAATAGAGCCGTAGAAAGGTTATTAGTTTGTATTGTAGGTTGTCTTAGAAGGTGTAGAGCTAATCTCAGTGCAGTTTTTTTTCCTATTCCAGGAAGTTGAGATATTTCGTAAACAGCGTTTTCTAATAATTTTGATGCGAATTCCATTTTTGTTTTGTTACTTGTTGCAGGTTACTAGTTTTTAGTGACTGTGTAAAACAGATAACTATAAACTAGTAACCAGTAACTAGATTATGGCTTCCATTTTCCTTGAGAAACGAATTTCTTTATCTTTTTGTCACCAACCCAAACTTTCTTGTTTGACTCAATATTTATCAACTCCATGTTTGTTTGGTAGTAGACAACCTTTTTGCCATCAATAGCATCTTCAATAGAACTAACAACACCTTTTAGCATAAAGTCAGCACCAGTTTCGTTACCAATTTGTTTAGTAGTTTCCATACTAGCATTACTCTGTTGTTCAACTCTCTCTTGTCTTATTTCATCTCTTTCTGAGCTTGAAGCTACAAATTCTACTAAACCTGAGTTTATACATACCTTCTCAATTTCTTTAGTGAAAACTTCTGTATTTATATGCTCGCTTGTTTTGTTTCCAACTCTACCAACAATTAATACAGGATCTCTACCGTTATCAGCTTTAAATTTATTTAGCCAACCACCTTCGAACATTTGGTTTACCATTTCTTTAGAAACCATTTGTGCATCCACGTCGTTCCAACGCCCACTTACGTCTGCAACTTCGTTGGTATCAACTCTTTTTACTTCTAATTTAGGTCCGCATGATGTTAGCAAAACTGTTACAACAACGGCTAATGATAATACTATCTTTTTCATTTTTGTAATTTTTAAATATTTGTTTGTAATAATATTGTTATTCTTTTATTCGCAGTATTTTTTCAATTAAGAGAGGAGTGAATTCTTTTGATAACTTTTTGTCAATATCAAAATAAGCTCTTTCTCTTGCAGCACTAGCACTAAGTTGCGAAGAGCGACCTTTTGCACTATAAACACCAAATGTTTGTTCTTTTACGTTGTGATTAAGGTTCACATCTAAATTCCACATTACAAATTTAGCATCTTGGTTAACAACACCTGAATCTTCCATTTTTACTTCAAAATCAACTAGAATTACAGATCTAGTTTTATCATCAGTAAGCTTAAACCCTAAATCAGTAAAATCTTTTTTAATCATGTTGTAAATCTTATCATCACTATTTGTAATAAAGACTTTTGAGTTTTCAAGAAGCTTTTCTCTTTCTATTACCAGCTCATGTACACTATTGAACTTGTTAACTTCCATTGTTGCATTGTCTAATATTCGCAACTTAGATTCAATTACTTTCACCTTCTCTAAATTTGCAATAGAGTTACTGATATATGCAACTTTTAATAAATTGTCATCTTCAGTTTTTGATTTAGAATAAATAGATTCAGCATCAGATAAAAGCTTTTTTCTTTCTTTCTGATACATTGCTGATGTGTTTGACTTGTTTAGAGTTGCCAAAACATAATGTTTACCAGACTTCTCATCAAAATAAGATTCCGAAGTTTTTATGTTAATCAAATCCTGATCTGTAGTAGTGGTAATATTAAAAACTTCGCTATATGTTTGGTTAAATTTATCAGCAGATTCTGTAGTAACTTCAGTAGATTCATCTACAGCATTTACATGTACTTCAAAAGCACTAGCAATACCTTGGTAAGCCTGTTTTTCTGCCATACTTTTATACTCCGAAACTCCCATGTTAGATAAGTATAACATGTCAGGGTAGGTGTCTTTGTAGTTGTTTATCCAGCTTGGCAAAGTAGTTGCCTGTGTACTCTTATCCTTTTTGTTTTGAGATGTACCACAAGCAGAAAATACAAGTGTAGTTATCATCAAAAGTGCTATGTGTTTAATTTTATAATGCATAACTCGTTATTAAATTAGTTTTATTTTTTTTGTCTAAAATTACTTTTTTTTTGAAAATATTTACCGTTTTGTTAGAAGCATCAAGGTAATGAATTTCAATTTCATGCTGACCTTCATCAAGTGCAACCTCACCAAAATAACAGTTGTCAGGTAATGTATTCCACGATCTTATATCGGCAACTTCTGTAGCACTTGCAAAAACTCCACTAACTAGACCTGCTAGAGCCATAACAGTGTCATCTTCTCCGTTAGCACGTTTTTTTCTAGCTTCTTCTTGTAGTTGATAAGTAGCAACAGCTTTCGCAGTAGCTCTAATCAATGACTTCATAATTATAAAGTTTTTTTGTTTCTCGAACTGATTAATAGCCATATTACTGGTTTTTTCTATCATGTCAAGTTGTTTTACTTGATCACCATCAATATATAAAACAGCACTTTGAATACGGTTGTGTCTTCTTTCTATGTAAGGTATAGAAATACTAAAAGACCCCACTCTCCCATAGAATGGAAAGAAAGTAGAATATGCCCTTCCAGGTGTGTTTGACCTAATGTTCATTACTCCATTAGTGGTGATAACGTCTAAGTTCCAAGGTTTTTTCTGAGCTGTCATACCCGAAAAAGCTAGGATGTCAACAAGAACTTTGTCTCTAGGTTTTTGAAGTTGTACCTGGTTTAAATCAACATTTTTGAAATTATATATTCCAGAATATAACCGTCTTAAATCTTCAATTTTTCTTTTATCTATCCTTGTGTCATCTGGGAGATTGTCATCTCTATGCAATATCATACTTAGTAGTCTCAATAAAGCCGAATCAGCCAAATCATATTTCCCAATATTTGAATCAAAACTACTTGAACCTCCACTATCTTTGAATTCTTTAGGAGTGCTTTTTTCTAGTTGAGCTAATTGTTTTTGATATCTAATTTCAAAAATATTTAATTTATCTATTCCTCTTCTAATTTCAACCATTGCATCTTCGTTATTGTTATCTTCAATAAACGAAATTGCCTTTAATACATTAAGGTATAATATCTCGAAATCCTCGCCCGCATAGGGTCTCTGATTATCGTTGATTAGGTACGTACTTATATTTGCAGTAACACTTTGTGTATACAATTCTTCTTGATACCTATCTGCTTTTTCAAGAAATTGGAATGCTTCTTTATGGTTATTGGCATAGTTATTTAAGATCCCATTATCCATGTAGTAAACTAATAAGTCTTTTTTGGAGTAGTTTTTTGGATTATTAACTAGAGCAAGTGGTGCTTCGGTGTTTCCTTGTTTAAGACTTGCTTCTATTTTATTGTAGCGTTGCATCCTATTTTGGTTAGCAAAACATGATGTCAATAATACAGTAATGACAACAAAAGACAGTAGATGTCTAAGTTTTATTCTTGAATATAGTGTAATTGCAATCTTTTTCAATTTTGTGAGTATAATTATTTATAGAGGTAAAGAAAAACCTTTGCCAAACTTTTAATTATTTTGGAAAAGATAATCTAATATATAGAATAAATATGAATTTGGTTTATCGAAATTAAAGTTTTGGTTCAATATTTCATTTTTACTTTGAACGTACTCAGATGGGGAAAGTTCTTCTTCTCCATTTTTAACAAATCCTTTTATTTCTTTCGTTCCAACTTCCAGATGAAACTGTAAAGCAATTACTCTGTCATCGTAAATAAATCCTTGATTTTTTGTTGGACTGGAACTAAATAAATTTAGTGCATTTTCAGGAGTTTCAAATGTGTCTCCATGCCAATGAAATACTTCAAATTTATTTGGTAACTTACTTGTAATAGAATGACTGTTTACTTTTTTAATATTGAAAAATCCAATTTCTTTTTCCTTGCCAGGAAATACCTTTGCTCCTAATGCATCAGCAATAAACTGAGATCCTAAACAAATGCCTAAAACTTTTGCATCGGAATCTATAGTTTGTTTTATGAATTTTCGTTCCTCCTTTAGCCAAGTAAGTTTCTCGTCATCAAAAATACTCATAGGTCCTCCCATAACAATTAGGAAATCAATCTTACCTTTAGGTAAACTTTCTCCTTTGTATAGATGAGTAATAGAGTAGGAGATACCTTTTTTTGAAAACCAATTACCTAATTGGCCTATAGTTTCCCATTCGGCATGTTGAAGAATGTGTATGTTCATAAATTCAATTAGCAGTTGTCAGTTTTATTTACTC
>JADGDT010000036.1:19953-28556 GCA_016744755.1 Ichthyobacteriaceae bacterium | reverse complement strand
TTCGAAGATGCTGCGAAATTAGTTAATCAAGTATTGAGCTAGAATTCAAAGTTGAAAGACGTAAGTCAGAAGATATAAGTTAATACTCATAATAAATATAAGTCGGAAGTTAGATTAAATTCTAATTTCCGACTTTTTTTATTCCAAAACTCAACTCTTGAATATTTAATATCAAAAGGCTAAGTTCTAATAATAACTACTTTTTCAATAATTTTATTTCCCTTAGCATTAGGGCAAAACTAGAAATGTAAAATTGAGATGATTATTAGAACTCAGCCTATCAAACTTCATTATTACAATTTGTCAACTCAACAAACAACAGCTCAATCACTTAAAAAATAGTTATTATTTTTCATGATTTTAATGTTGTTACATCCAATAAAACGTAGTATTATTGCACCCGTCTTCCTATAGGTAGACCCGCAAAGCTAATAAAACAGCTATGTAATACGGGTGTAGCTCAGCTGGTAGAGCAGTGGTCTCCAAAACCAAAGGTCGTGAGTTCGATCCTTACCACCCGTGCAAACCAATAGTCTTCTAGATGTTTTCTAGAAGACTTTTTTTGTGGTAATTTGTTAACATAAAAAAAGCTCTGAGAAATAAATCTCAGAGCTTTACATTGTTTGTTTGTCAATATTTAAACTATAATCATTCCCCAATGATGTATAGTTCAGTATAACTTACTATACTAAAACAGGAACAGCTACTGGTTCTACTGTTAGTGTATTTAGGTCATCTTTCAACTTAATGAAATCGTGAAGTATTTCGTCGCGTCGTTTAATAGTTTCCTCTTTTACAGAGTCAAATAACTCAAGGTAATACTCTATACCAGCATTAAGGTTCTTTTGGAACTTTCTTAAAGTAATTACTTCCTTTTTAGTTGATTCTGAAGTTAATTCATCCAACTGTTTTTTGAAATAATTAATATAAAGTTTTAATTCCTTAACAAACATATTAGGTCTGTCTTTACGAATTAGAATATCAGATCTACCATAAATATGATCGACCATTTCCTTAAGAGTACGTTTCTTTTCGAAATAAGCCATATTTGGGCCAGGACAAACAGAAACACCAGGTCCTTCTACTTTGTAATCTAATTTGTTTACATGTAGAGTAGCAGTACTCAATCCAACACAGATACACGATTTATCAGTAATATTAGTGTATTCTTTTCTGAACTGAACTTGAGATAAATCCTTAGCTTTTAACTCGTTTATTTTCTTAGTTTGATATTGACGAGAAGCAATACAAAGTGCTTTTTCGCCAAACTCATTGTTGAGCTTTACAAACTGTTTAGGACATGTACTCCCAGGTTTACCTTTAAGTATATTATCATCTTTTTCAATATCTTTTGTGTTTCCACGTAAGCTATTAAAAGGCACACCAAGAGGAGAAATATTACTTAAATACAAATCATCTTCTCTAGCATCACTCAGTTGATTAAGTGTCTTGTCATCCATACTTACAGCTTCTGGTACTAGTAAAAAAGGAGTTCCCCATCCAACTGAATCAACATCGAATTGATTCATTAAGAATTCGTGCTCCTCGTTAGTACCTACACCTCCTTGTGCAGTAATTTTAATTGCAAAAGGCTCACTAGGAATTCTCTTCCCTTTCTCTTCTAAAGCTTTAACATATAGCCCATGAACTTCGTCAATTAGGCTTTGTTTATTCTTTTTGAATTCTTCGAGAATTGGTCCCATAAGGAAACCATCAGTTGCAAAGGCGTGTCCACCACAATTCAATCCAGATTCTATACGGTATTCTGATATCCAAATACCTCTTTTAGCAAGATATTTGCCCTGAATTATTGCAGAACGGTAATCACTTACCTTAAGAATGATTTTCTTCCTTAAATTGAAGTTTTCATCTGGAAAAAAGTCCTCGAATTTATCGATATAGCCATATAGTCTTGGATTCATACCTGCAGACAAAACTACAGATGATTTCAATTTACTATTAGCAAATCCACGTAATGCAGCAAGTGCATCATTGTACTCCGCTGGCAATTTCTCGCCGTTGCGGTAGTTGTCCCTATCAACCTTAGTCATGATGTTTACATCAATGTCGCCAAGGTGTAGGTGTTCATCTAGCCAATTGTACACATCTTGTGTGTTTGGCTTGTTAGACAAATAATCTTGAAACTTATCTTTTATACCTGATACGTCAGGTAATAAACTCATCAATTTGTCAAGCTCCTTAGTTGTTTTATTTTGAAATGATTTCTTTAACTCTTCCAAGTTTTCAGTAGCAACATCGTGCAACATATCTAAATATGCAGTAAAACGTTTAGCTCTGAAATCCTCTACTTTTGTAGAGATTTCTTGAAATTGTAAATCAAACTTTTCAGAATAGAACTTTCTAAGACGCTCCACCAAAATATCGTCTACTGTCGATATTACCGATGATATTCCATATTGAGCCACTTTTAACGGTGTATCGATTGTAAAACCGATACCCATTACTGGGATATGGAACGAGTGAAGGCTGTTCTTTTTCATCCTATATATTTAATTGAAAAATTAAGGTCGCAATTTACGCATAAATTTTAAAAGTTCATTCGTATGTGCTTGATATTTAATACTATGTAAGCATAGTATTAAATATAGTTATATCTCTGTGAGATAGTGTGTTAACTACTGTTTGTGTTTATTGCAAGTAAGTAGTATGGTAAGTATTGATGCTTTCAGGTAACTACATACTAAGTATTTACTTACAAAATGCTATTAATTATGACGATATAATGTGTTTGTGTGATAAGCAGTAATGATTTGCATATTCAATAATTATTAGTTAAATGGTATCAGTAGGATACTATTATTGTTTTAGACTCGTGTACATGCTGATAAATGTTTGTGTTTGATTATTAAGTGTTTATAGTGTGATAAGTGTTAGATGTCATTTAAAATATCGTTAAGTAACAAAAGTAGCATTGTGAAGAGAGGTATTATCTATTTTTGCACAAGTAAAATAATGAAATTAATTAAATAATAATAGTTTATTCAGTTATGGATATAGAAATTAAGTTTGACGCAAGTGGTAGAATTATTCCTTTCATTGGAGGACGTGAAATTACAATGAACGAATCTCCATTTTTAATATTTCTTGCTACAGCAGGTATGTGCTCTGCGGTATACGTACAGGCATTTATGCAACAAAGAGGCATGTCGTTAGACGAAGTAAAAGTAATTCAAAGAATGGATTACAATCAAATGACTAACATGGTTGGAAAAATAGATATTATGGTAGATTTACCAGAGTCATTCCCAGCTAAATATAACAATGCAATTAAGAATACTATTGCTCAGTGTCCAGTAAAACGTCATTTGTCAGAGGCACCTTCTTTCAATGTTATAACAAATCTTGATAAAGTAGAAGCATAATTTATGTTTCATTTATAATTTTAAAACGCTCCAGTTGGAGCGTTTTTTGATATATTAATTTTAACGTAAGTTTTAAGGATTTGTATCGTCTAAAGTATATATTTGAAAACTTGAATATATTTTATTATTTAATTGGGAATTTAAAAAGGTAAAGACATGAGTTTAAAAAAGATATTAGTGGTTGTATTTTTATTTGTTGGAATTGGGGTTAGCGCTCAATCAGATTATGTTATAACCGATCTTGTTAGTACAGAAGGATGGAGTAATAATGCAAATGAAGTATTTAAAGATGCTAAAGCAGATAATGCTCCAATAATGATGAATTTTACTGGTAGTGATTGGTGTATTTGGTGTAAGCGTATTAAAGCAGAAATTTTTGATACTCCTGAATTTAAAGCGTGGGCCAAAGAAAAGAACTTGGCATTGTTAGAACTAGATTTTCCTAGAAATAAGGAGCAGTCTGACGAGCTGAAATCTCAAAACAATTCATTGAAAAATGAGGTTGGTATTCAAGGTTTTCCTACTTTGATTATTATTTCTAATGGTAAAATGATTAGAACTGGATATGTAAAAGGCGGTGCTAAAGCTTGGATAGCAAGTGTTGAGTCTCAAATTGAAATTTAGTAGACAGTAACTATATTAAGAACTCCATTGTATATTTGCAATGGAGTTTTTTTATTTCATAATTTAAGCATATATACTATAAAAAACTCTTTACTTTTGTAGTAGAGGTTTAATGCTGTAGAGCAATTTGTTTTATTTAAGATTACGTAGCATGGATGATAAATTAGAGTTTTATAAGAAGCTGAAGTCTCAGCTTGACGATGTAACTAAAAAATGGCCAAGTGAATATATGTATAAATTTATTGTGCCAGCAACAGGTGATGGAGTTAAAGATATAGATAAAATATTTGATAATCTTGGTGCTGTTATTAAAACTAGAAGTTCTAAAACAGGAAAATATACTAGTGTCACAATTAATGTTATTATGCCGTCTGCTGATGCTATAATAATTAAATACAGAGAGTGTGAAAGTGTAAAAGGAATTATATCGCTATAAATTCTTTCAAAAATTTAGATAAAAAACGTGAATTGATAAAGTTATCAATTCACGTTTTTTTATGAAGTTTAAAGGAAATACTTTATTATTTAAGCTTATTCAATTTGGCTTTAATTTTTTTACTTCCTGGCCAACTAGTATTAGACTCAACAATATTTCCATTTTTATCGATAAGTACAAAAGAGTTTGAAGAAGGTATTAAGTATTTATTCTTAATAATTCTATAATCAGCACTTAACTGTACACCATTTGCACCACTAACTTTTTTGCTATCTTCCCAGGTCTCAGGATAGTCGAGGTATATGCTTATGAACTGAATATTTGGATATTGTTTTTTTAGATCGTTATAGTTCTTAGTTAAATCAGTATTCCAATCGTACCTATTAGGGCTTAACCAGAAAAATAAGTAGATAGGTTTACCAAAATAATCAGAAAACTTTTTTAACTCTTTTCCATCGCTAACACCAAAATCTAATGCTTTTGATCCAGGAGCTAGTTTTATGTAACGAGATAACAGATGATTAATTTTTTTAACCATTTTTTCATCTGAAACATTTTCGAAAAATGGTATAAGTAGATCTTGTAAGTCATCTATGCTTAGTTCGCTTACAAATAGATTTTTTGAATACCGATAATAGAGATAGTTCTTAATTTGCTCATCATCAAAAGTACTAATGTAGTAAGTTAATATCTTACCATATTGTGAGTCAAACTTCTTGCTATTGTCAAAGAAATCTATTTCTGGTATAACTCTGAATAAACTATCTAAGGTTAAATTAACTAATCTGGAGTTTATATACGATTTAAAATATTCATTATCATTAAGGCTAGAGTCATTAATATCTATTTCTTTCCTGTAATCAAAAAAAGAACTATCTACCCTTGTTAAGGAATTTTCTTTATTGATGATAGTGTTGTTGTAAGGATACAATTCTCTAAAACTATACTCCGTGAATTTTAGCATATTGTTTACCCAACTCAATGCAATGTTAGAAAAATCACTCTCATTATAATTGAAGTCGGATAAAATTTGAGATTCAACTATTTTTATAGAGTCTATTGTGTGATTAAATTTTGTAACATCCAAAGAAAACAATTGAATTAAGTTTATGTTGTTGTTCTCGTTATTCAGATATCTTTTTATTAGATAATTGTTTACAGATGCACCATTTCCAGTAAAAACTAACGATTCATCAAACTCTAATGTATTTAGTCTAATCATTAACGAATCATCTTTCTCAAGGTATACATATTGGAACTCAGCACCATGATGAAATGTATATGTTCCTGTTTTTATTGAATCTAACTTGAAAATAAAGAAATTGCTTTTATCTAATTTTGCTATTAATGTATCGGTATCACTATCAGTCTTAATTAATTTAACTTTGTTGCAGACTGGATTTATGATGTTGCCACCAAAATAAACTACATTTTTTTTCATGGTGTTATTTTTCGTTTCTGTATCACACGAAACAAAGAATATAAGTAAAAGGGGTAATATGTAGATTATTATATTTCTCAATGTATTTGATTTTAGTGTTACAATTATACATCAACAACTATTCAAAATAATTATTGATGTGGTTGTATAATTATATTTTTAATTTTTTCTTCATGTCTTTGTTCAGTGCATTTTTATCCAGCATAAACGATATTGTTTTGTACTTGAAAAAAGCTTTAGAAACATATAAATAACCATTGTTATATTTAGTTCCCCAAGAGTTTTTAACTATGTAATATTCATTTCCTTCTTTGTCTTTTGCTAATCCTGTAATGTGCATACCGTGATCGTCGGTAGTAGTCCAGTTGTCATAACTATGTTGACGAATATCAGCAGTAATAATTTTCTCAGTTTTAGGCCCATCAAACATTGTAGCTTTTTGATCAGCAGTCATGTTTTTAAAATCTACAGCAGGAACAATTGCAACTCCATTACGAATATTAAATCCTTTTTCTGAAACATCAGTTGCCCATGCAACAGTGTAACCATCTTTTAGAGCTTCGTCAACAATTGCTGACATATCATCTAATTCTACGTTGTAAGACAATCCATAAGACCAGTTATCTGGAACTTCAACAAAAACTTTTTCGTTGTATGGCTTGTCGTTCATAGAAGTAAATTCTACATAATCGTTAGCATTAATTTTAAGAACATCTTTTGCAAATGATTTAGGAGTATATTTTTTTCCATCGTAGGTGAATTCTTTTACATCTTCTCCGAGGTATGCATCAATTGCACTTGCGTAAGCTGTTTCCCAAGCTGTAGTAAGTTCACCATTTTTGTTTTTTAGAACTGCATCAAGTATACTTTTTAAAATAGTTTCTAATTCGCCGTGGTTATTTACTTCCTGACCTGATAGTAATCCTTTGTACACTTCTTCTGGTACAGCTCCAAATTCTCTAAGCACATCCACCGGATCGTGTAGAGCACCACCTTGTCCGAAGTTAAGGTAGCCGTGCATTCTCACATATTTTTCTCCTTTTACTTCGTAAACTTTACGTACAACAAACATCTCAGATATATCAATAGATTTACCTGTTTTACGTAGGATTTCTGATTCTAAAAATGAGTTTCCAGAATAACTCCAACATGTACCAGAACGACCTTGATTTTTCACTGAAGTTGCTTCGTTATTTACGATTACTTCAAAACCGAATTTGTCTTCAACTCCTTCAGAACCATTATTTTTCACTTTATTTATTAGGTTATCTTGTGCTTGTACTCCAAAGGAGATTAGAGCCAAACCCAATATTGCAATTTGTTTATTAAACATTTATTCAGCGATTTTTGTTTTTACAAAATTACCCTTTTGTAATGCTATATCGTGTTAATAGCTTGTTAAAAACATTTTACTGAAACTTAATATGTTGGACTATAAGAAGTTTATTCTCTTTACCACGAATTTCTACTTTAACAGATTGTTTAGCAAAATCAAAATTAAGAAGAGCAAAGTTCTTTTTGCCTATTAAGTCGCTAACTCTGTATGGGTTTTCTTCTTCACCAACATTTGCGTACGAATGAGTTAAGCCACTAGAAGTGATGTCGTAAATAGGGTATGGCATGTTGTCTAACTTTATCTTAGATATTTCGCATACATGTCTGTCGCCACTAAGTATAAATACACCTTTTGCTTTTGATGTAGATATCAAGTTCATTAGTTTTGTTCTTTCAGTAGGCATGTTTCCCCAAGCTTCAAATCCGTGTAAATTTGAAAGAACTTGTATGCCAGAAACTATAATATTGAAATCAGCTTTCGATGAATTTAATTCGTTTTTTAACCACTTCCATTGCTCGTTACCTAATATGGTTCCTGTAGAGTCAACGTTGTCAAGATATCTTTTGTTGCCAGTTTTATCCGGTGTTAATTTTGTTCTAAAAAATCTTGCATCAAGTAGAATTACCTTTACACTTCCTTTAGCGTATTTGTAGTTGTGACTGTTGTAAACTCCATCTCTGTTTCTTCTGATGTCATTTTTAGGGACATTTAAAAAGTCTAAAAATATTTCTTTGCTTTTATACTTCATAGGGTACTCTTCTCCTGCATCATTTGCACCGTAATCGTGATCATCCCAAGTACCAATTACTTCAGTTTGTTTCATAAGGGTTTGATATCCAGATTTTGATTTCTGAATACGATATTGATCTTTCATGTATTTAGGATCTTCAGTGTCAGAATAAACAGCATCTCCACCCCAAATCCATACTTCGGGCTTATTCAGATTAATTTCATCCCACATTTGCTCTTCGAAAGCTTGGTTACTACAAGATCCAAAAGCAAATAAGGCATCATTTTTAATTATGGATATCTGCTGTTCTATTTCTTTATTGGAAGTATTGTTGTTACATGAAATTAGCGTTATAGTAGCTAGAACTATAGTTGTGGTTTTTTTGAACATGTCTTTATTTTTTATAACTGCCTTTGTCTTTTAGTTTTCTAAATTTTATAATTATCATTTTGTCCTAACCTTAGAGTGCAATGACATAATTTATGTCTTTTTGTTTTGCCCCTTCTCTAAAGGGAGCCAAAAAGACATAGCCAATATTTTTGATATTATATAATATCTCACTTTAGTCCTGATAGCTATCAGGAGTGGAGAAAAATCACTGAAAAATGTGTTAATTATTAGAACTTAGCTGTTGAATTTAATATTTTTCACTA
>JADGDT010000036.1:14206-19853 GCA_016744755.1 Ichthyobacteriaceae bacterium | reverse complement strand
ATCACTAATCACTAATCACTAATCACTAATCACTAATCACTAATCACTAATCACTAATCACTAATCACTAATCACTAATCACTAATCACTAATCACTAATCACTAAATCTCATCTTGCTTAATCCATTTAGGTACATCTGGAGCTATGTAATTCTCCATTTTATAAATAAGCGTATCAACATCTTCTTCAATAATTATCATGTCTAGGTTTTCTTGTTTCAGGAATCCTTCATCTCTCATGTTTTGCAACATTTTGTAAAGGTGGTCGAAGTAAGAGTTTACATTAAGAAAACCTATTGGGTATTTATGTAATCCGAGTTGAGCCCATGTTAGCATTTCAAACACTTCGTCGAAAGTTCCGTAACCTCCAGGCATAGCAATCGCACCTTCCGAAATTTTAAAAATCTCCATTTTCCTTTCGTGCATAGTTTCCGTTCTAATAATTTTGGTACATCCACTGTGTTCTATTTCCTTTGATGATAAAAAATGAGGAATAACGCCAATTGCTTTTCCACTATTTTTTAGAACTTCATCGGCAATGAATCCCATCATTCCAACTTTGCCACCACCAAAAACTAGGTCAATGTTTTTCTCAACCATTTTACGACCAAGCTCTTCGGCTTTTAGTTTGTATATTTCTTTATTTCCAGCGCTAGCGCCACAAAATACTGATAGATTTTTCATAGGTTGTTTAACTGTTTAGTTGTTTGATTGTTTAAAGTTCGTGGAGTTAAAAAGTTTTAAGTCCGTAGAGTTAAGGATTGTTTTAGTTGAAAAGTTTTAATTTTGCATATCTAACTGCTAACTGCTAACTGCTAACTGCTAACTGCTAACTGCTAACTGCTAACTGCTAACTGCTAATTGCTAACTGCTAACTGCTAACTGTTAATTGCTAATTGCTAGTTGCTAACTGTTAATTGCTAACTGTTAATTGCTAATTGCTAATTGCTAATTGCTAACTGCTAACTGTTAATTGCTAACTGCTAATTGCTAACTGCTAACTGTCTTCTCCTCCTCCATTAATCATGTCAGATGTAACTCCAGATTCATCTTCATTTTCGGCTAAAATTATTCCTATAATATGTAGTGGTATGAAGTAGATAATTATATTCATTACTGCTACGTGTATGCTTTCCAATGTTTCTTTGGTATCGTGTGTCCACCCAAGGTCTTTGTAAAAATACATTAGAACTCCAGATACCGATATTATAAAAATAGACAAGTATACCGCTAAGTAAAGTAGTTTTACCCAGTAGTTGTCTTTTTTATTTTTTGTTAGAAAACTAAAAGCATCTTTAATAACTAATTTACCTGATTTTGTAAAGAATAGAATAATCCTAAGAACAATTAGAAAGGCTAAAACAAAACCGAAAATATAGTGCCATTCCCACATTTCGGAACGAATTATTTTGGCGAGTTTCATTGTTACATCTTTGTCAATTTCTATTCCTTTACCAGTTAAGAAACCTTGAATTTTACCGTTTACCAAATATTTATCTAGAACAGTTTTTCTAAGAACTACTGTGATAAGGATTAATGTAACTACCAAGGAGTTTAACCAGTGATAAACACGCATTGGTACTGACCATTTTTTTGATGCCATTTTTATATTTTTTTAAAGTATGCTAAAGTACATTTATTTAGTGTAATATTCCATAACATCAACAATAGTACTCTTACAAACTTCACAGAATTCATTTGTACTATTAGATTTCATTTTACAATTTTGGTAAGCTCTATAAACTCCTTTTGATGTGTAACCAGCACCTTCGTAAACTCCAATTTTATTAGGGGTTTTAGGATTAATAACTGTAGGAATCTCAGTGTCTTTAGAAAGTTTGTTCTTCCATTTTTTATCGAAATTAACAAGTGTAGTGATGTTGGCTTCGCGAGGTTCTAGTTTTTTATCGTAGTACTCACTCATCTCATCATCGTAGTAATATTCATCAGCAAGCCAAGATAAACCATGTCCAAATTCGTGAGTAAAAACTTCTTTAGAATATTTATTGTCGGCAGTACAAAGGTTGTAGAAATTGTAGATTCCCCCACCTCCGTATTTCTCGGTATTTACTAAAATGTAAATTTGGTCGTAGTAGGTAGTAGAAGCAATATCTCTAAGTGATTTTATATCGGTTGTAGTTAGATATCTTTCGCTGTTGAAAGTGTAAAAATTAGAGTTGAGAATTGTATTTTTCCAAACACCTGCACCAGGAATATCTGTTCCAGATTCTTCAGAAGGAGCTAGAACTACTCTTACATTTATACTCTCAGAATTCTCTTTAAAAGGAGAAACTTCTAGTAAAAATTCCGTCATTCTCTTCGCATCAACATAAAATTTTTCTAATTCATCTTTTGTGTAGCCCTCGGGAATAATTACAATATCTAAAGCTTTATCACTAGGTTTATTTCCGTTTATCTGCGAAACAGGATAAGAAGGTACCTTATCTTTATTTATGAAATAGTCTTTATTTGGATTTAAATACTCACTGTAAATAGTTGTCCATTTCTGATTGAAATCAATACTTCGTATTTCTATTTTCACAGTGTTTTTTGGAAAAGGCATAATCACACTTTCGTAAAATGCTCTAGAAACACTTTTGGCTTCTTTTGTATTTTGCCATTCCATAAATAGAGTAGAGTAGCCATTGCTATAAATCTCTTTGGAAGATGCAGAGTCAATAACAACAACTTTGTAATTACCATAATCAAAAGGAGAAATGAGTTTTGTTTTGGTGCCTCCCCAGTAAGGTTCTAGCTTGAACATTTCTTTAGAAATAAGTTCAGAAGTGTCAGTTCCAGAATGAATGTAATCAAACCTTAAACTAGCATCTTTAAAGTATTTATCGAAATCTATGTTTTGAGAAAAACCCATTTCTGAGATAAATAATGTCAGAATTATTAGAAGTTTATACATATTATGATTTTAAAATTTCATCAATTGCACTTAACTCTTCCAACGAGAAAGTTAAGTTGTCTAAAGATTGTAAATTATTCTTTAATTGTTTAGAGCTACTTGCACCTACTAAAACCGAAGAAATTCTTTTGTCTTTCAAAAGCCAACTAATAGACATTTGAGCAAGAGATTGATTACGGTTTTTAGCAATTTTATTTAAGCTATTAACTTTGGCTAGTACTTCTTCTGAAATACTATTTTTAGTTAAAAAAGGATTTGGTTTGTCTATTCTAGAATTCTTAGGGATTCCATTTAAATATCTATCGGTTAACAAACCTTGTGCTAGAGGAGAAAAAGCTATAGCTCCAACTTTTTCTTCTTCCAAAACATCTAGCAAACCTTCTTCGGGAGTTCTATTAAACATAGAATATTTTGTTTGATGAATTAGGCAAGGTGTACCAAGACTTTTAAGTACAGAAATTGCTTCTTTGGTTTGTTCAGGATTGTAATTAGAAATACCCGCATACATTGCTCTGCCAGATCTTACAATGTAATCGAGTGCTTGCATTGTTTCTTCTATTGGAGTATCAGGGTCGGGTCTATGCGAGTAAAAAATATCTACATAATCTAAATTAAGTCTTTTTAAACTCTGATCGCAACTAGAAATCATATATTTTCTAGATCCGAAATTGCCATAAGGTCCGGCCCACATTTCGTATCCAGCCTTACTGCTTATCAACAATTCATCTCTATATTTTTTTAGGTCGTGTTTCATTATATGACCAAAATTCTCTTCTGCCGATCCGTAAGGTGTACCGTAGTTGTTGGCTAAATCGAAATGAGTAATTCCATTGTCAAAAGCAGTATGAATTATATTTCTAATATTTTGGAAAGTTGTATCGAATCCAAAATTATGCCAAAGACCAAGTGAAATTGAAGGTAGCATAATCCCACTATTTCCACACCTTTTGTAAGGTATTTGTTCGTACCTATCGTCTTTTGCTGTATATGAGAAAGTATCCATTTTGTATTGGTATAATTAGTGTTTTTGTGTGATAAATATAATAATATTTAGATAATCAGCTTCATGTTTTTTGTTTCAAAATATTGTAAGGATGATTTACATGTTTCATGAAATATGTAATAATAGACGTATAATTGATACTTTGTGTAAAATTTAATTATTCTATAATTATAGTTTATAAGTAAAATGATCTTGTTTATAGTTGAATATAAGTATTGTAGTTACTAATTAGTATTTTTGCAAAATATTTAAAGAGAATATTATAAGTTGAATTTCAGCTTAACTAGAAACAAACACGAATGTATTTTAAAAATTGATCTTTTATTAATGATTAATTACATTCAATAAAAATTATTTTGATGGAATATTCAGGAAAGCATTTTGTTGCAGTTGTTGGGGGAGCTGTAGCAGGAGCAGAAGCGGCATATAACCTAGCAGAACAAGGGTATAGGGTAGTGGTTTTTGATCAGATGATGTTGCCTTATGGTAAGATAGAGGATGGTTTGCCAAAATGGCATCACAAGCTTAGAGAAAAAGAAATAGCTAAGATAGATTCAAAAATACTTCACGAAAATATACGTTTTGTACCCAGTGTAAAAATTGGCAAAGATGTTTCTTTTGAAGCTCTTGCTAACGAATGGGGTTTTTCGGCAATACTTTTTGCTACTGGAGCTTGGAAAGACAGACCTCTTAGAATAGGAAATATTGACGATTATATAAGTAGAGGATTGGTTTATCAGAATCCATTACTTTTTTGGTTTAACCATTATCACGAGGCATCTTACGATGATCCTATGTATGAAATCCCTGATGGAGCAACTGTTATCGGAGGTGGTTTAGCATCGATAGATGTTGTGAAACTTTTTATGATTGATACTGTACAGAAAGCTTTAGTAAGAAAAGGTATAGGAGAAAGTATGTACGATTTAGAGAAAAAAGGTGTTGCCGAGATTCTCAATAAGCATAACTTGTCTCTAGAAAAATTAGGTTTAAAAGGAGCTACATTGGTTTACCGACGAAGAGAAATGGACATGCCACTATCGCCACGACCTAGGATTACAGAAAAAGAAATTGCCGATTCTCAGCGTATTGCTTTAAAGATAATGACAAAGTACAAGAAGAAGTTTTTGTTTAATTTTGAAGAGCTTGCTGTGCTAGAAGATTTTGAAGTTAAGGATGATAATATCTCGGTATTAATTTTTCAGAAAATGAAAATTGATGAGAATGGTAAACTTGTAAGCGATGGAGATAAAAAGCTAAGACACGAAACAACATTTGTAACATCTTCAATAGGAAGTATTCCGGAATTGATACCTGGCTTACCTACTAATGGTGTGCTTTACGATATTGAAGATCAAAATACTTGTAGGATATCAGGACATAAAAATATTTTTGCTGTAGGAAATACGGTTACCGGAAAAGGTAATATTATTACTTCGTTGAAACATAGTAAGGGAATTACTAAAAATATTATTGAAGGCCACTTATTAGAAAATCCAGATGAAAGACCAGAAGGTGAATTTGGATCTTACGTACACAAGCTTAATAATGTATTGCGTAATGTAGAGAAAGGTGTTGGAAGACAAATGTCGTCTATTGTTGATGAGATTGAATGTAGAGTACCACAGTCTGATGCTGTTATTGATTTGATTCACTCTAAAACTAAACAGCTTCAAACTAAAGTTGGTTTTGATGGCGATTATTTTGCATGGAAAGAAAAGTATAGAAAA
>JADGDT010000036.1:0-14106 GCA_016744755.1 Ichthyobacteriaceae bacterium | reverse complement strand
ATGTTTTTCCTTATACCTAATTAATGTAATATTTAGTTAAGTTTGTGATGCACGAATTGAAGTAAATAATCGTATGATAAAAAAATTAGATAATGCTTTTAAGTATAATACGCTTGCCTATAGGGTGATCGTGCTTATTGTTGCAATTTCATTAATTACGTACTGGCTGCCAAAAGGGGGGCAATTTAATTACGAATATCAGCAGGGTAAGCCGTGGTTGTTCGAAGATCTTTTTGCTCCTTTTGATTTTGCTATTTCCAAATCTAGCGATGAACTAAAGCAGGAAGAATTGGAAATTACATCTAAAGCTAAAATATATTTCGATTACGATGTAGAGGTTAAGAAAACGGTGATTTCTAATTTTGAAAGCAAGATAACGCGTTTAGGTGAAGATAAAAATTTAGATAAAGGCTATTTAGATAGGTTGAGGTTGTTTGGTGTAAAGCAGTTGAATACGGTATATAAGTCGGGGATATTAGCGAAGGATAAAGATTTAAAAGAGCCTGATGCCAAAACGAGTGTTGTACTGTTGGAAAATAATGTTGCTAGGGATGTTGTTTTTGGTGATTTTCATTCGGTAAATTCGGCTCTAAAATTAATAGACGAAAAAATTTCGTATTCTGAATTTGATGTAGACAAGTCTTTATTAGATGAATTATTAATTAGTGTTTTACAACAAAATGTAAGGTACGACCTGAGTAAAACCCAAAGGGGAATATCAGAAGATTTGAGCAAGATTTCTAGAACTAGAGGGTTTGTTGCTGCAGATACTAGAATAATATCGAAGGGAGACCTTGTAGGAGGAGAAGAACTGAATAAGCTTAATAGTTTAAAGGCTGAGTACGAATCGAAAGTTTTGAGTGATAGCGATTATTTATGGATAACTATTGGACATACAATTAAAGTGTCGGTATTGGCTATAATGCTTATGCTATTTTTGTTTCAATTTAAACACGAGATTTACGACGATGATAACAAAACAACCTTCGTTTATTTCAATGTATTAATGATGGTTGGATTGGCTTCGTTAGTTATTCACTATGAGCCTAACCTGATTTATATTGTACCTGTGAGTATTGTTCCAATTGTATTGAAATCGTTTTTTGATTCGAGATTAGGTCTAATTGCTCACATATTAGTGGTGCTTCTGATAGGGTTTATGGCACCCAATCCTTTCGAATATGTTTTTATACAAATTACTGCAGGTATAGTTACAGTTCTTAGTGTTTCTTCTGATCACCGTAGGGCTAGTATGTTTATTTCTGTTGGACAGATTACCTTAATTTACTTTATTACTTATTTTGGATATTCTATTTCGCAAAAGGGAAGTTTCACGGAAGTTGATTACATGGTATTTTTGTACTTCGCTATTAATGGTCTACTTACATTATTTTCACAGCCATTTATTTATTTATATGAGAAGAGTTTTAAATTAGTTTCTGATGTTTCTCTGTTAGAACTTTCGGATACGAATAATCCACTACTTAAATTGCTTAGCGATAAAGCCCCTGGTACTTTTCAGCACTCATTGATGGTTGCTAATATTGCAGAGTCGGCAGCGAGTGAGATTGGTGCAAATTCACGTTTGGTACGTACTGGAGCACTTTATCACGATATTGGTAAAATGAATAATCCTTTATATTTTATTGAAAATCAACAATCGAAGGTTAATCCACACGATGAACTAGACCCTAAAGAGAGTGCAAGAGTAATTATTGATCATGTACTAGATGGTATAGAAATCGCAAAAAAACATAATTTACCTGATAGGATTATTGATTTTATAAGAACTCACCATGGAGAGTCTATGGTGTATTATTTCTACAGACAGTACGAAGAGACTTCTAATGAAGCTTTAATTAGCGATAAATCGTTCAGGTATCCTGGTCCAATACCATATTCTAAAGAAACAGCTATTCTGATGATGGCAGATGCCTTGGAGGCAGCTTCGCGTAGTTTAAAGAATTACGATTCTAAGTCTATAGGTGGTTTGGTAGAAAAGATTATTTCTAAGCAAATGGAGGAAGGACAATTTTTGAATTCCAATATTACTTTACGTGAAATAGAAATTGTAAAAGGTGTGATAACAAAAAAATTACTGAATATTTATCATGCACGTATTGAATATCCCGATTAATAGTATGTTTTTCATTTTTTTATTTAAGTAAGTTTATGTTAATGAGTGTGATAAAAAAAAGAGAAAATAAAAGAGTAAAAAAGAGTAGATAATGTTTGCATAGAACAAAGATAGAGTATACATTTGCACTCGCAAAAACAAAGAAAAAGAGTTCTTGAAAATATTGAAATAAAAGAAATTAGGAAAGGTGGCTGAGTGGCTGAAAGCGGCACCCTGCTAAGGTGTTATACGGGCAACTGTATCGGGGGTTCGAATCCCCCTCTTTCCGCAAATTCTTTTTTTAATGAGATTTATTTTATCAAAATGTAGAAAGTTTACTTTCTTAAACTTTGAGAAAATAAATATCTAAAAAAGGATTTGTTTCAATAAGGAAATTTTGGGATCATGTAAATAATCCCCCTCTTTCCGCAAATTCTTTTTCATCAGATATTAGTTTTATAAATGTGAGAAATTAGCATTCTTAATCTTTTATAATGTTAAGATGGAAATAGTTTTTGTTTTTGTTGAGGATAAAAAGGAGTTACGTAGAGTGAATCTGGATTCTTAAAATTAGTATTTCTTTTATTCATGGTCAGGTCACGTAGCTCAGCTGGATAGAGCATCTGCCTTCTAAGCAGACGGTCACAGGTTCGAATCCTGTCGTGATCACAGATAAATGAAATGAAGTTTACTTCTATTTCATTTTCAAGATGGATCGTAAAGGATGGCGTAAGCAATCCTGTCGTGATCACAGATAAATGAAATGAAGTTTACTTCTATTTCATTTTCTGAATGTGTCACTCAGGTTGACGTAAGCAATCCTGTTGTGATTACCGAGATAAGACTAGAAATAGTTTTGTTTTCGGGGTGTAGCGTAGCCCGGTTATCGCGCCTCGTTTGGGACGAGGAGGTCGCAGGTTCGAATCCTGCCACCCCGACAAATAAAAAAGGGAATTTTTGTAGAAAGTTTACTTTCTTAAAAAAAGGCAGTTTTTTATTTGATTCTATGAGAATAGAATCAGGATAATGAAATAATCCTGCCACCCCGACTAATAAGAACTAGAGTAGTTAGTTTTTGTATTAAAATTTTAATGTAGTATTTTACTACACCTCGGGGTGTAGCGTAGCCCGGTCATCGCGCCTCGTTTGGGACGAGGAGGTCGCAGGTTCGAATCCTGCCACCCCGACAAATAAAAAAGGGAATTTTTGTAGAAAGTTTACTTTCTTAAAAAAAGGCAGTTTTTTATTTGATTCTATGAGGATAGAATCAGGATAATGAAATAATCCTGCCACCCCGACACAACAACTATTCGTGAGTTAGTTTTTTCACTTCAAAGCCTTACTCTGTAAGGCTTTCGTGTTTTCATACCTTTTCATCTGTTAATAATATTTTTCATCGGTCAGATGGTGTTCGCATGAGATTGTAATGTAGTTATTATCTACAATATTGGCTCATGCTCGGTTCAAAAATACATACATTCGTTTCATAAATGTTTCATAAAAGCTTCACAATTTGAACACAAAATATTTCCATGAAACATTGTGGTTAGTGTAGAACATGTTCATATAGAATATCCACCAACAAAAAGCATTAGTGAACTTTTGAAAAAATTAAAAGGAAGAAGTTCAAGACGTTTACAAGAAGAATATCCAATATTGAGAAAAAGGTATTGGGGGAAACATTTTTGGGCAAGTGGGTATGGAGCTTGGAGTACAGGAAATATTACAGATAAAATGGTCGATGACTATTTAGAACATCATAGGAAGGATGGAGATGATAACACAAACTTTATACTAGAGTAGAAGAGGGACTTCCAGTCCCGGGTCAAAAAAAACACTCTGCACTTTCAGTGCAGAGTGTTTTAATCAAAAGTAGCCAATGAAGTAGGCATTTTTCTATCAACTTTCTTTACAAGTCCAGAAAGAACTTTACCTGGTCCAACTTCAATAAATTCGGATGCTCCATCTTCCATCATTTGTACAACAGATTGTGTCCATTTAACAGGTGATGTTAACTGTGAAATAAGATTTTTCTTTATTTCTTCAGAATCTGTAACAGCAGAAGTAGTTACATTTTGGTATATTGGACAAATTGGCTTATTGAAAGTTGTGCTTTCAATTGCTTTAGCTAATTCTTCTCTAGCAGGCTCCATTAAAGGAGAGTGGAATGCTCCACCAACAGGAAGTACCAAAGCACGTTTTGCACCTTTTTCTTTAGCTAGTTCACATGCCGAATTCACAGCATCTACACTTCCAGAAATTACTAGTTGTCCAGGGCAGTTATAATTTGCAGCTACAACAATTCCATCAGTTTCGTTACAAACAGATTCAACATCTTCGTCAGATAAGCCAAGTACAGCTGCCATGGTAGAAGGCTCTTTTTCGCAAGCATCTTGCATAGCCAAAGCACGCTTAGAAACTAATTTTAAACCATCTTCAAAAGTTAAAGTGTTGTTTGCAACAAGTGCAGAAATTTCGCCTAAAGAGTGACCAGCAACCATTTCAGGTTTGAAGCTATCGCCTATTACTTTTGACAAAATTACAGAGTGAAGAAAAATTGCAGGTTGTGTAACCTTAGTCTGCTTTAATTCTTCAATTGTTCCATCAAACATAATATCTGTTATTCTAAATCCTAGAATATCATTGGCTCTCTCAAATAATTCTTTCCCCAACTCAGAATTATTATAAAGGTCCTTACCCATTCCTACGAACTGAGCCCCCTGTCCAGGGAAAACATATGCCTTCATATTTATTAGTTTTATTTGTTTGTGGTGCAAGTTTACGACTATTCAATTAATTTTTTATGTTTTATTAGAAAAAGCAATATCATTTTTTTTTGATTAGGAATCTATAAATAATCTATTACATGATACTAGTCATGTTTTGTTAAGCTAAATAATTATATTTTTCATTCTAAATTGTTGTAGGTTAGAGGAGTATTTTTTTTAAACATAAAAGACTAAACTATCTTTTATGTTAATATTTTTTTACATTTACAATCGAATTATAATTTAACACGGTTTATTAAAGTTGAATACCGTAAAACCTAAAACTAAACTTATTAAAAAATGAAGCACTTAATTAAATCTCTATTTATTTCTTTACCTATTTTATTATCAAGTTGTGGAGGAGATGATTCTGCAAAGAAAGAAATTAAAGATCCTATAAAAAAATCAGAAAAGAAAGTAGAGGCTGTTGCCGAAACTTCGGGTCCTAACTATGGTATTGGACCAATTGCTAAGGGAGATGTTACTATTGGAGATGCTATTGATACAGCAATGGCGGAGCAAGGAAAAGAAGTTTACGACAAAATGTGCACAGCATGTCATAAGCCAGAAAAGAAATTTATTGGACCTGCACCAAAAGGAGTTCTTAGTCGTCGTACACCAGAATGGGTTATGAATATGATTCTTAACCCTGAGCAAATGGTAAAAGAGGATGCTACAGCTAGAGCATTATTAATAGAGTTCAACGGTGCGCCAATGGCTAACCAAAATCTTACAAAAGAGCAAGCCCGTCAGGTTTTAGAATATTTTAGAACATTATAATTTTTTTATAGAACAGCTTTTATGTTGCGATGAAAGCTGTTTTTTTTATTAATCAAAATCAAATCAATACAATGAAGTTCCCATTTAAGATTATTGCATTAGCACTGATCGGTGGCTTGTTTATTACAAGTTGCGGACCGAGTACAGATGACGTCAAGAAAGATATGCGCGGAGAAGGTGCATTAAGTTCTGACGCTGCAGAGCGTGTTTACGTAAAACCAGGCGAATACGATGAGTATTACGCTTTCCTTTCAGGAGGTTTTAGTGGACAATTAGCAGTTTACGGTCTTCCATCAGGAAGATTATTTAAAGTTATTCCTGTTTTTTCTGTAGATCCAGAAAAAGCTTACGGTTTTAACGAAGAAACTAAACCAATGTTAGAAACAACTCACGGATTTATTCCTTGGGATGATTCTCACCACCCCGAACTTTCTCAGACTGATGGAGAAACAGATGGTAGATGGATTTTTATAAACGGTAACAATACTCCACGTATTGCTCGAGTAGATCTTAAGACTTTCGAAACTGTTGAGATTATTGAAATTCCTAATAGTGCAGGAAATCACTCATCGCCATTTACTACAGAAAATACAGAATATGTTGTTGCAGGTACTCGTTTTGCAGTTCCTTTTCAGCAAAAAGATATGGCGATTAAAGATTACAAAGGTAATTTTAAAGGAGCTTTATCTTATATTAAAGTAGATTCAGTAACAGGACACATGAATATTGAATTTCAGGTATTAATGCCAGGATTTAATTATGACCTTTCTCACTCAGGAAAAGGAAAATCTCATGGATGGTCTTTCTTTACAACCTATAATACAGAAGAAGCTAGTACTTTGTTAGAAGTAAACGCATCTCAGAACGATAAAGATTATATTGCTGCAATAAACTGGAAAAAGGCTGAAGAGTATATCAAAGCTGGAAAATTTAAAACAATGCCAGGTAAGCACGCTCATAACTTATATAGTGATGAAACTCATTCTGCTACATCAGAAATTATTGATGAAGTAAAAGTTTTAGATCCTGCAGAATGTCCAGGATTAGTTTATTTCATGCCTACTCCAAAATCACCTCACGGTGTTGATGTAGATCCTACAGGAGAGTACATTGTAGGTAACGGTAAACTATCTGCCGATTTAACTGTTCACTCTTTTACAAAAATGCTTAAAGCTATAGAAGACAAAGCCTATGATGGCGATGCTTATGGAATTCCAATTCTTAAGTACGAAGCAGTGCATGCAGGTACAGTTAAGCAACCAGGATTAGGACCACTTCATACTGAATTTGACGATAAAGGAAATGCTTATACTACTTTCTTTATTTCTTCGGAAGTTGTAAAATGGAAAGTTGGAACTTGGGAAGTTATAGATAGAAAACCAACTTATTATTCTGTTGGTCACTTAATGATTCCTGGAGGAGACTCTAAAAAACCTACTGGTAAATATCTAGTTGCAATGAACAAAATTACTAAAGATCGTTATTTGTCAACAGGTCCTGAAGTAACTCAATCTGCACAACTTTACGATATTTCTGGAGAGAAAATGGAGCTACTTCTTGATTTTCCTACTATTGGAGAACCTCACTACGCACAGGGTATTCATAAAGATAAAGTTCATCCAAAGACTACAAAAATTTATAAGTTGGATGATAACCACCACCCATTTGCGGCTAAGTCTGATAGAGATACTAAGGTTGTAAGAGAAGGAAATATTGTGCATGTTTACATGACAATGATACGTAGCCACTTTGCTCCTGATAATATTGAAGGAATTAAAGTAGGAGATGAGGTATATTTCCATATAACTAACCTTGAACAAGATTATGATGTACCACACGGATTCTCTGTGTTAGGAGCTCAAAATTCTGAATTGCTTGTTATGCCAGGTCAAACTGAAACTTTAGTTTGGTATCCGAAATACGAAGGAGTTATTCCTTTCTATTGTACCGATTTCTGTTCTGCATTGCATCAAGAAATGCAAGGATATGTGCGTGTATCAGCACGTAAATCTAATACAGAACTTAAGTGGTCTTTAGGAGAAGATTAATATTTTTATTTAACCATCATGCAAACTAACAGTTTGTATGATGGTTTTTTTTAAAACTAACTTAAAATTAAAATATTATGAAAGGAAGAATATTAATGGGAAGTGCTGGAATCTTGCTACTTCTTATGTTTTTGTTCCCAATGTGGAAAATAACGCTATCTGCTCCTCAATATCCCGATGGACTAACAATGTATATTTGGGTAAATAAAATTACAGGTGATGAGCCAGGTACATTAGAGAATATAAATTTGATGAATCACTATGTAGGAATGAAAATGATTGAGCCTTCAATGTTTCCTGAACTAGAGATTTTTCCAGTTGTAATATATATAGTTTCGGCCTTAGCATTTATTTTTGCTTTTATTGGTAGAAGGAAATTGTATCTGTTATGGACAGGATTAATTTCAATATTAGGAGTAGTAGGTGTTTATGATTTTTATACTTGGTTGTACGATTACGGACATAATTTAAGCCCTCATGCAGCAATAAAAGTTCCAGGACAAGCTTACATGCCTCCAGTTTTTGGATATAAAATTTTACTTAACTTCCATGTTTGGTCATATCCACAAGGTGCATCTTATCTTATTGCCATAGCAGTATTTTTTGCATTGTTAGCTTGGTATTTTACTCCTAAAAAGGCTTTTTAATTTTATTTTTAACCTAATTGATATCTAAAAATGCGTTACTTATCTTCTCTTATTTTAGCAATAGTAGTCCTATCATCTTGTAATATAGAACCAAAAGAAATTGATTACGGTAAAGATCAATGTAGATTTTGTAAAATGACAGTTGTTGATAAACAACATGCTGCAGAAGTTGTTACAAAAAAAGGAAAAGTGTTTAAATATGACGCTATTGAGTGCATGATGCGCGATTATAAAGGAGCTCACGATAAAGTAGGCTTATTTGTAATTAACGATTACAATGCACCAACAACATTAATAGATGCTAAAACAGCAACATATTTAATTAGCGAAAATTTACCTAGTCCTATGGGTGAATTTCTTACAGGATTTTCTAGTAGAGAAGATGCTGAAAAAGTACAGA
Source organism: Ichthyobacteriaceae bacterium (assembly GCA_016744755.1). Taxonomy (GTDB): domain Bacteria; phylum Bacteroidota; class Bacteroidia; order Flavobacteriales; family JADGDT01; genus JADGDT01. The sequence continues at coordinate 5,347 of JADGDT010000036.1, read as the reverse complement.
AAGATAAGGGCGGTGATTTATATACATGGGATGAGCTTACAGAACTTTTCAAAACTAAGGAAGGTGTAAATATGGGCGAGAAGAAAAAAAGCGATATGAAATGTCAAGCCGGAAAATGTGCTCCAGGTAAATGTGGAGGAAACTAGTATTTATAAATAATTTAATGATACAATGAGTTTATAACTTGTTGTATCATTTTTACTTTAATCTAATAATCAACTATATTGAAACGAATATTATTTTTCTTTATTTTTATTCAGTTATCCTTATTGCTTCCGGCTAAAACAATTATTGTTTGTTCTAGTTGCGAAGTTAAAACTGTAAAGAATGCCGTGTCATTAGCAAAACATGGAGATACTTTATTAATTAAAAAAGGAGTTTACTACGAAAATGAGATTACTATAGATAAAACTTTAACCATAATTGGAGAAGGTTTTCCTATAATAGATGCAAATTCAAAATCCAAACTTTTTACCGTAATTGCCGATAGTGTAATAATAAAGGGGTTACATATAAAAAATATAGCACTTAGCTATACCGAAGATTTATCAGCGATAAGAATTAAAAAACAAAAATATTTTGTTGTAGAAGATAATATTCTTGAAAATATATTTTTCGGGATATATATTGAAGGTTGTAAAGGTGGAATAATAAGAAATAATAAAGTTACTGCCGAAGCTGTTGAGGAATTTAACTCTGGTAATGCAATTCACTTATGGCATAGTAAAAATATTAAAATACTCAATAATCATGTAGAGGGAGCTAGAGATGGAATATATCTTGAGTTTATAGATAGTACTTTGGTACAAGGTAATACTAGTACTAAAAATATAAGATATGGTTTGCATTTTATGTTTTCTAACGATAATGAATACAGAGATAATACCTTTGAAACTAATGGTGCTGGTGTAGCAGTTATGTTTTCTAAAAGAATATTGATGTACGGCAATACTTTTACTAAGAACTGGGGTACTGCATCTTACGGATTGCTTTTAAAGGAAATTTACGATGCCGAAATTCACAACAATACTTTTCAAGAAAACACTATAGGTATTAATGCAGATGGTTCTAACAGAGTAAATATTTCAAATAATAATTTTATTCAGAATGGTTGGGCAGTTAAAGTACTTGGTGGTTGTTACGAAAATATTTACATAAACAACAACTTCCTAAATAATACTTTCGACTTGTCGTACCGTGGTAGTTTAAATGGTAATAGCTTTAATGGTAACCATTGGAGTACTTACTCGGGATATGATTTAGATAAAGATGGAATAGGAGACATACCTTACCGTCCTGTAAAATTGTTTTCATATATTGTAAATATGACACCAGAAGCAATAGTTCTGCTCAGGAGTCTTTTTGTAGATTTAATAGATTTTTCTGAACGTGTTTCTCCTGTATTTACACCAAATAATCTATTAGACGAAAGACCCTTAATGAGAGTGATTGATAATTAGTGAATAGTAATGCAGTTAGTAGTAATGCAGTAATACAGTTAGTAGTAATGCAGTAATACAGTAATATAGTAATACAGTAATATAGTAATGCAGTAATACAGTAATGCAGTGATACAGTAATATAAACAGTTTTAATCAGTTAAACAGTTCATCAATTAAACAGTTCAACAAAAACAGTTAAACAGTTCATCAGTTAAACAGTTCAACAAAAATAGTTCAACAGTTCAACAACTCAACAGTTACACAATAACCAAATGATTGAAGTAAAAGATTTATATAAAAAATTTGGTAAAAATGAAGTCCTAAAGGGTCTCAATCTTACTATAGAGAAGGAAGGTATTTTTACTATACTAGGGCCAAATGGTTCGGGGAAAACAACTTTAATAAAATCGATACTTGGAATGGTTTTACCAGATTCAGGAGAGATATTGATTAATGGTGAGAGTGTAAAAAAGCAATGGAACTATAGGTTTAATATTGATTACATGCCTCAAATTGCTAATTTCCCTACCAACCTTAGTGTAGATGAATTATTCGATATGATTATTGATCTTAGGGGGAGCGAAAAAAGAAAAGATGATTTAGTGAAACTTTTTGGTTTAGGCGAATTTTTAAACAAGAAACTGGGTAATCTTTCGGGAGGTACAAAACAAAAAGTAAATATAGTTTTGTCGTTTATGTTCGATAGTCCAATAATTATTCTTGATGAGCCAACTACTGGTTTAGATCCTGTTTCGTTAATACGTTTGAAAGATTTAATAATGTCAGAAAAAGAGAGGGGTAAAACTATTCTTATTACAACTCATATTATGGATTTTGTTGAGCAAATCTCCGATCAGATTGTGTTTATTCTTGAAGGGGTAATTTATTTCAGAGGCACAGTAGGCGAGCTTAAAACAAAAACAAATAAAGAAAGTATTGAACGTGCCATTGCATCAATTTTAACAGAGACCTATGCTTAAGATATTAAAATATAGTTTTTACGATTTAATCCGTAGTAGATGGAGTTATGTTTATTTGGCATTTTATCTTTTGTTAGGAAGTGTTTTATTATTTCTGAATAACGATTTGTCAAAAGCTGTAATCACACTTATGAATGTGATTGTTGTGCTAACACCTTTAATAGGAACAATATTCGGAATAATGTACTATTACAGCTCTAGAGAATTTACAGAGTTACTTTTGGCTCAACCCATAAAGAGAAGAAATATTTTTTTAGGACAATACTTAGGAGTAGCATTATCACTCTCTGCAAGTTTAATAATAGGCTTAGGAATACCATTTGTAGCTTATGGAATATTTTATTCTGGAGCAATATGGGATTATATTACACTACTTATTACAGCAACATTTTTAACTTTAATTTTTACAGCGCTAGCTTTTAATATTGCAATTTCTACAGAAAATAGAATTAAAGGATTTGGCTATGCTATTCTTTTGTGGTTGTTTATGGCAGTTATTTATGATGGTATTTTTTTATTAGGGTTAGTAATGTTCTCGGAATATCCACTTGAGAATTTTTCGTTAATAGCTACACTTTTCAATCCTATAGATTTATCTAGAATTTTGATTTTACTTAAACTAGATATTTCTGCATTAATGGGATATACTGGAGCAGTGTTCCAAAAATTCTTTGGTACAAACCAAGGATTATTTATCTCTTTAGGGGTACTGTTTGTTTGGGCAATAACACCAATTTGGAGAATAGTGGCAAAATCTAATAAGAAAGATTTTTAAAATAATATTAGTGTATTACTCAAAATCTAGTAATCAGGGTTTCGCTCAAAGTGAAGCCCTGATTTATTATAAGTTTATTTACTCAAACAAACTCTCGGCATAATCATCTGCCCAATCCATTAAAGCTTGTTTCATCTCGTCAGACAATTTAGCATCACTATGAGTTATTAGGTAAGGAGGAAAGGGCATTTCGCCTTCTTCAATTTCTTCAATAATATTTGTTAAGTATTTAGCCTTTTTCTTTTTATCGAGGCTTTCCCAATCAGAAAAATTTAATTCTTTTCTTCCAACCTTTGTGTCTCTTTTCACTAAAAATGAAACTGGAGCTATATAAGAATACCACGGATAGATTGTTTCGTTAGAGTGACAATCGTAGCAAGATGCTCTAATTTGATTTTCAATTTCAATAGGAAACTCATTGTTTGAAAGTAAGTCATCTTTATTCTCTAAAGTTATTTTAGGAAGTTCGTTTGGGATAAATTGTATTATAGCAAACAATATAATTACACCAAAAAGTATTTTCTTAAGCATGATATTAGTTTTTTTATTTCAATAAAGGTAATTAAAAAAGCTACACCGTATTTAACGATGTAGCTTATTAGTTGTAGTAGTATTCTTGTAATTATATTTTCTATTTTGTCAATTCTTCTCCTTTTGTAGTTGCCCAACTCAAAAGTGCTTCTTTTTCTTTATCAGTTAAAGCTTTGTCAGGATATTTTGCAAGGAACTTCTCTGGTGGCATCTCTCCCTCAGTTATAGTTTCGTGTATCCCTTCATATTTACCAATTTGCTTGTAAATACTTAATTCATCTAGTTTATCGAAACTAAGCTTCTTTTTCCCCTTAGTATTTTTAGATTCCGAATTGTGACACCCATAGCATTTATTGTCTATAATGCTCTTAACTTCTTCGTTTGTTATCTCATTAGAGTTTATCAATACATCGTTAGATGCTTTTGTTAGAGAAGAATCAGCTTTGTTTATAAAGCTCATACTCACAAAACCTATTGTAAGTGCTATTACTGCAAATGTTATTTTTTTCATAATATATTTATTTTAAACAAAAAAACACAAAAAAAAAGAGAAGACAAAAGCCTCCTCTTTATATTTATTTATCTATAAATAGATTTTATCTATTTTGTAAATTTATAAGTTTGAGCTTTATTATCAGTTGATACTTTTAATATATACATTCCTTTTTCAAGTTTAGAAACATCTAAAGTATTATTTGTTAAGTTTCCTTTTGAACTCATCATAAGCTGACCACTTGTATTGAAAACTTTAAATGAACCAATTTTGTTTAGGCTACTTTTAAAAGTTAAGCTGTTGCTTGCAGGTATAGGGAATAAAGAAATAGTTGCTGTATCAAAAACATTGTTAGAAAGGTTACCGCCAAAAGCTGTCCATGAAATATTATCAATAATTACTTGTTTTGCTGTAACATTGTTTATCATAATTATAATATCTCCTTCTATATCAATATTTTCAATAGTGAATATGTGCTCATCAAAATCATCGAAAGGTGTAGATAAACCTTTAGAGATACCATTGATAAATACCTCTACTTGTCTATCTCCTCCACCAGTAAATCCTTTATAAAGTTTAATCGATAAATTACCTATTCCTCCAGTAATGGAACTACTTACAATATTACTTAGGTTACTTACTCTCCTTAACATTAAGGCATTTCCATCTATTCCTGATTCATTATTGTCATTATTCTGATCTCTTGAGTGTACGTAAGTCCAAGTTATATTATTTTCTCCTACAAATGAATTGTCGGCATACTGGTTCGTTGCATTTGAGTTATTGAAATTTTCAAGACCTTGTCCAAATCCAAAAGTTGCAGTAAGCATAATTACTGCTAAAAAGTACATTTTTTTCATAAAATTTTTTATTTATTGAGTTAATAATAAGTTAGATAAATGTATTTCAAATTATTATATAAAAAAAATTTAATCTCCATACATTTCAACAACTTATCAAGACAAAACTATTGTTTGTTTTTTGTTCATAGATTAACAGTATGTTATTAAATCATTTACATATTTAATTCCATAGCTGTCCGAAGAAATAATATACAAATAAAAGCTCAATAATCACGAACTTTGTAGTGCAAACCAACAAAAGAACGAATTATGAGCTTAGTATC
>JADGDT010000166.1 GCA_016744755.1 Ichthyobacteriaceae bacterium | reverse complement strand
TATTCAATGATTTCTCTCTTTAGGGTTGGGGAGAAAAATCATTTAATGTTTTTATCTTATTCTAACTCAAAAGATACTTTTAATTCAGCATCAGAGTCACCTCCAACAAATACATTAAAATCTCCTGGCTCAGTACCCCAAGACATATCTTGACGGAAGAAACTTAAATCATCTTTTGAAAGAGTAAATTCTACAGTAGCAGATTTACCTTTCTTAATAAATGTCTTTTTGAAACCTTTAAGTTCTCTTACAGGTCTAGTAACACTACCAATAACATCTTGTAAATAAAGTTGAACTACTTCTGCCCCATCGTAATCGCCAGTATTTTTAACTGTTACGCTTACAGTAACATTATCGTTTGCTGATACTTTGTTTGAACTAACCTTAATATCGCTATACTCAAAAGTTGTGTAACTAAGTCCGAAACCAAATTGGAATAACGGTGTATTTTTAGTAAATAAATATTTAGAGTGATATTTACCTTTCGATACTCCAGGTGTATAAGGACGACCAGTGTTTTTCATAGAGTGATAGATTGGAATCTGACCTACGTTACGTGGGAAAGTAGCTGGTAATTTACCACTAGGGTTATATTCTCCAAAAATAACATCGGCAACAGCTCTACCACCTTCTGTACCAGGGTACCAAATTTCTAACATTGCATCAGATGCATCAACCTCATCGCCGATAGCAATTGGGCGTCCATTCATCATTAACACAACCATAGGTTTATCTAGTTTAGCTAACTCTTGAAATAAATCTTTTTGTATTTGTGGCAAATGAATATTTGTACGGCTTGTAGCCTCGCCAGTCCAACTCCAATGCTCACCTGCAACAAGTAAAATAACATCAGCATCTTTGGCATTTTTAATTGCTTGCTCAAATCCACTATTATCATAATGATCGAAATCTAAAGGTTTAAATGTGTACCCTTTAGCAAATGTTGTATTCTTTTTACCGTTCTTTTTAGTAATCGCTTTTAAAATAGTACCAGCTTCTTTTGGGCTACCTGTAGCTTTCCACGATCCTAGCATATCTCTTTTAGAGTTTGCTAATTGACCTATTACGGCAATTTTCTGATTCTTTTTTAATGGTAATACTTGATTATCGTTCTTTAGCAATACAAATGATTTTTTAGCCATTTGGTATGCTGCCTCTTTATTTTCTTTAGAAAGAATTTCTTTCTTCTCACGTTTTGTATTGCTATATCTGAAAGGATCTTCAAAAAGACCAAGACGGAATTTCATAGCTAAAATATATCCAGCAGCTTCGTCTAGTTTTTCTTCTGTAACCTCTCCATTTTCAATAAGTTTCTTTAGGTTTTCCATAAATGCTCCACCTTCCATATCCATATCGATACCAGCATTTATTGATAGTTTTGCAGCTTGATATTTGTCTTTTGCTACACCATGAGGTATAAGTTCGTTTACAGCTAAATAATCTGTAACAACAAAACCATTGAAACCCCATTCTTTTCTAAGAATATCTGTATATAAGTGTGTACTTGCCGAAGCTGGCACACCATCAATCTCATTAAAAGAAGTCATTACCGATGCTGCACCAGCATCTAATGCCGCTTTGTAAGGGGGCAAGTAAGTTTCTCTAAGTACTCTTTCGGACATGTCAACAGTGTGATAATCTCTTCCTGCTTGCGATGCTCCGTAAGCAGCAAAATGTTTTACACATGCCATTACTGTTGTAACATCTTTAAGGTTATCTCCTTGAAAACCTCTAACCCTAGCTGCTCCAATAAGCGAACCTAAATAAGGATCTTCTCCTGCACTTTCAGATATTCTTCCCCAACGAGGGTCACGAGAAATATCAACCATAGGAGCAAAAGTCCAGTGTAAACCAGAGGCTGATGCTTCGCGAGCTGCAACACGTGCACCTTCTTCAATAGCTTCTAAATCCCAAGATGCAGATTCTCCTAACGAAATAGGGAAAATTGTTCTGTGTCCGTGAATTACATCATATCCAAATAATAAAGGAATACCTAACCTTGTTTCATTAACAGCAATTTCTTGCAACTTTGTGGTTGCGGCAACTGTGTGTCTATTAAAAATATTTCCACATCTTCCGGATCTAATTTCTTCCATTACATTGTCTCTTACAGTTGGTCCTGTAACATCCCATCCGCTTGTAAAAAGAACTGTTTGTCCAATTTTTTCATCAATAGTCATAATACTCAATAGTGAGTCAACTTTATGAGCAATTTCTGGTTCGTTGAAAAACACATCAGCTTTTTTTGTAGGCGTAACAGATTGTGCTACGGAAATTGTAGTGTACAATGCTAAAAATACTATTAGTCGAATTTTATTTGACATAATTTTTAAAATAAATGGTTTTAATAAATAATTAATAATAGGGCAATACTAGTAATTGGTTGTTTATTTTTAAAGAGCTATTAAAAACTAACTCCTTATGTTAAAATTGTGATTTTGTGATATAACGGAATGGATTAATAATTAATCCATTCCGTTATTTAATTGCAAATTTAGTTGGGACAATGATGAATTTAAGTTCAGAAAAACATTCATCTATTGCCTAAGTCAAATGAAAACTATATTGCTAAACTCCATTAGGGTGTCACTTATTATTTTTGGTTCTACCCTTATTTTTTAATAACTTTTACAGCTTTAATTCCTAAGTCTGAATTTATGTTTAGGATATATAAACCTGATTTTATACCAGACATAGAAATACTCTTAATGTCTTTTCCTGAAAATTTAGTTACCAACTGACCTGTATAGCTAAATACTTCAACTTTGTTTATTTTTGAAGCAGAAGTAAAGTTTACAAAATCAACAACTGCTGTTGGGCTAACTTTAAGATCTGAAATAGTGTTAGTTTTAGCAGAAAGTTCATTAGGATCGAAAAGCTCTACATCATCAATATAAATTTCTTCACCAACTACAGCAGGATCAACTGTTTGAGTAAATGCTAAACTAATAAAATCATAAAAAAACGCTGGCTCATTAACGTCTATTATTACACTAAGATCAATCTCATAAGTATTCCATACACCATCATTAGCAACAGGAATATCTTCAGTTCTAACAGCACTACCATTACCATTGGCTGTATGCTTGATAGAAGCTTTAACATTGTATGGGTTAACAGAATTTGTCATAACTTTAAATCGTATAGAAGTTTTCCCTGTTGAAAAGTCCATACCCTTCCAATCTACTCCATCATCTCCTTTAAAAGTTATTGTTGAATTTTTGGCATTATTATTCTTATTCTCTTTTCTTATTATTTGAGCAACAGTAGCACTACCATTGTTTGCATCTACTTGTGGATTTGCAAAATCATTTACTCCAGTAGAAAGTACTTGTCCTACTGAATGGCCTGGTCCCTCAGCTTCGAATGTTTCTGCTTCTGTTAACATTGCTGTTTGAGCGTTTGCACCTGTAAACGTCATAGCAAGTGCAATAATTGTAATAATTTTTTTCATAATTTGAAATTTTATATATAGTTAATAATTAATTCAATTCTACAGTACTCAAGCTATAAACAACAAAATCATTATTTATAGCTCAAATTAATTAATGATTATTTTTTAATAACTTTTACGGCTTTAACTCCTAAATCTGAATTTATGTTTAGGATGTATAATCCTGATTTCACTCCTGACATAGATATACTCTTGATATCTTTTCCTTTAAATTCAGTAACTAATTGACCTGTGTAACTGTAAACTTCAACTTTATTTATTTTTGATGTAGAAGTAAAGTTTACAAAATCAACAACTGATGTTGGGCTAACTTTAAGATCGGAAAGAACAGTTGATTTTGCACTTAAACTAGGGTCTGTAATTAGCTCTATATCATCAAAGTAATAATCTCCCATTCCTTCAGCAACAGTTCCTGGGCCACATCTTAATCTAAGTTTATTGTAAACTACTGCCTCATTACCCACTAACTGATCTGTTAAATCTATAACATGCTCTACCCATTCTGTAGCGTGGCTAGGTGTTAAGGTAATATTTACTTCAAGTTTAGAAGCATTCACATTATCTACAGTAAAAAGTACATTTATCTCTCCAACTGTTTGCCCATCTGCTATTGGTCTGTACAATTTGAATCTAAGAAATTTCTTTACCGAAAAATCAAAAGTTTCGGTAACATCAGGTTGTTTATCTCCATATAACATTATAATCGGGTTTGATTTATCTGCTTTTGGCGAACCTTTAAGAGCTTGTGAACTAGAATTAATACCATCTGTAACTGGATTAACAGCAATTTCAGCATCCAAAGTTACTCCTGCCCAAGTATATTCAGATACTTTCTGCCCTAAAGCAACACCTTCGAAAGTGTCAATAGTGTTTAATAATTGAGCGTTTGCACCAGTAAACGTCATAGCAAGTGCGATAATTGTAATTATTCTTTTCATAATTTAAATATTTATTGATTATTATTAATTATTATTTTACAAATTGTATATCATCAATATATAAATAACCTTTTTCTGTAGATTTTTTATCTTTACCTACTGTTATTTTAAAGAAATCGAAAGTCAATTCTTTGATTCCTTGTTTTTTTATTTCTTTATCTAAGTTTAATGTAAATTCTTTCCAAGTACTATTGCCTTTAGCATTTGCTCTGGCTCTAAGTTTTTGTGTTTTATCTGATTTTTTACCCAACAAGAAGTTTACTTTTACATCCTTACTAGCAAATATTTTAACCTTTATAGTTTTTGTTTTAGAAATGTCAATTTTCTGATTTAGTGTAACTATACATATATCTGCTTCGTCATCCTTTACAATTAGACCCGAAGTATAACTAGCATTACCACTGCTAATATTTGGGTTATCTGTTATAGTTAATTTCCCTTTTTTGGTAATCCACTTATAAGTAGAACTTGAGCCTTCAAAAGTTTCTGCTGTAGTGGTTATATTCTGCCCATAAGAAGAAATAAAACTTACTAATGACACTACTAATACTAAATACTTTTTCATTTTTGATTGATTTAATTTATTCTTAAATTATTTTTTAATCACTTTAACAGATTCTCTACCATTTGCAGTAATAATATTTAGGATATAGTTACCTGAGTTAAGGTGACCTATAGATATTTTTTTAATATCGTTTCCTGCAAAGTTAGATTTCAATTGTCCTATCATATTATACACTTCAACAGATAGTATTTTATCACTAGACTCAAATCTTACTTCATCCAACACAACTGTAGGAATTACTTTTATTGGCCCTAATTTTGTACTATGAGCTGATAAAGTAGTTGTTTCAATCTGGATATCATCAATATAATAATCTCCCAGTGTTTCATCTGTTTTTTCGCTACCGCATACAAAACGTAATTGATTGTTAGCAAACTCTGTTTCTCCTTGCTCAATAAGTTCATCTGTAAAATCTAGTTCGTATTGCACCCACTGATCATGAACATCGCTTAAGTCAAAACTAAAAATCATTTTAGGTCTTTGATTTTTATAAGACACCTCTACTCTAATAGGTGTAACAACATCACGAGGTCT
>JADGDT010000165.1 GCA_016744755.1 Ichthyobacteriaceae bacterium | reverse complement strand
ATAATTAATTATTCTATTTTGAGTTTTGAACTATTCTATACAAAATTTTAATTATCTCTTCTACATCTTTTAGTAGAACATTGCACTCTTGCTCAGATGCCAAATTTGTATCTCTCAATAGTTTTATCCAATACTTACTCTCTCTAGCCTCTTTGTAGGAAATGTTCATTTTATACCTAAAATCATTCTTAGAAAAACCTCCAATTCCTTCTTCTACATTAGCTCCAATCGAAGTTCCAGAACGCAACAACTGTTTTGATAAAATATATTCTTTTTGGTTTCTTTGAATTGATAAGCAAAACAAAACTATTTTCTTCGAAAATTCATAAGTCTTAACTTGTATAATATTATTTCCCATACATATTATTTTTGGTTAATCCATCCATATTTATAATTGAACATTACTCATTGTTAACTGTTAATTGTTAATTGACAAAAAATTCAAGAGAATTTTTTCTCCAATATCTCCCGACTTCTCTGGATGAAATTGCGTAGCATAAAAATTATCTTTCTGTATTGCCGATGAATATTTCAAGCCATAATTAGTTGAAGCTATGCTGAAACTATTATCTGGAATATAAAAACTATGTACAAAATAGGTAAATGAATTTTCATCTACACCGTTAAATAAGTCACCTTTCAAATCAGAAATTTGATTCCATCCAATTTGAGGAACTTTTAATGTTTTCTGAAATTCTTTAACTTCTATAGGGAAAATACCTAGTCCTTTTGTGTTGTCTTCGGCAGTGTGATCGCACATTAATTGCATTCCTAAACAGACACCTAAAACTGGTTGTTTCAATGTAGGTATAAGTTTGTCAAGACCTGCTTTTTCGAGTTTCTCCATGGCGAATTTTGCTCGACCTACTCCTGGAAAAATCACTTTATCTGCATTCTTAATAATTTCTTTATCAGATGTGAGAACTGCCTCAACTCCCAAACGAGTCAAAGCGTATTTCACCGATTGTATATTTCCTGCTCCGTAATCTATTATTACTACCATTGATTATATGTTTAATCGTGTAACTGTTTATTTGTTTAATCGATTTATCACTGTTGCCAATTAAACAGTTAAACGATTTATCAGTTAAACATCTTATAGGCTTCCTTTTGTAGATGGAATCTGCATATCATTAAAATTCTGCTTTACCGCCATTTTCAACGACTTTGCAAATGCCTTAAATATTCCTTCTATTTTGTGATGCTCGTTTGTACCTTCTGCTTTTATATTTAAATTACACAGTGCTCCATCGCTAAATGATTTGAAGAAATGAAAGAACATCTCTGTAGGCATTTCTCCTACTTTTTCTCTATTGAAATCAGCATCCCAAACCAACCAATTTCTACCTCCAAAATCTAAAGCTACTTGCGCTAAGCAATCATCCATTGGTAGGTTAAATCCATAACGTTCTATTCCACGTTTATTGCCAAGTGCTTGTTTAAAAGCTTCTCCAAGTGCAATTGCTGTATCTTCTATTGTGTGATGCTCGTCAACCTCTAAATCGCCATTAACTTTTATATCTAAATTCATGCTACCATGCCTAGAAATTTGCTCTAGCATGTGATCGAAAAATTTAATACCTGTATCTATCTTGCCAGAACCGTTACCTAGTAATTCTAATTTAATATCAATTTTGGTTTCGTTGGTGTAACGTTTTACTACAGCAATACGCTCCTTATTTTTTAGAAACTCGTAAATTTCTTCCCAACTTGTTGTTTGCAAGGCTTGAACATCTGTATCGGCAGGTTCAGCTTTTTCATCAGCAATGAAAATTCCTTTTGCTCCTATATTTTTAGCTAATTCAATATCTGTAGCTCTATCGCCAAGTACATAAGAGTTTGCTAGGTCGTAATCGCCATTCATATATTTTTCTTTCAGCAAGCCTGTTCGTGGTTTACGTGTTGGGGCATTTTCTTTGGGGAAACTTTTGTCGATAAGAATATCATCAAAAATAATTCCTTCGTTCTCGAAAGCTTGAAGCATTTTGTTGTGAGCAGGACAGAAAGTATCTTCAGGAAAAGAATCAGTTCCCAATCCATCCTGATTTGTAACCATTACAAGCTCGAAATCAAACTCATTAGCTATACGAGATAAATATTGAAATACTTTTGGATAAAACTCCAATTTCTCTAAACTATCTAGTTGATAATCTACTGGTGGTTCAAGTACAATTGTCCCATCTCTATCTATAAATAATGCCTTTTTCATATTTTAATGGCTTTTAGCTTTTGGCTCTTGTCCATTAGCTGTGTTTCTATTTTCTCAAATAATATTTTTTATTTCTACCCTAGCTTCCAGAGTATTTACGAAGGAAGCGGAGTAGAGAAATCTCATAGTGTTTAGAAATAGTTTCTAATTTACTTGAGAGTTTCTATCCTGTTTACCGATAGGAAAGATCTGTGAAGACGCAAAAACACTGCGTTTTTACAGTGATTTCATTTCTTCAATCAACTTCTCATTCTCCTCAGGTGTACCTACGCTAATACGTAAAGTATTATTGCATTTGTACTGAGTGCTTCTGTTACGTACAACAATTCCTTTTTCTAAAAGTTGATTGTAAATACTGTTAGCACCTTCTACTCTAATTAAAATAAAATTTGCATCAGAAGGAAAAACTTTATTTACATAACTCAACTCTCCTAAAGCATAGTTTAGCTTATCTCTCTCTTGTTTTATTACCTCAATTTGTTCTGAAAACTTTCCTTGCTCAAGCACTTCAATTGCCTTTTGCTGAGTAAGTTCGTTTACGTTGTATGGAGGTTTTATATTATTCAACACTTCAATTATTTCCTCTGAAGCATAAGCAACGCCAAGCCTTATTCCTGCATGACCTAAAGCCTTAGAGAAAGTTTGAGTAACTATCAATCTTGGAAACTCATCCAATCTATTTATCCAACTTTCAGTATCTGCAAAATCTATATATGCTTCGTCAATAACAATAATACCATTAAATTCTTCTAATAATCTTTCTACTACCGATATGTTAAAAACGTTTGCTGTAGGATTATTAGGAGAACAAACAAAAAGAACTTTAGAATTAGCGTTTTGTACTTTTAAAATTGCATCAACATCAGGAGAAAAATCATCATTTAACCCTATTTCAATTGTTTGAATATCGTTGATGTTTGCTAGCACGTTGTACATTCCATACGTTGGAGGTAACAAAATTACATTGTCTTCTTTTGGTTCGCAAAATACACGAAAAATTAAATCTAAAACCTCATCACTACCATTACCTAAAAGCATTTTGCTTGTAGAAATACATTTCCAATTAGACAGTAATTTTTTTACTTTTTTCTGATAAGGATCGGGATAACGATTTAGGTTATTCTCATAAGGGTTCTCATTAGCATCTAAATAAACATCTGCCACCTGCGTAAACTCATCTCTTGCAGAAGAGTAAGGACTTAGTGCCTTTATATTTTTTCTTATTAAATCTTTCATATAACACAATGTTCAATGTTCAATGTTCAATGTTCAATTTTTCAATTGCACATTACTAATTGTTCATTGTTAATTATTTAAACGTATAGATACCGCATTTTTGTGAGCTTGCAATCCTTCTGCTTCCGCCATAATTTCTATTGTTGAGCCTAAGTTTTGCAAACCTTCTTTAGATATTTTTTGGAAGGTAATTGTTTTACAGTAAGCATTCAAATTTACTCCGCTATACGATTTTGTGTAACCGTTTGTTGGTAGAGTGTGATTTGTTCCCGATGCGTAATCTCCAGCACTCTCAGGAGTGTAATTACCTAAGAATACCGATCCTGCATTCTTTACTTTCATTGCAATTTTATCGAAATCTTTAGTTGCAATAATTAAATGTTCCGGAGCATACTCGTTAGAAAGCTCAATTGCAGATTCTACAGTATCAACAAAAATCAACTTTGAATTATCTATTGCTTGTTGAGCAACATCTCTACGTGGTAAAACACTTATTTGCTTTTCAACTTCTTTCTCTACATCAGAAATTAAGTTTTTATCTGTAGTAACAAAAATTACTTGAGAGTCGCCACCATGTTCAGCTTGCGATAGTAAATCGGAAGCAACAAAATTTGCTTTAGCAGTACTGTCGGCTAAAACTAACATCTCCGAAGGACCAGCAGGCATATCAATAGAAACACCAAACTTAGTAGCTACTTGTTTAGCTGTAGTTACAAACTGATTTCCAGGCCCAAATATTTTATCAACCTTAGAAATGCTTTCTGTTCCAAAAGTTAAAGCTCCAATTGCTTGAATACCTCCTGCTTTTACAATTTTAGTAACCCCGATCAACTCAGCAGAATACAAAATTGCGGGATGTATTTTCCCTTCTTTATTTGGAGGAGTACAAAGAACTATCTCTTCACAACCTGCTATTTTAGCAGGAATTGCTAACATTAAAACCGATGAAAAAAGAGGCGCACTTCCACCAGGAATATATAAGCCTACTTTTTCTATTGCTCTAGTTTCTTGCCAACAAACTACTCCGTCAGTCGTTTCTACTGGTTTAGCAACTACAACTTGCGACTCATGAAATTTTTCGATATTAGCCTTTGCTGTCTTAATTGCATCTTTAAGTTTTACATCAACTAGTTTAGATGCTTCTTTTATCTCTGTTTCGCTAACTAGAATATCGCCAATATCAGCTTTATCAAAAACTTTTGTGTATTTGTTTACAGCTTTGTTTCCACCTTTAATTATCTCAGCAAAGATTTCGGAAACCGTAGTTTCTACTTCTGCAAAGTCCTTAGTTGGTCTTTTCAAAATCTCAGACCACGTAGCTTTATCGGGATTAAATATTTTTTCCATAACACTATTATTATCAATGTAAACTCTTCAAAAATTTTATTCCCCTCCCTAAAGGGTGAAATATTTGAATAGTTTACAACAGGCTTTTTGACACCCTATAGGGTTGGGGAAATCAAAAAGACATATCGAATTTATAAAACAATTTTCTCAATAGGCATTATCAAAATTCCTTGAGCTCCAGCATCTTTAAGTTCGTCTATTACATCCCAAAACTGGCTTTCTTCAATTACTGTTTGTAAAGAACACCATCCTTCTTCAGCCAATGGAGTAACTGTTGGACTTTTCATACCGGGAAGAATAGCAGAAATTTCTTCTACTTTATTAATTGGTGCATTTAAAAGAACATATTTAGATTTTTTTCCTTTCAAAACAGCTTTAATTCTAAATACCATTTTGTCTAGAATAGCTTGTTTCTCTGCACTCAAATTATTGTTAGAAACTAAAACAGCCTCCGACTTTAAGATTGTAGTAACCTCTTTCAATCCATTTTTAAACAAAGTACTTCCAGATTCTACTATATCGCAGATACCATCGGCAAGACCAATGTTTGGAGCTATTTCTACAGATCCAGAAATTTGGTGGTATTCGCAGTTAATACCTTTACTATCAAAATAATCTTGAATTGTATTTATGTATGAGGTAGCTAGTCTTTTTCCTTCGAACCACTCAATCCCTGTATAGTCAGCATCTTTAGGTACTGCCAAAGAAACTCTACATTTAGAGAAACCTAGTCTCTC
>JADGDT010000035.1:18085-29008 GCA_016744755.1 Ichthyobacteriaceae bacterium | reverse complement strand
AACTGCAGTACTTAACGGGTGGCTTACTACCGATACAAAACTTAATACACCTTACACAGAAACTCATGTAGAAAAAATTAGTTTTAAATCTACATTGGAACCTCTACCAGAGTTGAGAATAGATCTTACGGCAAGTAGAAATTACGCAATATCTCATTCTGAGTTCTATAGATATGTAAAAACTGATGTACCTCAAGAAGGTTTCTATTCTCAGAATCCTTATCAGAATGGTAATTTCAACATTACATTTTTTACACTATTAACAAGTTTTAGTAAAAGTGAAGAATACGAATCAAAAACATTTAACAGCCTTAGAGCAAACAGACAGGTAGTATCCAATCGTTTAGCTACTGATTATTATGGTGATAATCCTATTCCTGTTGACCCAGAAACGGGTTATGCCAAAGGTTATGGCCCAAATAGTCAGCAAGTACTTATACCTTCGTTCTTAGCAGCGTATTCTGGGCAAGATGCAAGTAGTATAACTATGAGTGCTACTAGAGATATACCTATTCCTAACTGGAATGTTACCTACAATGGACTGATGAGAATTGGTTGGTTTAAAACTAATTTCAAAAATTTCACTATTGCTCATGGGTACAGATCGGCATATTCTATAAATTCGTTTACAACAAACTTGCAGTACTCTCCTGATTCGGATATTACAGACAAAAGTGGAAACTTTATAGGTGAGTTTATCTACAGTAATATAAACATGATTGAAGCGTTTTCTCCGTTAATTAGAGTAGATATGGATTTGAATAATAACATGAGTTTTAAATCGGAGATTAAAAAAGATAGAACTGTAAACCTAAGTATGGATAATAATATGGTTACAGAGATACTAGGCGATGAGTACGTAGTTGGATTCGGTTACAGAATTAAAGATCTAAAATTCATTATCCGAAGCAAAGGACGCAGAAGAACTATTAAGAGTGATTTGAATTTGAAAGTTGATGTGTCTTACCGTAAAAACAGAACTTTCATAAGAAATCTTAGCGAAGATAACACGCAAGTTACAGGTGGACAAAATATGACTTCAATAAAAGCTAGTGCAGATTATGCTCTTAGTAAACGTTTGACTTTAAAACTTTACTACGATCAGAACCTTACAAAGTATGCACTTTCAACAGCATTCCCAACATCCAATACTCGTTTTGGATTTAGCATGAGGTTTAATTTGGGGAATTAGTAGATTCTTACAGAATATTGTTAATTTGAAAATTCACTAATAAGAGTAAAAAACATTATTTTTGTACAAACTTTAAAATAAATAAGATGGATTTAGAAGCTACAAAACTAGATATAATGCAGAAGTTGATGAGCGTAACTAAAAAATCTTTGTTGGGCAAAATTGAGAATTTATTAGATAAAGAGATGACTGTAGGATATACTACTAATGGTTTCCCTCTTAATAGAGAAGATTACAATAATCGTTTACAAAAAGCTGAAAAGCAAATCCTTTCTGGAAGCTTTACAACACAAGAAGAGCTAGAAGAAGAGTCAAAAAATTGGTGATGGATAAGCTAAAAATCATCTGGACCAATATGGCTATTTTAGCATTAAAAGACATCTACCTTTTTTACAAAAAGAAGTCTATACAAGGTGCTGAAAATGTTAAAAAGGAAATCTTGAATAGTCCCAAAACTATTTATTTCGCAAAACAATATCAAATAGATGATATCAATCCAAAATATAGAAGAATTGTAGTTCGTGATTACAAGATTTTATACATCGAAAGGAAAGGAGCTATTTTTATTATGGATATAGTATGTACAAAACAATCACCTGATATTTTACTAGAAAAGTAATTATCCCTTTATAGAAGTATTATCTTGGTCAGATAATGTTAGTGAACCAAAATTGTCATTAAGTTATATTTTATATATTTACACTATGAATATTATAGATCTACATAAAACATCAATAGTGTCTGTTGCAAAATCTCATGGTGTAAGTTCTATCTCTGTATTTGGTTCTGCATTAACAAATAAATTCAAGCCAACATCAGATGTAGACTTATTAGTTAAATTTGAGGGAGTTGATTTGTATAACTACTTTGATAATTACATAGACTTGAAAGAAAAACTAGAAACTATTTTAAAACGCGATGTTGACCTTGTAGAAGAACAGACAGTAAAAAATCCTATTTTAAAAAGAGTAATCGAAAGAACAAAAAAAGTAATATGGACGAACGCATAGAGAAATGGCTTTATGATGTAAAGCTTGCCATAGAAGAAATTGAAAGTTTTTTTGATAACAACCCCAAAGACTTTTTCGAATACAAAAAAAATGTTCTTTTAAAAAGAGCCATCGAAAGAAATTTAGAAATTATTGGAGAGGCTGTAAATAGAATAAAGAAAAAAGACCCAAATTTTGATATACAAAATGCAAAAGCAATTATAGGTCTTCGTAATTTTATTATTCATTCATATGATAAGATATCAGATGAAAATATTTGGGCAATAGTTATTAACCACATCCCTAAACTTAAGAAAGATATTTCAAAGTATCTGGCTGAATAGTTATCTTGCTCTGATTACTATCCTATTCTACAAAATTGCAGTTATTATTTTTGCCCCCTTATCGTACTTAGGTACAATATCTGAAACATCTAATTCCATACAAAATTCCAAATCATCTTCTTGATCCAATCTCCTCAGTCTATTTGCACCATCAGAGGATAGAATATTTCTTCTCATTTGTGCAAGATCAACTTTCTTACCTTCCAACATAGCTTTAAGATACTTTGCACATTCCTCATCTTCTACTGCCGATTCAGTTGCATTATTACCTATGGCTAGAAGTGTAACAACATCAGGCATTTTCATTTTTATATAATCTAAAACAACCTTTGAATTTGCAAAACTTCCAATAATAACCTCATCAGCATTATAAGAATAAACTATTCCTTGTGA
Source organism: Ichthyobacteriaceae bacterium (assembly GCA_016744755.1). Taxonomy (GTDB): domain Bacteria; phylum Bacteroidota; class Bacteroidia; order Flavobacteriales; family JADGDT01; genus JADGDT01. The sequence continues at coordinate 26,090 of JADGDT010000035.1, read as the reverse complement.
CCCTGCTGAGGTAGTCAATATAACTCTCTTACCTTTCAAATTCATTTTAGATGCCTCAATAGGTGAATTTCCAAAATCAAATCCGTCTACTTTTACCCCTCCTCTTTCACCAAACAAAACAAAATCTAGATTTGTATTTTTAATGATTCTAGCATCCTTAATTTCTCCAACTGGAATTATGTTTTCTGCACCACTTGTGAGACAAGATATGATGGTATTACTAGCTCTAAAAACATCAATTACAACAGTTATTCCTTTTGCTAATTTTGCTCCTTCCAAAAGTCTATTAATTTGAATCTCCATATTTCAAAAATATGAAAAGGCTTAACAATACTTATACCTTCGTTAGAATATTTTGAGAAAATTGTATCAATAAATTATAACTCTATTAAAAAACTAGCTACAACAACTAATACACAAACTGTTACATCTCTATACCGAAGACTGTTGACTAGTTAACTCTTTGTAGTTACAAAGTTGGAATATTTCAGGACACACACAGCTAAATACTTGACAAATAGCAATATTAAACATCAAAATAATATAATAGCGTACCTGATACACCCAGAACACTTTTAACATTTTTATTTAAATTAATATAAATATTAACATACCTCCTCAAGCAGGGTATATCAACACTTAAGGCACATACTCTTATCAAACATCAATCCCGAAAACAACTTAACTTATTGGTGTACATATATTTATCCATAAAATAGCTATATATTTGCATCCGCAAAAAAACAATAAACAAATTATGAATAAATTTTTGTTGAGTATTATGCTTTTAGTACAAATCATTATCCCAGTTAAAGTTGGTGGTAGTGAGCTTCCTAACGAACTTATTAGCGCTAGGTGGCATACGTATAACAATGCATTAGAAAAAGAAAGAGCGAACTTAGAGAAAGAAAAACTTAAGGAAGCTATAATATCAGAAAAGAAAGAAGACCTTAAATCCATAAAATATAGAATGTCAAGGTATTTCAGAACTGTTGATAGTAAATTATACTGGAGCAATTACACAAGAGTAATATCTAGTCTAGAAAGTAGTCATAGATATAATGTAGTTAACCAGTATGGGTATCTAGGAAAATATCAAATAAGTCACAAATATCTTAATGATTTTGGTTTCTCTGGAACTGATAAGGAATTTTTAGGAGACAAGCTAAGCCAGGAATTGGTAATGGCTAATTACACTTACAACAATATCCGATTCATAAAAAAATATAACTTGAATAGGTTTATTGGTAAAGAGATTAACGGAATTGAAGTTACTCTTTTTGGAATGATGGCAAGTGCACACTTAGTTGGAATAAAAAGCTTGACAGATTACCTTAATACAAATGGAAAGATTATAACTAAAGATGGCAACGATACCTCAATTGAAAAATACATGAAGGTATTTTCTTAACTGTCATTGATTAATCTAATGACTTAAGTCTTCATTACTAATAAAAAAAGCTCCACAATTAAATTGTGGAGCTTTTTTTGATATAAATATTATCACTTTCTAGTGGTCATCACCGTGTTCTAAATTGTAATAATGATAATGTTCAGATTCTTTAAGCATAGGATGTCCTTTTGCTAGTAATCCTTTCTTCTCTAGAGATGTAAATACAATATATATAAACAAGCCTAAGAAACCAAGGAAAGATCCTATCTCAACAATTCCGAATCCCCAATGAGATCCTACACTACCTGGCATTATCATTACAAACACATCTAAATAATGTCCGATGATGATAACAACACCTGTAATAACCATTGTTAAAGGAAATTTCTTTTTGTTAGCATCCATAAGTACTAAAACAGGGAATGCAAAGTTAATAGCTACCATCGTCCAAAAAGGAATTTTATAATCAGCAAAACGTGCTAAATAATAAGTTACTTCCTCAGGAATATTAGCATACCAATAAAGCATAAACTGCGAGAACCATAGGTAAGTCCAGAAGATAGATAAACCAAACATAAATTTACCTAAATCGTGAATATGAGATGGATTAACAAACTCTAAATATCCTTGAGATTTTAGATAAATTGTTACCAAAGCAATAGTTGCTATCGCCGATACAAACATTCCAGAGAATACGTACCATCCGAATAGAGTAGAGAACCAGTGAGGATCTACGCTCATAACCATATCCCAAGCACCTGTTGAAGAAGTTACACCATAGAATACCATAAATATAGCCGAAGCTTTAAATGCCTTGTTGTAAGGTTTATTATCTCCCGAAGTTTCTTGCTCTGTAGAGTATTTACCTAAAAGGAAATAAGCTAAAATCCAACCTGCCATGTAAACAGCAATTCTAATCAAGAAGAAAGGTACATTTAAGTAACCCGACTTTCCATCAATAATTGGATCGTAATTAGCAGATAAAGGATCTACTAAAGATGCATCCATCCAGTGAAAAACATGGTGCATATGAAGTCCACCAGCCACTAAGATTAAGAATACAATTATTCCTCCCACAATCATATAAGATGAAATGGCTTCCATTACTCTAAGTAATACAACAGACCAACCTGCTTGTGCTACATATTGTATTGCCATAAATGCCATTGCCCCTAATGCTAAAAAGAAGAAGAACAAAGCACTTACATAAAATGCTGCCCAAGGTCTATTTTTCATTTGAGTAAAAACATGCTCAGCATGTGCCTCATCGTGATGGTCATTAACTTTTACTACTGCGTGATCAGCATCAGCTTCGCTATGTTCTACTACATCAGCATCATGATTATTGTGTTGCTCCATTTGGTGTTTTACATCTTCTACAGAAGAAGGTGTAGTCATAAAACCAAATGCTAGCGATAATATTCCTACTGCCATTAAAACGAATGACAGAGTCTTAAGATTTTTAGAAATTTTATACATCTGAAATTATTTTAATTGACTTCTTAATTTTAAAACGTGCTGTGCTACTTTCCAACGCTCTTGCGATGTAAGCTGCGAAGCGTGAGAACCCATCATATTTTTACCGTAAGTTTCTACGTGAAAGATACTTCCTTCAGTAATATTAGGTAAACGTGAAGGTGCGTATGAAGGAACTCCTAAATACTTTTCGTTCTGTACAAGTTTACCTTGTCCATCGCCATTAATGCCATGGCAAGAAATACAATATATATTATATAAATACTCGCCTTTTTTCAAAGTTTCATCAGTAGTAGCAATAGGAGATTTTAAACTATCTAAAGCTTCTTGATAACCTTCGTTAGTATCTGGTATTTCGTAAGGCACATAACCTCTTTTAATAGTATTATCAGCAGGAATACGAGCTTCCATTCCATCAACTCCATTCGGATCAGCAGAATATGGTTCGTAAGCAACAGAGTAATACATATCAGGCATATAAACCGTATTTGGTTCACGCTGTGGCTCATCAGAAGAACTACAAGAGGTAAGAGATGATAAAGCAAATATCAATACAACAGCTGTCTTAGGTATTTTAAACCAAAGTTGATTACCCGTTGTATCTTTTATCTCTTTTACATTTACTTCAACAGCACCGCTTTCTTTAAGAATGCTTTCTAGCTCAGTAGAATCTCCTTCAAAAATAAATTCCATCATAAACATATCATCGGTAGTACGAGGATCTGGATTTCCAGCCTTTTGTCCAGGATATAATTTATTCTTAAAAAAGTAAGTCCAAACCATTAAGTGAGCTGCCATAAATACTGTAAGCTCAAACATAATAGGTGTAAATGCAAGCATATTTTGCAACCATGTTTGGTTTGGTTTACCTCCTATATTCTGAGGCCAATCGCTAATCATCATATACCAAGTAAGCCATGATGCAAATAACAATCCAAAAACACCATAAGCAAACGAAGCGTATGCAATACGTGTTGGTTTTAATCCCATAGCTTTATCTAGTCCGTGTATTGGGAAAGGAGTATAAACCTCGTCTATCTCATATCCCTTCTGACGAACAGCTTTTACACCGTCCATCAATATATCGTCGTCGTCAAACAATCCGTGTATTAATTTCTTACTCATGTTTGTGTAACTTTTTTTGGTTTTCACCAGATGATTTCAAAATAGTTTTCAATTCGGCCTGTGCAATTACAGGGAAAGTACGTGCATAAAGCAAGAACAATACAAAGAAGAATCCTATAGTTCCTACAAATATTCCAATGTCAACATAAGTTGGAGAGAACATAGACCATGACGATGGTAAGTAATCTCTGTGAAGAGATGTTACGATAATCACAAAACGCTCAAACCACATTCCTGTATTTACAATAATAGACAGTACAAATGTGAACATTATACTTGTTCTAAGTTTCTTGAACCACATTAATTGCGGAGAAACAACATTAAATGTCATCATTGATAAGTAAGCCCACCAGTAAGGACCAGTTGCTCTATTAAGGAAAGCGTATTGTTCGTATTCTACTCCAGAGTACCAAGCCATAAATAGCTCAGTAATATACGCTACACCAACAATAGACCCTGTAAGCATAATTACAATATTCATCATTTCTATATGTTGAATAGTAATATAACTTTCAAGGCTAACAACTTTTCTCATGATTATAAGCAAAGTCTGAACCATTGCAAATCCAGAGAAAATTGCTCCTGCAACAAAGTAAGGAGGGAAAATTGTTGTATGCCATCCTGGTATAACTGATGTTGCAAAATCCATTGATACAATAGTGTGTACCGAAAGTACTAGTGGTGTTGCTAATCCTGCAAGTACCAAAGAAACCTCTTCGAAACGTTGCCAATGTTTAGCTTTTCCACTCCATCCGAAACTCATTATTTTGTAAATGTGTTTTTGGAAAGGTTTTACTGCTCTATCTCTAATCATTGCAAAATCAGGAATTAACCCTACATACCAGAACACAGTAGAAACTGAAAAGTATGTTGAAATTGCAAATACATCCCAAAGCAACGGTGAATTGAAGTTTACCCAAAGTGAACCGAAGTTATTAGGAAAAGGGAATACCCAATAAGCCAACCAAGGACGACCCATATGAAGTAATGGAAATAATGCTGCTTGTACCACCGCAAATATTGTCATCGCCTCAGCAGATCGGTTAATTGACATTCTCCATTTCTGACGGAAAAGTAATAGTACAGCCGAAATCAAAGTTCCTGCATGACCAATTCCTACCCACCATACAAAATTGGTAATATCCCAAGCCCAACCAACGGTCTTGTTCAATCCCCAAGTACCAATACCAGTACCTACTGTGTAAGCCATTACCCCTATTCCCCAAAGGAAAGCGATAAGAGCTAAACTGAAAACAAACCACCACATCTTATTGGCTTTGCCTTCTACTGGAGCCGCTACATCTCTAGTGATATCGCCATACGACTTATCACCTAAAATTAATGGCTCTCTTATATCTGATTCATAATGCATATCTTAATATTTTGCTTTTGGCTTTTAGCCTTTGGCCTTTAGCTAACAGCCAAAAGCTAAAGGCTAATAGCCATTAATTATGAGTTTTTATTTCTAATTTTAGTTTGATACATCACGTTTGGTTTCGTACCTACTGATTCTAGTAAGTAGTACTTTCTATCGTCGTGTAGTGGAGTTTGTATTGCTGATGATTCATCATTAATATTTCCAAATACCATAGCATCCGAAGGACAAGCCGATGAACATGCAGTTTGAATATCCATATCTTCAAGTTTACGACCATCTTTCTTTGCAGAAAGAATACCCGCTTGAGTTATTTGAATACACATAGAGCATTTCTCCATAACTCCTCTATCTCTAATTGTAACATCAGGATTAAGTACCATACGTCCAACCTCATCGTTCATGTGGTAATCGAATTCCTCGTTTCCATTATATTGGAACCAGTTGAAACGACGTACTTTATAAGGACAGTTATTTGCACAATATCTTGTACCTACACAACGGTTGTAAGCCATTTGATTCTGACCTTGACTACCGTGTGATGTTGCAGCAACAGGACAAACTGTTTCACAAGGTGCGTGATTACAGTGCTGACACATTACTGGTTGGAATACTACCTCAGGATTTGCAGAAGCAACTTCCATTTGATGGTACATATCTATTGAGCCTGTAACTCCCGAAAGACCTTCTTCTTTAGCCTTCTCCTTGTTCATATCAGAAGAGTAATATCTATCAATACGCAACCAGTGCATATCTCTAGACTTACGTACTTCTTCTTTACCTACAACAGGAACATTATTTTCTGCATGACAAGCAACAACACAAGCTGCACAACCTGTACACGCATTCAAATCTATAGAAAGGTTAAAGTGTGGCCCTACTGAAGAATCGTGAGCTTCCCAAATATCAATTTTAGAAACAGGTTTTACTCCATCATGAGTAGCCAAAGCTACCATTGGATTCCAATCTTCTTTATCTTTATTTTTGAATATATCAAATGTTGTTTCTTGTACAACATCTCTATCCATCATTGTATGGTGAAGTTGAACACAAGCAAATTCATGTTCTCCTTCTACCTTCGCAATTGTTACATTACTAACATATTTATTGAAACCTTTGTAAAGCGGATATGCATTTACTCCAGTCATCATTGCATCTTTTACTCCTTCGCTACGTCCGTAACCCAAAGCTAAACCAAGAGTTCCGTATGTTTGTCCTGGCTGAATAAATACAGGTAAAATTATTGTAACACCATCAGATTTAAGCTCAACCTTATCTCCGTTTAATGCTCCGTTAGAAACATTCCAGTTAGTTATACCTAATTCTTTAGCCTGTTTTGCTGACATTGTTAAGTAGTTGTCCCAAGCTGTTCTAGTAATTGGATCTGGCAATTCTTGTAACCAAGGATTGTTTGCCATTTCTCCATTACCCATACCTGCTTTCATATAAAGCTCAAGTTCTAAACCTTTAGAAGCTTTAAATACTTTTGAAGCAGATTTTGCTACACCAATCATATCTACTTCATTCAAAGTAGGCATTACAGGGTCAAGACTCAATTTTAATACACCATCGTGTAGTGCTTGATTCCATGTTGCTCCTGCTTTCGCACTTAGAATATTATTATCCCAATTCTCTCTCATGAAAGAATAGAAATCTTGATCGGATCCCATCCATTTCAATAAATCATCTTGAAACTGACGAGTATCGTACAACGGACGAATAGTTGGTTGCATTAGAGAATACTCTCCTTCTACAGCCATTGCATCTCCCCAATTCTCTAACGAGTGTTGAGATGGAAGATTGTAAGTCATTACTTTTGCAGTTTCATCAGTAAACTGAGAAAGTGCAACTGTTGTACTTACCTTCTTTAATCCTTTTACAAATTCAGCAGAGTTTGCCAAAGAGTAAACAGGATTTACATTATATGTTACTAAAGCTCCAACTTTTCCAGAATTCATATCCTGAATTAATTGCTGAACAGCTTTATCATTTCCTTCTTTTACGTAAACTGGTTTCCCAACACACATAGCTTTACTTTGCAATGCAAGATTAATCTTCATTGCAAGAATATGCATATTCTTATCGTTACTACCTGTAATTACTAGACCTTTATTTCCTGCTTTCTTTAGCTCTTTTGCAATAGCCTTAAGCTGAGGATCAATTGAAGTTGGCTTAAAGATTTGACTATCTCCAGTAATAATACTATAAAGTGCAATTAATGCTGAAGTTTGTTCAGATGGTTTTACAGCGTATCTATCGTCAGCATTTGCACCAGCTAAAGATAGATTTGTTTCTATTTGAATGTGGCGAGACATTTGGTCTTGCTTAGGATTTCTTCCTAGGGCATAACCTTTCTCGTAACCTCCACCTAGCCAATCGCCAATAAAATCAGCTCCAATAGAAACTATTGTTCTTGCCTCTGCAAAGTTGTAAAGAGGTAAAGCACGATTACCATACAATGCTTCAAAAGCATCTAATGCACCCGCGCTAGAAACAGCATCGTAAGAAACTTGTTTTGCAGTTGGATACTTCTCAACAAACTTTGCAATAACTTCACTTGTAGATGGGCTGAACATTGATGGTGTCATCAATACTACTTGCTTATCTCCAACAGTACCTAATGCTGAAATGATTTC
>JADGDT010000035.1:0-17985 GCA_016744755.1 Ichthyobacteriaceae bacterium | reverse complement strand
AAACTTTGCAATAACTTCACTTGTAGATGGGCTGAACATTGATGGTGTCATCAATACTACTTGCTTATCTCCAACAGTACCTAATGCTGAAATGATTTCTTTATCAGCAGAAGACCAAGAGATATCTTTACCTCCTTTTTGAGGAGCTCTTAATCTGTTGCTATCGTAAAGAGATAATACATTAGCTTGGATACGTGTGTTAGTAGTACCGTAGTAATCGGCCATTGTGTTTGGCTCAATTCTAATAGGACGACCCTCACGTGCTCTTACCAAAACACTAGCAAAATCATGCCCATCGGATATTGATGTTGCATAATAATCTGCTGTGCCAGGAGTGATACTATCTGGTTTTACTACATAAGGTATTGATTTAACAACTGGTCCTTCACATGCTACTAAAGAGGCAGCTGCTGTACTAAATCCTATATATTTTAAAAAGTCTCTTCTTGTTGTAGATCCTGTTCCTAATGCTTCTTTATCTCCTAAAAAATCATCAGTAGGAATTTCTTCAACAAACTCTTTGTCTCGAAGGTCTTTCATGATCTGACTCTCTTCGTTCAGATCTTCTATACCTTTCCAATATTTTTTTTCTGACATTGTTTTCTTTTGTTTAATTGTTTAATTGTTTAACTGTTTAATTGATTTACTGTTTAATCGATGTGCTTATCAATTCAACAAATCAACAGTTCAACGATTCAACATTAATAATGGCATTTACCACATTCCAATCCACCCATCATAGCTACGGTTAACTTTTCAGTTCCGTATTTTTTAGATAGTTGTTCATGTATTTCTTTGTAGTAATCATTACCAGCCATTTTCACTTCTTCTGTTCTGTGACAGTCAACACACCACTCCATTGTTAAAGGACTATACTGATATAGTTCTTCCATTTCCTCAACAGGTCCGTGACAAGTTTGACATTCTTGTTGCCCTACAGTTACGTGTTGCGAGTGATTGTAGTAAACAAAATCAGGAAGATTATGTACTCTTACCCACTTAATAGGTTTCTGAACGTAATCTTTTTTATATGTACTTGTTGCAGGATCGAAACCAATTGCATCGTAGATTTTGGCAATTTCTTTTTTACCTGTAGTTTCGCCTTCTTGAATAAGCTTGTGACAATTCATACAAACATTAGCCGATGGAATACCCGAAGTTTTACTTGTACGTGCACTAGAATGGCAGTACTCACAATCAATTTCTTGATCGCCAGCATGAACTTTGTGAGAGAATGCTATGGGCTGAATAGGCTGATAACCTTTATCAACGCCTACACCTACTCCCCATTCCCAGAAAGCGTAAAGACCTCCTAAAGAAATAACTAGAACGAATGTAATTAGAATTGCATTATCCTTAACTAGATATGCCAAATAAGCTTTCAACTCATCAAAATACCCCTTTTGCTCTTCTCTATTTAAGTTATTAAGAGTAGATTTTAATTTAAACAAAACCATTGTTAACAACAAAACAATAATTATTACAGCAATAATAACTTCTGTGTAATAAGTTTGTATTGGCTTAACCTCTACCACAACTACTTCTGCTTTTTTCTTCTGAAATAATGCGGGATCGGCATCAGTGTATGCCATTATATCGGCAATATCCTGATCGGATAGATTAGGAAATGGTGTCATAGGAATATTGCTATACTCCTCAAAAATGGCTTTTGCATCAGCATCGCCACTTGCAATAAGCTCGGCACTGTTACGTATCCATTTATTTAACCACTCTTGATTTCTTTTAGCAGCTACACCTTTCAAAGGTGGACCAATAAGTCTCTGCTCTAATTTGTGACAGGCAGCACAATTTGTATTAAATAACTTTTTACCATTGTTTATATCTCCATCCTGAGCGAATATTGATAGTGAAAACAAAAATGAAAAAGCTACACTAAAAACAAAATGTACTCTCAACGAATTGTAACGATTATTCAATTCTTTCATTAGTTAGTTTAATTAAAAATAAAATATACTTGTTGTTTGTATTAAAAACGATACTCGGATATGATGTTTGACAGTTTCAAAGCTGACAAATAACATGGACACAAAAATATAATTTTAGTTGAATTATTGAATGATGATGAATATGTTTATTTAATTTATAATGATTATAAATTAAATGAAATCAGTTACTCAAAGTAATTATATTTTTTTTAAAAGTAATACATTCAAAATAATATTGATTTTAATTTTTGATTTATTTATGATGATCTTATAAAATATTTAACTTTGGATGAAATTTAAAGACCTATATCGAATATGAAGTCAAGAAATATATTATACACTTTGATGTTTTTATTAGTTTCTAGTTTTGCTGTAAATGCTCAAGATTCTACATTCCATTCATCTGAAAATGATACTACAGCATTTGTACAAATTATACAAGATCCCCAAATAGAAATAATAAATAATTATTATAAAGAAGTAAGCTCTGTGGATACTTTAGTTAATGGATATAGAATTCAAATTTATTTTGGATCTAGAACCAAAGCTTATAATCTAAAAGAAGAGTTTGAGGAAAGTTTCCCAGATATAAAAGCTAAAATAATTTACGAAGAGCCTAACTTTAAAACTGTAGTTGGAGGATATTCTACAAAATTAGATGCTGATAGAGAATTGAGGAAATTCCAAGAAGAGTTTTCTGGTGCTTTTATTATCAGAAATGAAATAAAGAGGGAGTAATTTATTGAAAATATATTTTAAAAAAACATCACTAGAAAATAACTCTAGTGATGTTTTTTTTAGGGTGCTATATACTTTTTTCCTTGCCAAGTATCTCTTTCTGCCATACGAACTTCTACCTGATTTTGAATAACATCTATTCTTATTGTACCCCAATCTGGAGCAATTTTAATATCTGGTGGTGCTTCGCTTGCTAGTCTCTGAACAGTAATATCAGGACGAAGTCTTTCCATGAAATCTATTACGAAATCTATATAATCTTCTCTAGAGAATAAATTGAACATCTCAGGTGTATCTTTATATTGTTTCGCCATTACAGTATTTTTTACAATCTGTAATTGATGAAATTTAATGGAGTTAAGAGGTAACTTGTTTATCTCATCTACTTGATCTAGCATTTCTGTTCTTGATTCGCCAGGCAATCCAAATAACATATGTCCTCCTACTTCGAATCCTCTTCCGGCAGCTCTTTTTATGGCATCTACCGAAGAAGCAAAATCATGACCTCTATTTATGTCTTCTAAAGTCATATCATTGGTAGTCTCTATTCCAAATTCAAGATCTATATAATAGTCCTTTGCTAATTTTTCGAGGTAATCCAGTTGTTCATTTGTAGTTACATCAGGTCTAGTTCCAATAACTAGTCCGTTGATATCAGGATGAGAAAGTGCCTCATCGTAAATAGCTGTTATTTTTTCTAGAGAACCATACGTATTTGTGTAACTCTGAAAATAACCCACAAACATTGCTGTTCGTTTGTAACGTACTTTAAGGAAACCCAACCCTTCGTCGAGCTGTTTAGTTATTTGTTTTGAAATCTTTGTATAGTTGGGTGTAAAACTGTCATTGTTACAATACGTACATCCTCCAGTACCTAAAGACCCATCACGATTTGGACAAGTAAAATCTGCAGAGATTGAAACCTTCTGTACTCTACCTCCATACTTTTCTTTCAGCCTTGCCGACTGCGAATTATACCTTTTACTGTCTCCCCAAACGTAAATTGTTTTTTCTTCTTCTTTATTTATCATTTCCAAATTATTCTCTTTTTACAAGTTGCGAAGTTAATATATTTAATGAGTATTTATTCTTGTCACTCATCAGATGACTTGGAGTCATCTGATGAATAAAAAAAGGCATCAAAATTACAATAACTTTGATGCCGTTTAATAAATTTTATCAGACTAATTCTTTAAAAGAATGTCTTCAAAATATCATTTCCGTTCGCTAGAATAACTAAACTCATAAGTACTACAAATCCAAAAATCTGAGCATATTCTAAAACTTTTTCTGATGGGGCTTTTCCCGAAATCATTTCCCAAAGTACAAATACTACGTGTCCTCCATCTAGTGCTGGAATAGGTAGAATATTAAGAAAAGCAAGCATAATAGACAAAAATGCAGTAAAGCTCCAAAAACGTTGCCAATCCCAAGTAGGCGAAAATTGTTTTCCTATTGATAAGAAACCACCAACAGATTTATATGCACCAGTTTCTGGTGTAAAAATTAATTTGAACTGACGAATGTAGTTTACCAACATATCGTTAGCCTTAATTGCTCCAGCTGGTATAGATTCAAACAATCCATATTCTAAAGTCTTTAAATCGTAATACTTTGATGGATCTAAATCGATAAAAACACCCATTTTACCAGATTCAGGAACAAATATATCAAAACTCATTGTTGCATCACCCCTTAAAATACCAAGTGAAATTGTATCACCTATATAATTAGGAATACTTGCACTATACTCATCAAAGTATGCCATTGTTTTACCATTAAGGCTTACAACTTTATCACCAATCTCTAATCCAGATTTTTCAGCTTCAGAATCTGAAGAAAAATCACTGACTAAGTATGGTACTCTGTAAGATACGAATCGAGAACTTTTAATAAGTTCCTCTTTTACGGATGCATCAAATGTAAGGTGAACTGGTTGTCCATCTCTCTCAACATCCATGTCATCGGAAAGGATAATTTCCATAGGGACCTCCTTAAACATTGTCACTTCCTTACCTCCAATCTTAATTATTTTATCTCCGTTTTGAAGGCCTAACTTATTACCAATAGAATCAGTAGAAATACCATATTGGTTTATTTCAGAAATAGGAACATATTGCTCCCCCCATGCATAAAGCATACCTGCGTAAATTACTACTGCAAGAATAAGGTTTACCACTACTCCACCAATCATGATGATTAAACGTTGCCAAGCTGGCTTTGATCTAAATTCCCAAGGCTCTGCTGGCTTATCCATTTGCTCCTTGTCCATAGACTCATCAATCATCCCTGCAATTTTCACGTAACCACCAAGTGGTAACCATCCAATACCATACTCTGTACCTCCAATTTTCTTTTTGAAAAGAGAAAAGTAAGGATCAAAAAATAAGTAGAACTTCTCTACCCTAGTTTTAAATATTTTTGCTGGTATAAAATGTCCTAATTCGTGAAGAACTATTAATATCGATAAACTCAGAAAAAACTGAGCTGCTTTTATAAGTATTTCGCTAATTTCCATGTATGTTATATTCTTTTAGGCGGCAAATATAAAATTTTAATTACTTTTGGTCTAAATAAATCCTATACATATGAAACTATTTTACAAAACGCTAATTATACTAGCAATCACAATCTTTCATTCATACAATATAGAAGCTCAAAGAAAGCAACCTTTTAATCAAGAAGATATAAAGGTAGGAGTAGTTTTGAGTGGTGGCGGAGCTAAGGGTGTTGCTCATGTTGGAGTACTTAGAATGATAGAGAATGCTGGAGTAAGGATAGATTATATAGGAGGTTCAAGTATGGGAGCTATAGTTTCGGCCTTATACTCTGTTGGTTATTCTGTAGATGACTTAGATAGTATAATTAGAATACTAGACATGTCGAAGATGGTTGAAGGGAACATACCTAGAGAGAATCTAACATATTTTGAAAAAACTTACGAGGGAGAAACTTTTGCTAGTGTCCCTGTTAAAAATTGGAAAATAGGATTACCACAAGGATTGTCTAATGGACAAGATGTTATTGATGCATTTACCGAACTTACAAGAGCTTATCCTGGAAATCAAGATTTCAACAAATTACCTATCCCACTTGTAATGATGGCTACTGATATTGAAACAGGTGAATCTCTAGAGTTTCACGAGGGAAACATACCTTTAATTATGAGAGCTAGTTCATCTTTTCCATCTTTATTTTCTCCAGTTGAAATTGATGGAAGACTACTAGTTGATGGAGGAGTAATGAACAATTTTCCTGTACAAGAAGTTATAAATATGGGAGCTGATGTAATAATTGGTGTTAGTGTTGAAGATGGACTATACAAGAAAGAAGACCTTACTTCCATGGTATCGATTATCGAACAAATAACCAGTTTCAAGATGGTTGAAAAATCTGAACAACAAAAAAAACTTGTTGATGTTTTCATAAAACCAGATATTAAAGGATACTCGGTAATGAGCTTCGATAAAGCTCCTGAATTATTACAGATAGGAGAGGAAGAAGGATTCAAATATTTTAATGATTTTTTAGCTATTGCAAAAAGACAAATACATACTGAAACGACTGCAAAAACATCTTTATCAAATCCTACTTCTTATAATGTTTCAGAATTAGAAGTAAATGGTTCTATTAATTATTCTGATGAATACTTCTCGAATCGCTTCCCTATAAAAAGAATGCCAGGACTACTTACGATAAAAGATATCAAAATTGGCATTAATACCATAAATGGAACTAGAAACTTTAACCATGTTGGCTATGAATTATTTGAAAAACATGATGGTACCTACAAAATGATCCTTAATATAAAAGAAAAGCCTACAAACGATTTTCTAAAAATTGGAATACATTACGATAACCTCTATGGGGCAGGTATGATGTTGAAATATACTTCAAGAAATAAAATAATGAAAAGCTCTGTACTTATGGCTGATGTAATAATTTCTGACAAGCCACGACTAGAGTTTCTATTCTTTAAGGATAATGCAAAATGGCCTGGTTTTTTATTTCAATCTACCTTTAATCAGTTTGAAAATTCCATCCCTATAGATGCTTTCGAAGAAGATATCAGCGATTTAGTTTCTGGTTTATACATAGATATTAGGTATAAGGATTGGACTACCAAAATTATGGCTCAAAAAACTATTAATGAGGATTTTTATGTAGGGATAGGTTTTGAAGCTAAGCATATTAATTTCTACTCAAACTCAATTACAGTTAAAGATTCAGAAGGTAACTTGATAGAAAGAGCAGCTATTTTCGACGAAAGTTGGAACCTTAACCCAACTATGGAAATTTATGCCGACACTAGAGACAATGGAAATTATCCTACCGAGGGAATAATGTTTAAAGGTGAATTTAAGTTTGTTATGCCTCAATCTCAAAATAGTGATTTCATTATTGATGATGCTTTATCTTCTACCTCTTTCATATATTTAAGATTTGATCATTCTTTACCATTAAATGAAAAATGGACATGGACAAACAAGCTAAATTCAAGTGTTAGAATAGGTAATTTTAACTCTCCAGGTTACTCATATTTCTTTGGTGGTTATAATAGAAACCTACACAACAACATTTATAGCTTATTTGGGTATCCACTATTTGGCATTGTAGATACAGACGATGGAGGTTTTATTAAATATGTCACATATTTTCAATATAATATTAAGCCTGACATTTACCTATCTGCTTATGCAAATTACCTTGTAGTTTCTAAAAATAATAGTCAATGGTATGAAACATGGGTTCCACAATACTCAGGATATGCTCTTTCTCTTGGCTATAATAGTAATATTGGACCTGTTGAACTTACCGCAGACTACAGTCCTGAGACGGGTAGAATAGGTGTGATTTTCAACCTTGGATTCTGGTTCTAATTTTTTCACTAACAGATACAATTTAGCTTGGCAACGATAAAACAACTTTTAAGTCAGACAGCAATTTACGGATTGAGTAGTGTATTAGGTAGAGTGCTAAACTTTTTACTTGTTCCACTCTACACTGCAGTTTTCAACAAAGAAGAGTATGGAGAAGTAACTATACTTTACTCATATACCGCAATTATAAATGTGTTTTTGAGTTATGGAATGGAAACTTCATTTTTTAATTTCATCAATAAAAAAGAGAATAAAAGTGTTTTTTCTACAGCTTTTATTAGTTTGATTTCTACATCTCTAGCTTTCTTGTTATTTGCTATTACTTTCAATAAAAACATTGCAGAGTTACTTTCTTTTGAAGGTCATCCAGAATATATTATGTATTTGGTTTGGGTACTAGCTTTTGACGCTATTACTGTAATTCCTTTCAGCAGACTTAGACACTTGAACAAGGCTTTCACTTTTGCATCCATAAGATTAACTAATATTGGAATTGTTATAGGTTTAAACTTAATACTTCTAGTTTTTGTGCCGAAGTTAATTTCAGAAGGAGTGAGTTTTGGAGAATATACCGAATTACTATCCACACCTAAATTGAGTGTAATATTTATTTCAAACCTAATTGCTAGTGCAGCAACTGTAATAATGATAATTCCAACTTTTAAAGATATAGAGTGGAATTTTGATAAAGTACTGTGGAAGAAAATGCTTAGCTATGGCTGGCCTATACTTATTGCAGGCACTGCCGGAATTATTAATGAATCTATGGATAAGGTTTTCTTATCTAAAATGTTACCTGCTGATATTGCAAAGGGAGAAGTAGGAATTTATGGTGCAAACTATAAAATTTCAATTTTCATGACTTTGTTTATTCAAGCTTTCCGCATGGGAGTAGAACCATTTTTCTTTGCAAAAGCAAAAGACAAAGATGCTAAAGAAACCTATGCTTATGTAATGAATTTCTTTGTGGCAATTATGGCTATGATATTCCTTTTCATTATGGTAAATCTAGATTTGTTTAAGCTATTTATTAGAAACAAAGAAATGTGGATAGGATTAGATGTAGTACCAATTTTACTGCTAGCAAATCTAAGTTTGGGAATTTATTTAAGTTTATCGGTATGGTACAAGGTTAACGACAAAACAAAGTATGGAGCATTATTCTCTATAGCTGGGGCAATAATAACTGTTGCTCTAAATATTTGGTTAATTCCAACTATGGGTTATTTCGGGTCGGCTTGGGCAACTTTAGCAGCCTATGCCTCAATGATGTTGATGTCTTATATTATTGGACAAAAGCACTACCACATTCCATACAACATGAAAAAAATATTTTTATATTTAGGAACATCTATATTTTTAGGAATAACAATACACCGATTATTCTATGGCAATTTAATCGTTGGAAACGCAGTTTTATTGATGTTTGTTTTAATGGTAGCATTCTTTGAATCATCTTCCTTAAGATCTATATTTGCCAAAAACAAATGAATTAGTTCATAGATAAAAGCTAATGGCTAACAGCCAAAGGCAATAAATAAAAAAACATGAAAGTTAAAGTAATAAACAAATCCAAACACGCTCTTCCAAACTACGAAACTATTGCTTCGGCTGGAATGGATTTAAGAGCAAACATAGAAGAATCAATTATTCTTAAACCTCTTGAAAGAGCCATTGTAAAAACAGGTCTTTTCATGGAATTACCTGTAGGTTTCGAAGCTCAAGTAAGACCTCGTAGTGGCTTGGCCGCAAAAAAAGGAATTACAGTTCTTAATTCGCCAGGAACAATTGATGCCGATTACAGAGGAGAAATAGGTGTTATTCTCGTGAATTTATCTAACAAAGAATTCGAAATACAAGATGGAGAAAGAGTTGCACAAATGGTTGTTGCAAAACACGAACAAATTCAATGGGAAGAATCTGTAGAACTAGAAAGTAGCGACAGAGGAGCAGGTGGATTTGGATCTACTGGAGTATAAATTCAATTAACAATTATCAGTTAACAATTTTCAATTACAGATTGTTCGTTGTCAACTACTATTTTTTAATTACATATTGAACATTGCTATTTGCTAATTAATTATTGAACATTTAAAAAACACACACAAATTAACAACAACATGAAAATTATAGTACCTATGGCAGGACGTGGCTCACGTTTACGCCCACACACATTAACAGTACCAAAACCATTAATTCCTATTGCAGGCAAACCAATTGTTCAACGATTAGTAGAAGACATTACCAAAGTTGTAAACGAGAAGGTTGATGAAATAGCTTTCATTATTGGTGATTTTGGAGTAGAGATAGAGCAAAAACTTATTTCTATTGCTAACGATTTAGGAGCTAAAGGAACCATTTATTATCAAGATGCTCCTTTAGGAACGGCTCACGCCATTGCTTGTGCCAAAGAATCTATTAAAGGACCTGTTGTTGTAGCATTTGCCGATACTCTTTTTAAAGCTGAATTTAAACTTGATGCCGAAGCTGATGGTGTAATTTGGGTGAAGCAAGTTGAAGATCCTAGTGCTTTTGGAGTAGTAAAAATTGATAATAAAAATGTAATTACCGATTTTATTGAGAAGCCTGCAGAGCTTATTTCAGATTTAGCAATTATCGGAATATATTATTTCAAGGATGGAGAAAATCTAAGATCCGAACTTGAATATTTAATTGACAATAATGTAATTAAAGGTGGAGAATATCAATTAACTGATGCTTTAGAAAACATGAAAGCAAAGGGATTGAAGTTAACTCCTGGTAAAGTTGATGCATGGATGGATTGTGGTAATAAAGATGCTACAGTAGATACAAACAAGCAAACTCTTGGTTATGAAAAAGGAGGAGGTCATTTAATTGCTAAGACTGCAACTATAGAAAATTCAATTATCATAGAGCCTTGTTTTATTGGTGAAAATGTAGTTATTAAAAATTCTAAAATTGGACCTTTTGTATCTATTGGTATAGGAACAGTTATAGAAAATTCTAATATTGAAAATTCGTTAATCCAGAACAATGCTACTTTGCGAAGAGCAAATATTGTAAATTCAATGATAGGAAATCAGGCTAGATACTCTGGAGCTTCAAATTCTATAAGTATTGGCGATTATTCTGTTTTGGAGTAAAAAAACCGTCCCTAATTTAATTGAAGGTGATTTGGTTTGTAAATTTATTACACCTAAATCACCTTTTTATTTTGGCTCTACCTCGAAAGTTGTGGAAAAATCGTAATATTGAGCGGAGTTTTTGCGAAGTTGAAATATCTACTAGGAGAACTAAATACTATGCTGGCGGTAATATAACAAAATTATGAGTATGATTTTATTTGTTGGATTTTTAGCAAATTTATCAGTACAAAACTAAAATATGAAACAAGAAATATTAAAGAAAATAGAGCTAGATAGTTTTAATAATAGCATTGGACTTGAAATGGGTTTGGCAATTGTAAATTTAGCAAAGGGAAGAAATAAAAATGTAGCAGTTAAAATTGAAAGACTGAATCACACAATTTTTCTATTCGTTGATGACAATCTTCCTGCTGACAAACACCTTTGGTTAAAAAGAAAGGCTAACGTGACAAAACACTTCGAAGAAAGCTCTTTAAGCGTAAAAAATGATTTGACTAATGGGAATATGACTTTAGAAAAAACTTTTGCTCTTGACAAAAAAAAATATTTAGCCAAAGGAGGTTCAATTCCAATTTTTGTTAAGAATGCAGGAATGATAGCAATAATAACTGTTTCTGGATTACACGATGAGGAGGACCATAAAATAATTATTGAAGCATTGAAGGAAAAGTACATTGAATAAAATGGTTACCATTATTTGTGTGGAACTTCTAATTTAAAGGTTCGAGACATAATATTGTGAAAATAATAGTAGAACTATTTTAAAAAAACATACAATGGATTTCGATAAAGTAATAGACCGATTAGGAACAAGAGCAAACAAATTAGAATTCAGAAAATTATTATTTAAAACGGAAGATGTTATTCCTCTTTGGGTTGCTGATATGGATTTACCCATTGCCAAAGAGATTCAAGATGATCTACAAAAAAGATTGAAACACCCTATATTTGGTTACACACATCAAGACAATGAGTTTATTGATGCCATTGTAAATTGGCAAAAAAACAAACATGGTTGGGATATTTCGTCTCGTAGCGTTACCCCCATCTCAGGAGTTTTACCAGCCATATCAGTATCTATTAAATCATTTACCAATGAAGGTGATAAAATTATGATTCAAACTCCTGTTTATCATCCATTTTACAATTTAATAGAAAAGAGTAACAGAGAATTGGTACGCAATCCTCTTATTGAAAAAGACGGGAATTATTATTTAGATTTCGATGATATGGAAAAGTCTTTATCGGCAGGAGTTAAGATGATAATTATTTCAAATCCTCATAATCCTGTTGGCAAAGTATTTACAATAAAAGAATTGGAGCAAATTGTAAATCTCTGTAATAAGTACAATGTGAAAATTCTTTCTGATGAAATTCATGCCGATCTAATTACTGGCAACAAACCCCACATTCCTATAGCTTCTATTTCTAATGAAGCTAGCAATTTAACCATTACATGCATGTCTCCTACTAAATCATTCAACATAGCAGGGTTGTCTGTAGCATACACCATTATCGAAAACAAAAGCATTAGAAAAACTTATAGGTACGAAGTTAATTCAATGCACTTAAACATGGTTAATACCTTGGGAACAGAAGCTTTAATTTCAGCCTATACAAAAGGAGATGTTTGGTTAGAAGAACTTGTAGAATATATAAAATCTAATGTCGCATTTGTGGCTAATTTCCTAAAAACAAATATTCCACAAGTAAGTATGTCTAACAACGAAGGAACATATTTACTGTGGTTAGATTTCAGAAAATTAAAATTATCAAATTCCGAACTTAAATCTTTCTTGATAGAAAAAGCAAAACTAGGACTGAATCAAGGTAATTCTTTTGGAGAAGAAGGAAGTGGCTTTGCTAGATTGAATGTGGCTACACCAAGAGTTATTTTAGAAAAAGCAATGGAACAACTAAGAAGTGCAGTTGATGAGTTGAAATAAGATTTTAGTTCTACGTTTTTTTTTATGGAGAATTATTATTAGTCATTTCGACTGGAGCTTGCAGGTCTACCTATCGGCAGACAGGATGGAGAAATCTCTTTTATCAATGAGGGGAAATCTCTCCACTCCTATCATCGGTAGAGATGACGGAAGTTTACATTATTTATTCATTAAATTAGTGGGTTCTACACTTAATGTTGTGGAACAATCGTCACCTTGAGCGGAGCCAAAGCAAAGTCGAAAGGTCTATTACACAAATAGCACATTGTGTAATCACTGTTGCTATAAATCTTTCGACTACATTTCCTTTTGTTGCACAAAGGAAATTCTGCTCAAGATGACGACTATTCTAAATTACAACTTCCACACAAATAAGGGTAGAACCAATTAGTGATAACCCCTAAATCTCAGAAAACAAAAAAGCACCGAGAAATCAATCTCGATGCTTTTTATTCCCAAACTAATCTAACTAATCAAAACAAATTCTTATTCTGAAACTTCAACAATTACTTCTTCTGACTCCCACAATCCGTGTTTAGTACAGTAAGCGTGTGCTGTAAGTTTCATTTTCTTTTTTGTTGGTACAACGTAAAAATCAACTTCTAATTGATTTGAAGCACTACCTAAAGCACCCGCATTCATTGTAGCCTGAGCTAGTTGAACCTCACCGTCCCAAAGTTGAACCCACGCAATGTAATGATCAAAATCATCTGGATGAGAATACTCATCACCAACTTTTACTTTTACTACATACTTCTCTCCTTTTTTTGCATCACCTTGTGGGTGTACAAATGCAGAGTGACGATCGATGTAATCTTTCTTTGCTTCCTTGTCTACTGTAGAAATATCTACGTATCTGTTAATTTTCATCGTAAAATATATTTTATGTTATGTTATAAATATCAGTATAAAAATACAAAAGCTTTTCTAAACTTTTGTAATACAAAGATGATTCTATTACAAAGATTTACACTATAAGAATCATTGATAGTTTTGATTATTGTATAAGTGTTTTCTATTTTTTATTTGCAAGCTATAATCTTCTAACTGTATTTTTGTTTAAAATTGTTATATGCTATAAATAATTTCAAAATAAAATCATGAACACAAAGAATTTTAGAATAAATAAAGAAAAACATCGTTTTGAGTTAGAGCTTAGTGGAAATATTGCCTTTCTAACTTACCAAGTTGTTGACGAAGTTTGGCATCTTCCGCATACAATTGTACCAAAAGAAATTGGAGGCAAAGGAGTTGGTACTCGACTAGTAAAGCAATCGCTAGACTATTTGATAGATAGAAATATAAAATATATACCAATTTGTTCGTTTATAGTAAGCTTCGTAGCTAAACATCAAAAACACAAAAGTTAGTTGTTTATACATGAAACATGATTGTTAACTACATAAAAATTCTATTTTTGCAGATTCTATTATCAGAATAAATTAAATATTTAATATGTTGAAAAAAATCCTGATTATTTCCTTAATGTTTTTGAGCATTTCTGTTTGGTCTCAAGATAAAGGTACTCAAGTTGCTGATAGTATTTCCGTTTCAGGAAAGAGCACTGTTAGTTTCGAAACATATTATTACGAAGCTCTAAAGGAAAAGATAAAAGGAGATTTTGGCAAAGCTGTAGAACTTCTTAGAAAATCATTGAGGTTTCAGCCCAACAATGCCGATGTTCAATTCGAATTATCAATAAATTACAAATCACTAAAAGACTATAGGCAAGCAATTTTGTATGGCGAAAATGCTGTTAGATTCAAACCTAATCAAAAATGGTACTGGGTAAATATTGCAGAGTTGTATAGTTTGATAGGTGATAATAAAAATGCTGAAAGATGTTATGCCAAATTATCTGAGTTAGACTCTGAATTTATACCCGAATATGTACGAAGCATTGCTAGAAGTGGAAATATAAAATTAGCTCTAGAAAAAGTTACCCTATTTCTGAAAAACACTGAAACAGAAGAATTGCTGACTTTGAAAAGAGATTTACTTGTAGCCAACAATCTTAATACAGAAGCTATTGCTTTAACAAACGAACTTATTGAGTTAAATCCCAATAGTTCTACTTACTACTTCGAAATTTCTGATTTACTTTTGAAAGATGGAAAAATTGATGAAGCCGAAGAGTATGTAAATAAAGGATTAATAAACACACCTGATAGTCCAATTCTGATAAGACAAGAATTTAAAATACTGTTGCAAAAATCTGACTTTGATGCAGCATTCGATATTTTGAATATGGCGTTTGAAAACCATCGATTCGATTTTAACGAAAAGCTTGGATTTGTAATTGAGTTTGTTACAGCCGATGTTGAACACAAGGAAACATCTAGATTAATTAAGTCTCTAGAAAACTGGGTTGGTGACACTCATGAAGTTAAGATTTATCCAATTATAGGTAATCTATATAAAATTGATGGAAATAAAGAAAAAGCCCTATTAACATTCCGCAAAGGATTTGATGCTGGTTATACTGATTTTTCGGGATTGATGGACATGCTAATTTTAGAGCAAGAGCTAGAAGAATATACTCTTTTGGTTGAGGATTCTAATAAAATGCTTGAACTCTATCCTACGCAACCTGTATTGTTTTTATTCAAAGGATTTGCTTTAAATCAACTTGGCAACTATAATTTGTCTATAGAAACTTTAGAGGAAGGAGTGGGGTATGTAATGAATAACGACAAATTAAAAGCAGAATTTCACAGCCTTACTGCCGATGGTTTCTACAGAAAAAAAGAACTAGATAAGTGTTTTGCTGAATTTGATAAAGCAATAAGTTTAGATGCAGAGAATATTGTAGTTCTTAACAACTATAGTTATTATTTAGCTGAAAACAATTTACGCCTAAATATGGCATTAGAAATGATAAAACAAGTTGTAGAAACCGAAGCTAATAACTCTACTTACCTCGATACAATGGCTTGGGTTTATTACATGCAGGGAGATTATGAAAATGCTAAAACTTCATTAAAAAAGGCTCTTAAAAATGGAGGAGATGAAAGTGCTGATGTTTTAGAACACTATGGTGATATCTTGTACAAACTAGACAAGGTTAGCCAAGCAGTGAAACAATGGAAAAAGGCATATAAATTAAATAGTAGCTCTACAATTCTAAAAGAGAAGATAGGAAAAAAGGCTATTCAATAATAAAACGGAATTACAGAATATGAGCATTAAAAAGATAATTATTTCCATCTCGGTTGTTGTAACGGTATTGATTACTAATTCATGTGGCACAAAAACAACTACTACAGAACATGGAGAGATTACTGTGTTATCTCCAAAGAAAATTTTAGAAGAATATGATTCTAAGTTTGTTTCTCCACAATATATGTCGGCATCTCTAAAAGTGAGATATCAGCATAAGAAAAAGAAGATGAGTTTTAATGCTAACCTTAGACTAGAGAAAGACAAAACTATTTGGATAAACATAAGCTTCCTGGGAATATCCTTTGCCAGAGGTATAGTTACACCCGAAAGTGTAAGTATGTACGAAAGGCAAAATAACACTACATTTACTGGCGATTTCAAATATTTATCGAAGCTATTAGGTGTAGATTTAGATTTCTATCAGCTACAGTCTCTAATTTTAGGCAAACCAATACAGGAGGTTCAATCTAAGAAATACAAAACTATTATTTCCAAAAATTCATACTTGCTAGAGTACGAAAACAACAAAAAATTATCAAAGAGCGGAAAAAACAATGGAGACTATATCAAAAGATATTGGTACAATCCTATTAATTTCGAATTGGAGCGTCAATTGATTTCACAGCCAGATAGAAAAATGACTTTGATGGTAGATAATGATAACTACGATCTTGTAGCAGGAAAATATAATATTCCTGAAAATATAAGTTTGCAAATTATAGATGATTCTGTTACTTTGGTAGAAATTGAATACAAAGGGATCAAAGTTGATAAAAAGCTATCTTTCCCTTTTAAAATACCAAAGGATTACAAAGAATTAAAACTGAAATAAAAACATACTTATAGTGCGATTTATAAAACTAACTTTTCTTATTCTAAGCATTCTTGCTAGTATTCCCTCTTTAGCCCAAAGCGATAGAAAAGCTCAGCTAGAGAGACAGAAAAAAGACCTCCAAAAAGAAATAACATACGTCAATTCCCTTTTAAAAGAAAACAAAAAGGCATCTAGCTATTCTGTTGCACAGGTTAGAAATATAGATAAAAAAATAAGTATCCGACAAGGATTAATTGACAATATTAATAATGAAATCAGTTTTATTAATAGCAATATTAAGGAAAAACAAAAGAAGATAAACACATCGGAAGCCGAACTAAAAAATTTAAAAGAGGATTATGCAAGAATGGTAACCCAAACTTACAAATCAAAATCGGCATACAGTAGAGTAATGTTTTTTCTATCTTCAGAAAACTTCAATCAAGCGGTTAAACGTATAGAATATATAGATCAGTATTCTAAATATCGGAAAAAACAAGGTGAGAAAATAGAAGAACAAAGTGTTAAACTAGAAGAATCTATAGCAAAACTGAAGAAAGAAAAGGAAAGTAAAGTGGCATTGCTTTCATCAAAAAAACAAGAAAAGGAAAATTTACAATCAGAAAAAGGAGAAAAAGAAGCAATATTAGGTAAGCTTCAAAAGAAGAAGAAAAAACTTGCTTCTGATGTAAAATCAAAACAGAAAAAATCCGATAAACTACAAGCAGAAATTCAGAAGATAATAATTTCAGAAATAAGATTAGCTAGAGAGAAAGCCACCAAGGAAAACAAGGATAAAGGTGGTAGTAGTTTCACCCTAACAGCAGAAGCTAAAGCACTTGCAAAGAGTTTTAAATTGAACAAAAACAAACTACCATGGCCTGTTGAACGAGGTGTAGTTGTGAGTAAATACGGCAAGCATCCACACCCAACAATGAAAAATATTATTATTGTTAATCATGGTGTTGATATTGCCACCGAAAAAGGTTCGGAAGCTAGAGCCATTTTCGGAGGGACAGTAACCTCTGTTATCCTATCAAAAGGAGGTGCTAAAACTGTACTTATTCAACATGGAAATTACTATACCGTTTATTCAAACCTCAGCAAGATCTACGTTAAAAAAGGTGAATCAATAAAGGTAAAACAAAAAGTTGGAACAGTCTACACAAACTCAAGAACTGGGGCAACAGTATTAAAATTTCAATTGTGGTTCGATAAAAATGAGCAGAATCCGGCTAGTTGGATTTACAAAATGTAGCTTCGGCTCCGCTCAGCTACCTACCATTTTCGACGTATATCCTTAATTGACAATTTATTTGTCGTACGGTTGGTGAGCGGAGCCGAACCAGGTTGGTGAGCGGAGCCGAACCA
>JADGDT010000164.1 GCA_016744755.1 Ichthyobacteriaceae bacterium | reverse complement strand
ACTAGATGAGATAAACAACAATCCGGAAATGTTGGAGAAATACGCTAGAGAAAGATTTTTTATGAAAAAAAAAGGAGAGGACATATTTATAATTAAAGATGATAAGTAGTTGTAATACCAATAACACATCAAAATGTCCAACATTCATTTTGTCTTTTTTAATTCTACTTCTTTAGAAAAATATTCACGTAGCTACGGCTATGCTCAATTTTTATAAATCGTATAATTATAAAATACTTCAAGCTTAAATGAGCATTTAGAAATGTAATCGGTATAAGTTTCGAGCTGAAAGCGAAAATTCTTATCTACCGATACTGAATTACTAATTACTATATTACTATTTAACACTTACCTATATGAAAAAACTGTTTTCGGAATTTAGAGAGGTCTCATTTAAAGAATGGAAGAACAAAGCTAACTTTGATTTAAACGGTAAGGATTTCAATGAAAACCTAAATTGGAATGGACTAGAAGGGATAAACACTCCTCCATGTTTTTCGGCAGATCAGAATATAAAATCTATAAACCACACTAGACTACAGAATGAAAGTATCGATTTTGCTAAATATTTTATCCTTAAAAATGATAGTCGCTCTATAAATATTTTAAAATCATTTGTAAGTGATGATTTCGATAGCATAAAATTATTCGTTCCTAAAAATTTCGAATTATCGCAAATTATTGACATTAAAGGCTTACTTTCTAAAAACATTAAATTTGAATTTGAATTTTTTGTTGAGGAATATATAAAAGAGATAATTAAGCTTGGTGAAAACATAAAACATAGCAAACAAATATACTTGAACCTTGATGTTATAGGAAGAATACCTGTAGAGGGTAGTTGGTTAATTTCAGAAAATGAGGATTTTGATTTGCTGAAAAAAGTGAGCAATCTTGAGAAAAACATAATTCCTTTCACTGTAAACTCTACCTATTTCCAAAATTCTGGTGCAAACACTGTACAACAAATAACATATTCCCTTGCTACTGCTGTTGAATATGCAGATATACTTGGTAAAGATTTTTTCAATAAAACTCAATACAACTTTGCTATTGGCTCTAATTTCTTTTTTGAGATTGCAAAGATTACGGTTTTTGACTTTTTAATAAATCGTGTGAAAGAAAAATATGGTATTGAGACTAAAAATATTATTTGTTGTGAGTCTAGTTTCAGGAATAAAACTATATACGATGCCCATAGCAATTTGCTTAGAAGTACAACTGAAGCCTTTTCTGCTTTAATAGCTAATGTAGATACTTTTGTAAGTTCGTCTTTTGACTCAACATACAACAGTGCCAATAATTTTTCGAGTAGACTTGGACACAATCAACTGTTGATTCTTAACGAAGAAGCTTATGCCAATAAGGTCGATAATATTGATGAAGGTAGTTACTACTTAGATTTCATAAAATACGAATTAGCTAAGAAATCATTGGCGACTTTTAAGCTAATAGAAAATGGCGGAGGAATACTTAAACAGCTAAAAGAAGGACTAATTCAACGAAAGGTAAACGAGAGTGCTAGAAAAGAACAAATATTATTTGATAAGAACCCTAGTTCTAAAATTAGCTCTGATGAAAAAATGGATGCAAACATTAGAAAATATCCTTTCATGAAACACAAACAACGAAAAACAATTTTCAGATTGATTTACCCAAAAAGATTGTCTGAAGAAATAGAAATGATAAGATTGAAAAAAGAGAAAGGTAATTCTTAATATTTACACTACTGTCATCTAAATAAATATTGGTAATAAAATCTCTGAACAAACACAACATAAAGATTATCTATATTTCGCACACAAAGAATAGTTATAAATAAGTTTTTTTTGTACATTTAGTAAAACCTAAAAAAACTTACAATGACAGACGAAACAAAAGACACTAAAATACGAAAAAAAGTTAGGAGTAATAATACTGACAAACTGTATTCTAGAAAAAGACAGAGTCTAACTCTAGATGAAATAAAAAATAAATATTTAACCGTAAATAAAGCCACGGCTTAGGCACAAAAAGAGACTTCCATAATTGGCAAGTCTCTTTTTTTTTACATCAATAACTTGTAATTTTCCTACCTTAAATATTTGCATTTTACTTACGCAGACACAAACTATACTTACATATATCGTAGTTGCCTAAATCTACTTTTACTCATTTTTATTTTAACCAGAACTTAAACTCACAATTCATATAACTCTAACATCCAATCTCATATTTGAGTTTTAGGAAAGCCACCTACATTTCACTTGTTCTACTATAAAGAAACACCTTACTTTTTGTGTAGTTCGTTAAAAAAAATACTACAAACAAACTTACTATACGAAATCACATACTACTAAAGATTAGCAATATACCAATCATAACACTTCATATTATACTTAAAAAAACAATTTATAGGCTTATGTATTATCAAATAGAAAAATTCATATATTGATAATAGGTGATGTAAAAAAGGCTTCTAAAGTTAAATATTAAAGCTTTGAAAGAAAATGTTTACACACTAGTTAAGGCATACAAATTCTCATCAAAACCTATTTATGAAGAAATTTTTACTTCTTCTTCTATTATTTTTTTCTATTAGCATTCATATTGATGCTGACGGAAAAAGTATTGCTATAAATAATTCTTCAATTTTCTATAATAACTATATTCAAAATACTTTTGATTTAGACATAAGTTTTCTAGAAAGCAAAGGGGTAACACCTATTTTTGATAAACTCCAAAATACTGCAACTATTTGCGCTGGTAATACTTTCACTTTCGATGCAACTGTTAGTAATTACTCTATAACTGACGATAGATATGTATGGAATGTTAACGGCGTTACTGGACCAGAACTTACAATTGGCGATCCTGGTACATATAACGTTACAATTACATTAACAGACAATACACAAGTTGTAGAACCAGTTACGTTAATAGTTCACACAATCACAGTGGGTCTTCCTGCTGATATTCAAGAATGTGCAACAGATAATATTGATATAATTTCTGATGTTAATTTAAGTGGAGGAATAAATGAGGGTGATGTTAGTTATCAGTGGTATTTAGGCGGTAATGAAATATCAGGAGCAACAAGTAAAAACTATACAGCAACAAAACCAGGAGGAAATTATACACTAAAAGTAATTTCTAATCTAAGTTATGATGGAGGTGCTTGCGAGAAAGAAGCTAGTGTAAACGTAACTTTCCCCGATCCTCCAAATGTAGATTTGGGAGATGATTTTGAGCTATGTTCTGGAGATCCAATAAATCTGTCAATATCGGGTGTTACAGAAGATATTACTTGGTTTCATAATGGCTCAGTTATTAGCGGAGAGTCTAGCTCTACATTAAATATACCAAATACTACTACAGCAAATTCTGGCACTTACAGAGTAGAAGTGTTAGCAAACGGTGGTTGTGCTTTTAGCGATGAAGTAAAAATTACAGTTTTAGAAAGACCTGATTTTTGGATAAGTCAAGAGCAAGAAATTTGTAATACATCTGGCGATGCTACTCTGAAAATAATATTTACCGAAACTACTGGTAACACTTACGATTACAATTGGAGTAACGGAGATTCAGGGACAACAATTACCGTATCTAACGATGGAACTTACACAGCTACAGTTACAGTAAACGGTGGTTGCCCAGAAACAAGATCTGTATATGTTCACCCTAAAATAGATAACTTCAAAATAGATATTACTAATCCATCGCCTACTTGCGAGGGAGATGAAACTGTACTCGATGCAACTGTAAATGTTCCTAATCCAACATATAAATGGACAAAAGGCGGGTCTTACTACAGTAATGAAGCAATAATAACACTTAGCAATACTACGGATAGTGGACTATATAAAGTAGAGATAACTACAAATAGTTGTACCTACGAAGACGTAGTTGACATAACAATAGTTTCTAAACCAGATTTTGATATAGACGATGACAAACAACTTTGTAGTGGTAGCGCAATTATAAATACAACTTTTACACCTGTTGCAGGAGTAAATTACACTTACTTTTTAAATGGTGTAGCAAAAGCAAATGCTCCGCCCTATACCGTTAACTCAAGTGGTGATTATAAAATTGAAATAATAGCAGAAGGTTCTTGTTCCGACGAAGAAGAAATACATATTTATGGCGATCAATTTTTATCTATTACCAAAACTAACGATGGCGTTTGCGAAGGCGAGGGAAGTGTAAAACTAACGGCTCTACTTGGTCCTGACAACGTGACTGGTTTTAAAAGTTATGTTTGGAAAAACAGCGGAGGAACAACTGTAGGAACTGGTCCGTCAATTACTTTATCAGACTACGACGAATCTGGAACTTACACACTACACTTAGAACTAAACGATTGCCCTTACGATGCAAGTACTGTGGTAACAATAAATCCTAACCCTACAATAAATAATATTTCAGAAGTTGATTTATGTGGAGGTTCAGCCAATATAGATGTTAACTTAGATGAAATTATTGCAAACGTAAAATATACTTATGAATTAAGTGGAGTAGAAAATCAAACTATTGCTAACAAACAAAACCATAGCAATCCAGTTACATTTAACGTTACAACAGCTGGTAATTATACTGTCACAGTTACTACAGAAGATGGTTGTGACGATACTGAAACTTTCAAAGTTAATGATCCTGTTCTAAAGATTAATAACAATGCAACTATTTGCGAAAATGATGGAGCAGTAGATTTAAATGCACGAGTTTACAATACAGCTAAAGGGGCTAATGGATGGACTTACGAATGGTTCAATTCTTCAAATACATCAATTGGGACTGGACGAAATAAAAGCTTTTCTACGTCAACCGAATCGGGAACTTACAAAGTTGTAGCTACTGCGCCAAATGGTTGTCACTTAGAAGAAACTGTAGATATTAAAATTAATCCAAATCCAACTTTTACTTTAACTCCAAAAGTTATTTGCGATGGAAACCCTGTTACACTAGAACCTACAGCAATTATTCCTGCCGATAATGGTTCATACACTTACCGATGGACAAGAAATGGTGGATTCTTTAGCAACAGCAAACAAATAAGCACAGGTACACCAGGCAGATATTGTTTAACTGTAAGAACAGATAACGGTTGCCCAGAAACAGAATGTGTAGATGTAATTGAAGAAAGATTATTTATAGACCCTGAACCTTGTGATCCAGGAAGTCTTACAGCAAGAGTTGTCGAATATCCTTCGGGAAATACAACCACAGGACATACTTACCATTGGACTACTGGCAATTATTGGCCAGCAGGTGTTGATGTTGGTTCTGGAACTTCAATTAGTGTTCCTAACGATGGATTGCCACATACTTACTTTTTGGTAGTTACAACTACAAATGGATGTATTCTACAAGACACAGAAACTATTACTGTTGTTCCTGATTTTGATGTAACACTAGATATTGATGCAACTCAATGCTACGATTTCTCGGGTGGAGCAACGCAAGTAATAACTGCTACAGGAACAAACATTCCTACTGATGCAGTTTATACTTGGTCGGGACCAGGAATAGTAAGTCAATCTGGAAACAGTATTACTATTAATAGAGGTGGTA
>JADGDT010000034.1:7483-29413 GCA_016744755.1 Ichthyobacteriaceae bacterium | reverse complement strand
AAAATATACAGGTTTGTAAACTTTTATCTTAAATAGACCTTCAGAATCAATAATAGTATCATTTATATCCCACTGAGCATGTAATCTATAATCAGTTTTGTCAAATAAGTCCTGTGCTTCAGTGAAGTTAGATATTAGTAATCCAATAGTCACTAGTAGTAGTTTTTTCATCATTTAATTTGTTATTTAAAATATTTTAATCGAGTAATTCTTTAAGTTTTTTTGAAAATTTTACAGCTCCGTCATAATTTAAATGACTTGTGTTTAAAAATAATTTATCATCAATAATAAAATTTCTTAAATCTATAACATTAATATTTTCTCTTTCATTAAGGCTACTTAGATATCTATTAACTGTTTCAATATTTTCGAATTTATTAAAAAATGAAATATGATAAGGAGAAACAACTAAAATAATTTTTCTATTAGTAGAGTTAATGAGTTTGTTGAATTTTGATAATAGCTTTTTATTTAAACTGAATGTTGATTTAGAGTTTTTTCTTTTATTAACTAATTTTTGGAATTTAGAATTGGTTAGTATATTTTTTTCAAAACTACCTCCTTTGTCTGTGAATTTAGTTAAATTCATTTTTTCATTTACGTAGAATTTGAAATACCTTTCGTATTGTCCATAATATTTTATAAAAGGAATATTGTAGTAGAATTCACCTTTGTTTCTTAGAATGTTTTTGGTACTATTCCAATTAGGGATATAATTACCAATATTTCCGTCAGAATAATTCAATCCTCCTAAGTCAAAGTTTATTATTATTGGTGTGTTTTTTTCTTTAGATAATTCTTGCTCTAAAAAGAAAAGCCAAATATTTGCTTGCGTTGCATCAATACCATAATTGAAGCAATTTACACTATCAATTATTGATGGAACAAAATTACCTTGTGCTCTAGAAGAACCAAAGATTGGGATTTCATTCTTTTCGGTTAATGAAATAATTCTATTTATTTTAGAGGCTCCATTTATATGGCTTTTAAATATTATTTGTATTTCAAAAACATAGTTGAAAATAAAGCCAATTATTGTAATAATCGTTGCAATTTTTATAAGAAATATGCTAAAATTGAAAATATATAAATTCTGCTTTTCCATTTATTCCTATTAAAAATATTATTAATATTGTGATTACATTGAATGCAATATGAGAATGTACTTTCTTAAACGACATGTTATTAGGTAATAAATAACTAAGGTATAGCATAACAATTACTAACATACTAATTAATAAATTTAAAGGACCTTTTTCTGCGGATATTTGTACTAGATTTAGAGAAAAATCAAATTCAATTATTTTGTTAATATATGCTATAGCATGATTAAGGCTATTTGCTCTGAAAAATATCCATGCAAATGTCACAAAGAAATAAACTAATAAAACATCTGCGAATTGTCTGATTTTAGTTTTAGTGTATTTCGTATTTATTGATTTTTTATATTGTAAATATACTATCTGATAGATGCCATGTAATGCTCCCCAAATAACAAAAGTCCAATTTGCACCATGCCATAATCCACTTACTAAAAAGACAATTATTAAATTATAATAATTCCTTAATATAGACACTCTATTACCTCCTAATGGTATGTATAAATAATCTCTGAACCATGTAGATAATGATATATGCCAACGTCTCCAAAAATCAGGAATACTATTTGCTAAATATGGTTTATTAAAGTTAATCATTAAATCAAAACCTAGTAATTTTGAGATACCTCTTGCTATAAGAGAATAGCCTGAAAAGTCTGCATATATTTGAAATGAGAAAAATATGATTCCAAATACTAAGGATATTGTATTTGCATTTTCAATATCTCCAAAAACACTATTTACATAAATAGCTAATCTATCTGCAATTACAAGTTTTTTGAAAAATCCATAAGAAATTAAAGAAACACCAGTGATCGCTGTTCTATAATTAAATTCTCTCTTCTTAAGAAATTGAGGTAAAAGATGACTTGCTCTTTCAATAGGACCAGCTACTAATTGTGGAAAAAATGAAACAAATACTGCAAAACTGATAAAATCTTTAGTGTGTTTAATTTTTCCTTTATAGATATCTATAGAATATGATAATGTTTGAAAAGTATAGAATGAGATTCCTACAGGAAGTATAATATTTAAAGTCCATGTGTCAAAAGTGAATCCAAGTGAATTTATAGATTCTTCAAATGATGAAATAAAGAA
Source organism: Ichthyobacteriaceae bacterium (assembly GCA_016744755.1). Taxonomy (GTDB): domain Bacteria; phylum Bacteroidota; class Bacteroidia; order Flavobacteriales; family JADGDT01; genus JADGDT01. Next base: position 27,215 of record JADGDT010000034.1, on the reverse strand, counting down.
GTTAAAGTACTTAAAGAACCCTAATAACCCAATATTTACAATTAGGCTAACGAGTAGGAAATTTTTCTTTTCTTTTTTAGTTTTAGAGTTATCTATTTTTATTCCAATTATGTAATCTACAACTGTACTAAAAGCAATTAAACTTAGAAATCTCCAATCCCACCAACCATAAAAAATATAGCTAGCAATTAATAAAATAGAATTTTGATACTTTAAGTTTTTGTTTCTTAATGACCAATATATGATAAAAACAATCGGCAGGAATATTATGAAAGGTAATGAATTGAATATCATGAATGTTTTATTGGGTTATTTTTAGCTTTTGAATATCATTTAACTTAATGAACTCTTCTCCAGAAAAAAGGAGTAAAAAGCATAAGTACTGTAAATAATTCAAGTCGTCCTATCAGCATAAAAAATGAAAGCACCCATTTAACAGGGTCAGATAAATGAGCAAAGTTATCTGTTGGCCCAACACTTCCAATAGCAGGTCCTATATTGCCTAAAGAAGTTGCAACTGCTCCTAATGATGTAATAAAATCAACATCTAAAGCAGTTAGTATTATTACACCTAGAGCATAAGTCATAAGGTAAATCATAATAAAAGCAAGCACGTTAAAAACAACACTTTCACTAACAGAGTTTCCATTTAATCTAACAGGAATTATTGCTTTTGGATGCAATTGACGTTTAAATCCTAATAAGGCATTTTTTATAAGTATAATGTGTCTAACTATTTTTACTCCACCTGCTGTCGACCCTGCTGAAGCTCCTACAAACATTAGGATAAATATAACCATTACAGCAAGTGGTGGCCACAAAGTATAATCAGCAGAAACATAGCCTGTAGTTGTAATTATTGAAATTGTTTGAAAAAGAACATCTCTAAAAGCTTTTTCAAAATCATGATTAGCCCAACCTGTTGAGTAAACAACTAATGTTAGCAATACAGTAACAAAAAATGTAATTATACTATAAAGACGAAATTCTTCATTTTCCCAAACTTTCCTTAATTTGCCATGTAAACCAAAATATGTTAAGGTAAAATTTGTGCCTGCCAAGAACATAAAAATTATAAGAATATATTGAATGTATGGCGAGAAAGACATTGCACTTGTGTTATAGGTAGAAAATCCACCTGTTGCCATAGTAGTAAATGCATGATTTATTGCATCGTAAAAATCAAAACCACCAAACATTAAAAGTATAGCTTCGGCACCAGTTAAGAATACGTAAATAACCCAAAGTCGGCGAGCAGTATCTTTTATACGAGGTTGAAGTTTATCTGGAGAAATACCAGGAGCTTCGGCGACAAATAATTGCATTCCTCCAATTCCTAAAATTGGTAGAATAGCAACAGTAAGTACAATAATTCCCATACCTCCTATCCATTGTGTGAGGCTACGCCAAAGTAATATATCTTTATTAACTCCTTCTATATTTGAAATTACCGATGCTCCTGTAGTTGAATATCCCGAAATTGTTTCGAAAACAGCAGAAGAAAATTCAGGAATTGCACCACTTAGTAAGTATGGTAAACTACCTGAAAATGCCATCAGTACCCAACCAAATGTTACAATTAAGTAGCCATCTCTTTTGGTCATTTCCGAACTTATGTTGTAGCGTTTAGAAATTAAGTGAATTATAAAACCAATAAAGACTGTAATGCCTCCCGAAATCAATAATGGAAGAGCATCTTCAATTTCGTGATAATAAAATGATGCCCATAAACAAAGGAACATAAATGCTCCGTTAAACATGAGTAATTTTCCTAAAAAACGAGATACTAATGTGAGATTAAATCTACTACGTCTTATCATAATACCTCTTTTTATTCGAAGAAACTATCAACGTTTGTTATTGTATCTGCTCCACGTCTGAAAGTAACAATAACTCTATCTCCTACATGAAAAATAAAGTCTCCGTTAGGTGTAAATGCTTCCTTACCCCTTATTACCCCTCCAACTATTGCATCATCAGGGAAATTTAAATCCATGAGTTTAGATTTTAATATTTTAGATTTTGAGTGCACTACATATTCTACAACCTCAACATCTACTCCAGGTAAACTTGCAAGGTTAGTTACACGTCCTTTTCTTACATAGCGAGATATAAAATTGGCAGCAATTAATTTTTTATTTATTAAAGTATCTATTCCAATATTTTGCGAAAGATGTATAAAATCCATGTTTTCTACCATGGCAATTGTCTTAGGCACATTGTGACTCTTTGCAACTAAGCTAGCAATAATATTAGTTTCAGAGTTTCCAGTAACAGCAATAAATGCATCAACCTCTGATATTCCTTCTTCTTCTAACAGCTCAACATCTCTCCCATCGCCATTAATAACTAGAGTGTTTTTTAGTGAGTCTGCTAGTTCAAAACTTTTCTTTCTATCTTTTTCTACAAGTATTACCCTGTACTTTCTGTTCAAAGCCAAAGCTGTTGATCGTCCAATGTCTCCTCCCCCAAGTATCATTATAGTTTTTACTCTTTCGGAAGTTTTACCTGTAGATTTAAGTATTTTTGTTAACCCTTTTGGTTGTGTTATGTAGTAAACATGGTCGCCAGATTTAAAAACAGTATCGCCACGTGGAATTATGGTTTGATCGCCTCGTAAAATTGCAACAGTTAAATAATCTGTATCTCTACTTAGTCTAGAAGACTCGGCTAGCGACTTACCAATTATTGTTTCGTTACCTGTTAGGTGAATGCCAATTAGAGATAGTTTACCAGCTGCGAATTCAAAAGTATCTGTAATGGCTGTCTCTCTTAGTAATCTTCTTATCTCTTTTGAAGCTAGTGTTTCAACAGAAATAATTTCGTCAATACCTAGTTTTTGTAAATCGTAAACATCTCTTCTGTAAAGAAAAGTAGGGTCAGAAATACGAGCAATACATTTTTTAGCTCCCAGCCCCTTTGCCAAAGATGCGGTAAGTAAATTCTTATCTTGCGATTTAGATACTGCGCAAAACATATCTACTTTATCTAACTCTAGCTCTTTAAGAACAAGTAACGACGTAGAAGAACCTTTGATGGTAGCAACATCAATATGGTTAGAAATATATTCAAGATGTTCCTCGTTTTCATCAATAACAGTGATGTCATGATACTCTTCGGCTAAATTTTTAGCTAAGTAAAAAACAACATCTCCATCTCCACTAATTATTATTCTCATAAGAAATATTTAAGGTCGCTAAAGTAAAATATTTGAACACAACTACTAGCAAAAAAGATAAACTTCAATTTAATTTTTATGGTTCTACCCTTATTTGTATGGATAAAGACTTAAACCACCGTTAAATAAAAGTATTGCACTTCTAAATTATCGAAGGTTCTGTCCCCCTAGCAGTAGCCTTAACTTCCTTAATTTTGCCATTTAATCTCTCAGCCATGGCATTTGAAAAACCAGAAGTTAATGCATTACAAACACCTTCTAAAAATTTGTTAAACATCTTAGCTATTTTCTTAATTTCCTCAATTTTGGAGTTTATTACACTACTTCCCCATTTTATAAATAAACAAAATGCTTCAGTCATATTTTTTACTTCCAAAAACCCCCTTTAAAGTCCTTTCTAATTTTCCAAGTTCTGCTGACTTCACAGTTTGAATCTTGGATTGATTGAAGTTTTATATGCTGTTTTTCTGTTAAGTTTTATTTATTTTTAAGTAACACATATCCAGTATTTCTAAGCTCTTCATATTGTTTAGTTTCTCGTTTACTAACTTCGTCAATCCCATCATTTAAGTATTTAACCAAATGAAATCTATCATGAATTATAGATGTATTAGGAATCATCTTTTTAATAGTGTTTAAATATGCTAGCCAAATATCCATGGTAACTGTTTCTGCCTTAGCAACATCAGCAATCGCACTGTTTATTAATTGTTTAACTGTTTTTGTATCTATATTTTCCACTACATCTACTACTGTTCCAGTTAATGGATTACTAAGTACTGAAACATACACTATGCCCTTTCCTAAAAGATTTTTCATCGATACTTAGGTTGGATAATGTTAATGTTTTATCTCTACGCACTAAGCCTCTTTTTACAGATAAATGTATTATCCTATTTAATAATATTAAACCCTGTTATTAATAGGATACAGGTCTGCTGAGATTGGATATTCGGCTTTTTTATCGATGAAATTGATAAAAACATTTACCTCTGATGTTTTAAAATTTACTTCAACTTTTGTTACTTTCCATGAGTCACCAAAGTTTAGTGTTATATCAAAAAAATGCTCTGAAAATATTTTAGCAAATTAATACTTTCCACAACATTCAGGGAGAACCAATAAAATAACAACAAAGGACTAAGACAATCACAAATGGCAATCCTTTCTAAGATTTTCTTTCTGCTTCTTTGAGCAAAACTTTGTGACTCTTGTTGGTTAAATATTAACGGATAATATTGATTTGTTGTTTTAAGTGAGGCCATTCATCATCCAAAACAAAACCTCTGCTTTTCTCTTTCCAAAGAAACTCACTTTTTTCGAATTCAACAATTAATTGCCCCTGAGATATTATTTCGAAGTGAGATTTTAACAAATTAATTAATTCCTGTTTTGATATTAATTTTACTTCATCTTCTTCAATCTCATCAGATAACCATTTCAGTTTATGAACTATTTTATATTTTGAGATTTCACTAATACTATCTATTTCATTCTGATAAATCCACCACGATTTTTTGTGATTAGGATTTAAGTCTGAATGTTGAAATATTTCAATCTCATCGGGATGATAAAAAAGTATTCCTTTTATAAAATGATAACTTTTCATTGGAAAATAACCTTTCTCTTTTAAGAATTTTTTAGTCTCTTCTCTTTCAGTAATTTTTAGTTGCTTCCCAAAAGTTTTATCTAGCTTATCTCCAAAGTTTCTTGTGCCATTGGGGCAAATAAAATATTTAAAATCTGATTCTCCTTTTTTCTTGGCAAAATACTTCACAGCAGTTTCAAGATGAATAATCTCCTTAGTAGTTTTATTTTGTAAGATAAAATCCATTTCACCAATAGTAATTTTACCATTAAAAATTTGTTTCCCAAATTCAAGAACTTCAATGTTAGGATGAAAAATAAAATAATAATGTAATAGGTTTTCAAAATATCTACCAAGCCTTTTTGAGTGATTCTCTTCTATAAATAAGATTAGTTTTTCTGGAGATTCATCAATACTAATCAACCAATTAAGAAATACCAATTCATCAATTTCTAAAAAATATTTTGGCAAAATAAGTTTGTCATTAAGTACATACTCACTTGTTATGCTAGTATAAAGATCTCTTACAATTTTGTTGCTAAAAGTCATTCGCTAGTTTAATTGTTTGGTTCTACTGTTATTTTAATGGTTCTATCCTCATTTGTGTGGATTTTCTAATTTAGAATATTCGTCATGTTGAGCGTAATTTCCTTTGTGTAACAAAAGGAAATGTAGTCGAAACATCTATAGCTACAGTGATAACATAATGTGAGCTATTTTGTAATAGACCTTTCGGCTCCGCTCAAGATGACGATTGTTCCACTAAATTAGTGGTAGAACCAATTGTTTTTTACAAAGTTAATTAATTACACTGTGTAAATAAATACATCTTGAAGTATTAATCCATAAGAAAATGGGTAATTTAGGATAGCATATTTTTTCATAAGTAAGTATATAAATATGTATTAAATCATAATATAGTTTTTTAGTGTAAAATATACGTCAAGCTTAGTGTTTTTTTATATATTTGGCCACCTTAAAAAATTATTAAACAATAAATAGTAAGTGATTTAATATGGAATCGTATGTACTTTATTTAATCCCAGCATTTGGTGTGATCGGATTACTCGTAATGGCTGTAAAGTCGGCATGGGTATCGAAACAAGAAGCTGGAGATGAAAAAATGGTTGAATTGGCAACTTATATTGCCGAAGGAGCTATGTCTTTTTTAAAAGCAGAATGGAAAGTTTTAGGTTATTTCGCAGTAATTACTGCACTATTACTTGGATGGTCAGGAACATTAGTTGATCACTCATCATGGTTAATAGCAGTTTCTTTTTTAATTGGAGCTGTATTATCTGCATTCGCAGGATACCTAGGGATGAATGTTGCTACAAAAGCAAATGTTCGTACTACACAAGCCGCTCGTACAAGTTTAGTTAGCGCACTTAAAGTTTCTTTTACAGGTGGTACTGTAATGGGATTAGGAGTTGCTGGTTTAGCAGTGTTTGGACTTGGTGGTTTATTCATTGTGTTTTATCACACATGGGCAGTTGCTGCCGATGGTACTGTTGATTCACAAGGATTGCTTACTGCTATAGAGGTATTAACTGGATTTTCTCTTGGAGCTGAGTCTATTGCTTTATTTGCTCGTGTTGGCGGAGGTATTTATACTAAAGCTGCCGATGTAGGTGCCGATCTTGTTGGTAAAGTTGAAGCAGGTATTCCTGAAGATGATATTCGTAATCCTGCTACTATTGCCGATAATGTTGGTGATAACGTAGGTGATGTTGCTGGTATGGGTGCCGATTTATTTGGTTCTTATGTTGCAACAATTCTTGCAACTATGGTATTAGGAAACGAGATAATTGCTGTTGATAATTTTGGAGGTTTGTCTCCAATTCTTTTACCAATGGTAATTGCCGGAGTAGGAATTATATTCTCAATTTTCGGAACAATGTTCGTGAAAATTTCTGGTGAAGATGGAAATGTACAAAAAGCATTAAACCTTGGTAACTGGTCATCAGTAATTATGGTAGTTATTGCATCTTACTTTATTGTAATGTGGATGATGCCAGAAACTATGGCTATTCGTGGATTTGAATTCTCAAACATGGATATATTTTATGCTATTCTTGTAGGTTCTGCAGTTGGTGCAGGTATGAGTATAGTTACTGAGTATTACACATCAATGGGTCGTAAGCCTGTTAATTCTATTATACAGCAATCAGATACTGGTGCTGCAACAAACATTATCGGGGGTCTTTCTGTAGGTATGGAATCTACATTTATTTCTACTTTAATTCTTGCTGCGGGTATTTATGGTTCTTACGAGTTTGCGGGTCTTTACGGTGTAGCTATTGCAGCTGCGGGTATGATGGCTACTACTGCTATGCAGTTGGCTATTGATGCTTTCGGGCCTATTGCAGATAATGCAGGAGGTATTGCAGAGATGAGTCAATTGCCAAAAGAAGTTCGTGGACGTACAGATATTCTTGATGCTGTTGGTAATACAACTGCTGCTTCAGGAAAAGGATTTGCTATCGCTTCTGCTGCTCTTACGGCTCTAGCCTTATTTGCTGCCTATATGGGTATCGCAGGAATTGATTCTATAGATATTTCTAAGGCAGATGTTTTAGCAGGATTATTTGTTGGGGGAATGATTCCTTTTATATTCTCTTCACTAGCAATTGCTGCCGTTGGTAGAGCAGCTATGGCAATGGTAAAAGAAGTTAGACGTCAGTTTAAAGAGATTCCTGGAATAATGGAATACAAAGCTAAGCCAGAGTACGACAAATGCGTTGCTATTTCTACTGATGCATCTATTAAAGAAATGATGTTACCTGGTGCAATTGCACTTATAACTCCTATTATTATAGGATTTTCTTTCGGACCAGAAGTTCTTGGTGGTGTATTAGCAGGAGTAACAGTATCGGGTGTTATGATGGGTATTTTCCAGAATAACGCAGGTGGTGCTTGGGATAACGCTAAAAAATCTTTTGAGCAAGGTGTTGAGATTAATGGAAAAATGGAATATAAAGGTTCTGAAGCTCACGTAGCATCAGTAACAGGAGATACAGTTGGAGATCCTTTCAAAGATACTTCAGGTCCATCAATGAATATTCTTATAAAATTAATGTCTATTGTATCGTTGGTAATTGCTCCACATATTGCAGTTAATAACGCACACTCTACAGAGAATTTAGAAGCTCATGTAATTAAACAAGAAGTAGAGGTAATAGTTGCTGAAGGTGTTGATTATATGACTGCTGAGGTGGTTACATCAGAAACAGTTGATGGTGTAGAAGTTGAGACAATTGAATTAATTGAAGGAACTAAAGAAGAAGTCTTAGCCAAACTAGAAGGACGTAAAGAAAATGTGCGTAATATTAGTTTAACTAAAAAGGGCATAGAAGTAGAAGTTTCTAACGATAAAGATGGTCACGAAGGACACAATCACGAATAAATAATATATTTTCAGTTGTAAACTGAATATTTTTAACACCCATAGGAATATGTTTTCTATGGGTGTTTTTTTTTGGAATAAACTCATATATTTACAATTCAGTTAGATTAAATATTGAATAGACAAACACTATGAATTTTATCAAATTATTATCTTTAATAATCATTATCTCTATAACATATTCGTGCAACGAACCTTTAAAAGGAAGTTCCGATCTTATTTATTTACCTACAACATTAAATGTAATACCCATCCCTAATGAAGTTTCAAAATCAATTGGTTCTTTTGTAATTGACAAGGAAACATCTTTTGTTTACGATGAAGAGATTAAAAACTCAGCTAAATTATTTAATCAATATTTGTCAAAAGGATTAGGATATAAATTGAAGGGAGAAATAGAATTTAGTTTTTCTAATTTATTTAAACAGACAAGGTCTGTAGTGTTTTCTGTAAATGATTCAATTACTAGTACTGAAGGATATAGGATTACAATTTCAGAGCAAAAGCTATTAGTGGAATCATCTACTGATAAAGGTGCTTTCCTCGCAGTTCAAACACTTAGGCAAATACTCCCTACTTCTTTTGAAAACAGTACTTATAGAGAAGAACAAATAAACTTAGAATTGCTAAAAATAAATGATTCTCCAGAGTATTCTTATAGAGGTTTTATGTTGGATGTTGCTCGTCATTTTCATTCTGTAGATGATGTTAAACATTTAATAGACTTGTTGGCTATTTATAAAATAAACACTCTCCATCTTCATTTATCTGACGATCAAGGGTGGAGAATAGAAATAAAATCGTGGACTAACCTAACAGATCACGGCTCTAAATCTTCAGTAAAAAATGAAAAAGGCGGATTTTACACTCAAGAAGATTATAAAGAAATTCAGAAATATGCATTAAAGCATCACATTACAATTATTCCTGAAATTGATATGCCTGGTCACACAAACGCCGCTCTTTCTTCGTACGCAGAATTAAACTGTAACGGAAAAGCCACCAAGCCTTATTACGGAACAAAAGTTGGATTTAGTACTTTGTGCATAGATAAAGATATTACATATAAATTTTTGGATGATGTAATTGGTGAGTTAGCAAAAATAACTTTAGGAGAATATATTCATATTGGAGGTGATGAATCTCACTCAACAAAAGAATCAGACTATATCCCTTTTATAAAAAGGGCAATTGATATTGTAAAATCTCATAACAAGAAGGTAATAGGTTGGGATGAGATTGCAAACACTCAAATTGATAAAGAAACGGTTGTTCAGTTTTGGGGTAAGGCAAAAAACGCAAAATTAGGAGCTAAAAAAGGTTCAAAAATCATCATGTCGCCATCTGATAAAATATATCTAGATATAAAATATAACGATTCTACTAAAATAGGAATTACTTGGGCAGGATTAAATCCTGTTGACGATGCATATAACTGGAATCCTGAAAGCTTTATTGAAGGAGTTACTAGAGATAATATTTTAGGTATTGAAGCCCCTCTGTGGTCAGAAACTGTTGTAACAAGAGCTGATATGGAATTTTTAGTATTTCCTCGTTTGCTTGGGGTAGCAGAAATAGCATGGTCTAAACCGGGAAATAGAGATTGGAATAGTTACAAATTAAGATTAGCTAAGCAAAAAGAAAGATTTGAAGTTCTTAACATAAACTATTACAAAAGTCCAGTTATTGAATGGGGTCATTGATAATTCTTTATTCTTTTTTTTACAAGAGTTACATGTCATAATTTAGGAAAACAGATTAGGATTCATACCATTTTTCAACATACTTATTTTAGTTTTCACCTTACAATTTAGCACTTATAGTTTAAGGTTATCTTCTTCCAACTTTTCACATGTTATAAGTTGTTAAATATTAGGTAGTGAAATAAAATATTTATAATTTTGCACGGCAAAAAAAAGAAGTAATTTATATTATAAAAGGCAAAACTACATTAAATGTTGAAGTTGTTGTTTTTAAAAATTGATATTGTATGCAAGTTACAAGAGAGAATAAAGATGCATTAAATGCTATTTTAAATGTGCAAATCGTTGCTGAAGATTACAAAGTAGCGGTTGATAAGATTTTAAAAGATTACCGTAAAAATGCTAATATCCCTGGATTCCGTAAAGGATTAGTTCCAATGGGAATGATTAAAAAACAATACGGTAGAGCAGTATTAATTGACGAAGTAAATAAAATTCTTCAAGATTCAGTAGGTAAATATATTCAAGACGAGAAGCTCGATGTATTAGGTAATCCACTTCCTGTTGCTCAAGATAACATAGATTGGAATGGAGAGGAATTCAATTTCCAATTCGAATTAGGTTTTGCATCTGATTTTAAAGTAGATCTAGAGAAGCTTAAAGGCCTTAATGACTACAAAGTTATTGTTGACGATGAATTAGTTCAGAAACAAGTAGAAGAATTTACATCTCGTTACGGTAATGTTGTTCCTCAAGAAGAAGTTGCAGAGAATTCTAACGTAGCTGGTTCTGTTCTTGAAGCTGGGAATGAAGAAGTGGTAAATTCCACTGTAGCTGTTGCCGATTTAAAAGGAAAAAGAAATCTTAACAAATTTGTAGGTAAGAAAGTTGGAGATATTATTTCTCTAAAAACTAAAAGCTTATTCGAAGACGAAGCTAAACTTGCAAACTTATTAGGTAAGAAAGTAGAAGAAATTAAAGATATAGAAACAGATGTTACTTTTACAATAACTGAAGTTTCTACAATAGAAAATCACGAGGTTAACCAAGAGTTATTCGACAAAATATACGGAGCTGGTTCTGTTGATTCAGAAGATGTTTTCCGTGCTCGTATAAAAGAAGATGCTGAGAAAGTTTACGTAGGAGAGACTGACCGTCATTTCTTAAACCAAGTTACAGATAAACTTATCAACGAAACTGAAATTGAATTGCCAAAAGAATTTTTAGCAAAATGGTTAAAGTCTGTTGCTGAAAATCCAATGACTGACGAAGAGGCAACTGCTGAATTCGAGAAATCAGAAAAAGGATTGAAGTACCAGTTAATCGAAGGTAAATTATTTGCAGATAATGGGCTTCAGTTGACTTTCGAAGATATTAAATCTAGCGCTGCTGGAATGATTAGAACTCAAATGGCTCAGTTTGGTCAAGCAAACATGGAAGATAAGGAAGTTGAAGATATTGTTATGAGAGTTCTTCAAAATCAAGAAGAGTATAACAGAATTTCTGAGCAAGTGAAAATGGAGAAGCTTTCTGCTCTTTACAAAGAGAAAGTAAAGGCCAAAGCAAAGGAATTAACTTTTGATAAATTTGTTGCTGAAATTTCAAAATAAATTTTAGTGGGAAACTTCTAACAAAAAGAATACTAAGGCACCAATTTTTTATTAAATTGGTGCTTTGTTTTATTTGACTAAAAAATATTATTAGATATGAACGTAGGAGACGAATTTAAAAAATACGCTACAAAGCACTTAGGTATTTCTAGCATGACTATGCATCAGTATGAGTCTATGCATAACAGTTATATTTCGCCAACAATTATCGAAGAAAGAAGAATGAACGTTGCATCAATGGATGTTTTCTCTCGTTTGATGATGGATAGAATTATATTTTTAGGAACAGGGATTGATGATCATGTTTCAAATATTATTCAAGGGCAGTTATTGTTTTTAGAATCTGTAGATGCTTCAAAGGATATTCAAATTTATTTGAATTCACCAGGTGGAAGTGTTTATGCAGGTTTAGGTATTTACGATACTATGCAATTAATTAGACCTGATGTTGCAACTATCTGTACAGGTATGGCAGCTTCTATGGGAGCAGTTTTACTTACAGCAGGAGCAGCAGGAAAACGTTCGGCTCTAAAACACTCAAGAGTTATGATTCACCAACCAATGGGAGGTGCTCAAGGACAAGCTTCCGATATAGAAATTACAGCTCGCGAAATAGCTAAGCTTAAAGAAGAATTATACACAATCATTTCTGAACACAGTGGTAAATCTTACGAGCAAGTTTGGAAAGATAGCGATAGAGATTACTGGATGACTGCACAAGAAGCTGTTGACTACGGTATGGTTGACGAAGTTCTTGTCCGTAAGAAGTAATAGTTTATACTTCGCTGTTTATAGAGAGCTTTGCTCTCTTGGTTATGTGATGCTGCACATCAACCATTTAAACTTGATGTTTTTCGTGTGAAAAACTTTGTATTGATGAACAAATGTTCTTAATCAGAGTTTAAACAGCTAAAGCGAAGCTTTGCAAGACAGATGCCAAAGGCATCATAACCAGCGAAGCGATAAACAAAACATAATGTAAACGGCATTAGTCATTTAAAAGATAAATTAATTTTAAAGCTACACTTTTGTGTAGCTTTTTTGTGTATTTTTGCGCCATGAGTAAAGAAGAATTATCATGTTCGTTTTGCGGACGTAAAAAAAGTGAAACAAATTTGCTAATTGCAGGTATGGACGCCCATATTTGTGATAAATGTATTGAGCAAGCTCACGGAATAGTACTTGAAGAAGTATCAAACTCTACAACGAGTGAGATTAGTTCAGATATCACTTTAAAGAAACCTAAGGAGATAAAAGAATTTTTAGATCAGTACGTTATAGGTCAAGATGATGCTAAAAAAGTATTGGCTGTATCAGTATACAATCATTACAAAAGATTGTTACAGAAAGACGAAGGAGATGATGTAGAAATAGAGAAGTCTAATATCGTTATGGTTGGGCCAACAGGTACTGGTAAAACATTGTTGGCTCGTTCTATTGCTCGCATGCTTAATGTTCCTTTTACTATTGTTGACGCAACAGTTCTAACCGAAGCAGGATACGTAGGAGAAGATGTAGAAACTATTCTTACAAGATTACTTCAATCTGCTGATTATAACGTAGAGAAGGCAGAACGTGGAATTGTTTTCATAGATGAAATTGATAAAATTGCTCGTAAGAGTGATAATCCTTCAATTACACGAGATGTTTCAGGTGAAGGTGTTCAGCAAGCAATGTTGAAATTACTTGAAGGAGCAGTAATAAATGTTCCGCCACAAGGAGGACGTAAACACCCCGACCAGAAATTTGTAGAGGTAAATACTAAGAATATTTTATTTATTGCAGGTGGTGCATTCTCTGGAATAGAACGTAAAATAGGCGATAGATTAAATACTAGAGCAATTGGTTATCAAAAAGATTTTGTTGATCAGGTTGACGAAGAAAACATGCTTCAGTATATTTTACCAATGGACTTAAAGTCTTTCGGAATTATTCCTGAATTAATTGGTCGTTTGCCAGTTCTTACTCATCTAGATCATTTAGATCCTGATGCATTGAAAAGAATTCTAACTGAGCCTAAGAATGCAATTGTTAAACAATACAAACGTCTTTTTCAAATTGACGAAGTAGATTTAACGATAGAAGATTCAGCAATTGAATTTGTAGTTGAGAAAGCTACAGAGTTTAAGCTTGGAGCTCGTGGATTACGTTCGATTATCGAAACAATACTTACCGATGCCATGTTTGAGGCTCCATCAGGAGATGACACAACCTTGGTAATAACAAGAGAATATGCCGAAGAAAAAATGAGTTCTTCTAAACTTAGAAGACTTCAAGCGGTTTAAAAATATATGGATAATCATCCGATGACTCAAAGTCATCGGATGATTTTTTTACAAAAGAACAATGAATACAAAAATATTTATCCCTCGTTCTATTCAAACTGAAGGAATTGAGAATCACACTGAAAAATGGCGTAGTCCTTCAAACATTGCTTTAGTAAAGTATTGGGGTAAGGTAGGTCATCAAATTCCTGCAAATCCATCTATTAGTTTTACACTAAAAAACAGCTACACCGAAACTCAAATTGAATTTATTAAAAAAGATGTTTCAAATGGGGAGATAGAATTTGAACTATTTTTTGAGGGAGATAAAAATGAAAGTTTTTCTAAAAAAGTTGCTTTGTATTTCGATAATATAAAAGTTTATACACCTTACACCAAGGAGTATAAAATGATAATCCACACAACAAATTCATTCCCTCATTCTAGCGGTATTGCTTCATCTGCATCAGGTTTTAGTGCTTTATCGGTATGCTTAGTAGCTTTCGAAAAAGTTATTAATTCTAATTTAGTAGAAAGAGTAGCTAATCAAAAGGCATCATTTCTAGCTCGATTAGGATCAGGTAGTGCATGTCGTTCTATTGAAGGCCCTGTTATGATTTGGGGAGAACACGACAATTATCGTTTGTCTTCAAACCAAGTTGCTGTTGTTCCAGATTTAGAGTTGAATCCAATATTTGATAATTTTCAGGATACAATTTTGTTGGTAGATAAAGGTGTAAAATCTGTGTCTAGTACAATAGGTCATGGATTGATGAAAAATCATCCTTTTGCTGAGCAACGTTTCAAACAAGCAAATAATCACATTGCTGAGATGAAAACAGTTTTAGAAAATGGAGACTTGAAACGTTTTGGAGAGATATTAGAAAGTGAGGCTTTAACTCTTCACGCAATGATGATGACATCTACTCCTTATTATATTCTGATGAAAGCAAATACTGTTCAGGCATTAGAAGCTGTTAAGGAATTTAGAATTAAAACAGGTAAAAACTTATTCTTTACTTTAGATGCGGGAGCAAATGTTCATTTGCTTTACCCTAAGTCCGAAGCAAAAGAAATATTGGCATTCATCGAAAAAGAGTTAGTTGCGTATTGCGAAAATCAGCAGTATATTTGCGACGAACTTGGAACGGGTGCAAAAAAAGTTATTTAGTTAAAAAGTACTTAGAGTTAAAGCTAATGGCAAAAAGCCAAAGGCTAAAAGCAATTTAATTATGAAGAAAGGACCTTTATTTTATGCTAAGGTATTGCTGTTTGGAGAGTATGGAATCATAAGAGATTCTATGGGCCTATCGGTACCTTATAATTTTTATCAAGGAGCTTTGAAAATACCTGTTGCTAATAAGTCTGATTCTGAAGCAAAAGATTCTAATATTCATCTTCAAAACTATGTTTCTTATTTAGAGAATTTAAATTCAAACAAGAATTTTAAGGTAGAATTTGATATTAATTCTTTGAAAGCTGATATTAATTCAGGTTTGTATTTTGATTCTAGTATCCCTCAAGGATATGGTGTTGGTAGTTCTGGAGCTCTAGTTGCTTCACTTTACGATAAGTATGCCATAGACAAAATTGATGCAAAATCTAATGTCAACAAAGAATCTATTCAGAGTTTAAAGTTGATTTTTGGAGAGATGGAATCTCATTTCCATGGAAAGAGTTCGGGTATTGATCCTCTAATTTGTTACTTAAATATTCCTTTACTTATCAAATCAAATACTGATATTGATACTATAGGTATTCCTGATATGATTTCTGGCAAAGGTGCAGTTTTTCTTTTAGATTCTGGTAATCCTGGCGAAACAGAACCTATGGTGAATATTTTTATGGAGAAATGTAAGAACGAAGGTTTCCGTACAATGCTAAAAGATCAGTTTGTAAAATACAACGATGCGTGTATAGATTCTTTTGTGAAAGGTGAATTTTCTAACTTGTTTAAAGACTTAAAAAGTCTTTCTTCTTTGGTGTTAGATAATTTTAAGCCAATGATACCTACATCTTTTCATTCGCTTTGGAAAAATGGATTAGATACCGAAGATTACTACATGAAACTTTGTGGATCTGGCGGTGGAGGGTATATTCTTGGATTTGCCGAGGATTTTCAAAAAGCAGAGAAAGCATTACAAGGTCATAAATTAGAAGTTATTTATAGATTTTAATTTTTTTTTGGTACAACTACAAATGTTGTGGAAATTTAATTGATTTATTGATTTATTAATTTATATCATCTCTGCCGTTGATAGGATTGAAGAAGCTTGCCCTGAGTGTAGTAGAATGGTATCTATAGTCAGTAAAGAAGGATTTATCCATTCTATAAGCTCCAATCAAATGAGGATATTAATATATTTTCCATGCAAATAAGGGTGAACCATTTCTTAATTAGTACAACGAGAGGTTATGAAAAATAATTATTATTTTAACTCATAACTCATAACTCATAACTATTTATCTCCTTATTATCGAAACTCACGATTTAAAATATAATATTCAAAAATTTATCGGACTATTTTCAGTTGTTCGTGGATATAATATTTTTGTGATTGTTGTTGCTCAATATCTTACTTCAATTTATATTCTATCTTTCGATGAAGATGTTTGGGATGTTGTTCTAAATCCTAGTCTTTTTTTATTGGTGTTATCATCATCGCTTATTATAGCAGCAGGATACATAATCAACAATTTCTACGATTCAGAAAAAGATCAAATAAATAAGCCTACAAAAACAGCAATTGACAATTTAGTTAGCAAGAAGACTAAGTTGACAATATATTTTATTTTCAATGCTATTGCAGTGTTGATGAGTTTCTTTATTTCAATTAGAGCTACAATTTTTATGGCTGTATTTTCATTTACTATTTGGTTGTACTCTCATAAACTAAAAAGAATTACATTTATAGGAAACCTTGTAGCGTCTATACTTGCAATTGTTCCTTTCTTTGCAATTTTTCTTTATTACAAGAATATTTCAGTACTTATTGTTCTTCATGCTACGTTTCTATCTCTTTTGATTTTAATTAGAGAATTAGTGAAGGATATGCTTAGTTATAGAGGTGATTTAATTTACGGTTACCAAACTATTCCTGTGAAATACAGTATGAAGGTATCAAAGTATATTATTTCCTTTTTAGTATTACTAACTCTTGTACCAGGAATAATACTTACTCAGTTTAACGAAGTTGGTTTGATGCATATTTATTTTTACTTCAGCTTGGGTGTGCTTTCAGTTTTTTTAATAGGACTTTGGTATTTAAGAGGTGTGAAATGGTACTTACTTCAATACAATATTATTAAAATTCTTATTCTGGCAGGTGTGTTTTCTATTGCACTTGTTCCTTATTCTTTTTAGATGAATTTTTCAGTAATCCTATCTCTTGTAGTGATAGGAAGGCTATTTTTTGCCCCGGATAGTAGCGGTAGCTTTTGCTTGCAAATATTTTTGGTGAACAAAGTTTTGTGATGGTTTTTGCCTAAGCAAAAGACGGCAACAAAGCTATTGTGAACAATATTTGCAAGGAAAACTACAAGTGTATAGCCGGAAAAGGCACCTGAGAATTATAAGAATTAACGCATTACTATATTATTTATTTAACATTGTGACAAATAGCATTTTAGACTGATAAACTAAAATGGTTATTTTCTTACTTATTGATTAAAAAACACTAATTTTGCAGAAAATTATTCGAAATATATTTTATGTCAGAAAACAGAAGACCTACTGCTGGGAAGCGAGTAGGAAAATCAAGAACTTCAAAAGTAGATGGTCGTAGTGGTGCGCGTTCAAAGCGTCACCAAGATGTTGAAAACAGAATTCGTGATAGAAAATTCAGTGGAGAGAACTTTAGTAAAGTTAATGCTGAAAGAAAAGGTAAAGAAGGAGGTGAAGATTCAACTGCCAAAAAGGATGGTGGTTTTGAACGTAGAAAACCTTTTAAATCCAAAAAGAAATTTGAATCTCAGGCTAGCATTGAAAAACGTGTTGAAAAAGATGGTATCCGTCTTAACAAATTTATTGCAAATGCTGGTATTTGTTCTCGTCGCGATGCCGACAAGCACATTGTAGCTGGATCGGTTACCATTAATGGTAAAGTTGTTGACCAGATGGGGTATCGTGTACAGCCAGGTGAAGAGGTTAAATTTGATGGAACTACAATACAGGCAGAAAAGAAAGTTTATGCCGTTTTGAATAAACCCAAAAACTTTATTACTACAAAAGATGATACTCATGGTAGAAGGACTGTAATGGATCTTTTGGGTGGAATTGGCAAAGTTAGAGTTTACCCAGTTGGTCGTTTAGATAGAAATACTACAGGTGTTTTGATGTTTACAAACGATGGTGAAATGACTAAACGTTTAACTCATCCAACTTATGGGGTGAAGAAAATGTATCATGTAACTCTAGATAAGAAGCTTTCGCAATCTCATTTAGAAAAAATACTTGAAGGTCTTAACTTAGAGGATGGAATTATAAATGTAGATAGTATTTCTTACGTTAACAATGCTCCAAAAACAGAAGTTGGTGTAGAAATTAGCTCAGGAAAAAACCGTATTATCCGTCGTATTTTCGAATCGTTAGGTTACGAAATTACAAAACTAGATAGGGTAACTTTTGCAGGTCTTAATAAGAAAAACATTGCTCGTGGGCAATGGCGTTTTTTAACTCAAGAAGAAGTTAACTTTTTGAAGATGTTGTAGAAAGTAATGTAGTAATTAGTGGTGCAGTACGGTTATGTATATAAATTATATAGAAAACTCGAAGTTTGTAGCTTCGAGTTTTTTTGTGGGGATATGTTTGTTGTGCCATTGTTACTTGTTCCTCGTCATTTCGAGCGTAGGTTCCTGAGCGGAGCCGAAGGAATTGGAGAAATCTCAAGGAAAAGAGAAGTAATTTATTTGCGTTTTCTTCACGTTTTATTTGCGTCTTTTGTGCTTTTCTTAAGGTCTCTCTGTGATTATAAACCTATGCTCCCTTCGAAAACAAATTCAGCAGGTCCTTTTAAGAAAATATTCTCAAAACCATTATCTGTTTCCTCGAAAGTAACTTCTAGCTTTCCACCTTCAACATTTAATTTTACAGTGTTGCCATTAAGAATCCCTGCTTTGTAAGCAGATATTGCAACAGCAGTAACACCTGTTCCGCAAGCAAGTGTTTCTCCTTCAACACCTCTCTCGAAAGTTCTAACCTTAATTGTGTTATTGCCAAGATTTTCTGCAAAATTCACATTTGTGCCTTCTTCAAAGTAAGGTGCTCCATTTCTAATTTCCGAGCCTTTTTCTTGAACGTTAATTTTTTCTACGTCTTTTGTGAACTCAACATGATGAGGAGATCCAGTGTCTAAGAAGTAGTGATCTTTATTCTCAGCAACAAAATCAACATTGGTCATTCTAAGATTGACTAATCCATTTTCTATGGTAGCATCGTGTTTGCCATCAGTAGCAATAAATTCAGTTTTATTTCCGATAACACCAAGTTGTTTTGCAAAAGCAACACAACATCTTCCACCATTACCACACATAGTTCCCTCGTAGCCATCGGCATTGAAATACACCATTCTGAAATCGTGGTTGCTGTCGTTTTCAAGAAGTATTAATCCATCTCCGCCAACTCCGAATCTTCTATCGCAAAGTTTTCCAACTAGTTTATTGTCTAATTTTGGAAAGTTTAAATTCCTGTTATCTATCATCACGAAATCATTTCCTGCTCCTTGATACTTTAAAAAATCTATTTGCATGTGTTTGTGTTTCTGAAATTGTAAAAAACAAAAATATATAATTAAAACTCCTTAACATAAAATCTACAATAAAGTTAAATTTTGTTAAGCTTTTAAAAATTTTAGACTAAAACTCTGAAATTTGTGTTGTTAAATATAGTTAGCAGTAATCAGTTAGCAGTAATCAGTTAGCAGTAATCAGTTAGCAGTAATCAGTTAGCAGTAATCAGTTAGCAGTAATCAGTTAGCAGTTGTTA